>JBFFIU010000284.1:0-4772 GCA_041556275.1 Anaerolineales bacterium | reverse complement strand
GATGGCATCGATGGCTGCCACCATGAAGCCCATGAAGTTATCAAAGTTATCCGGGGCTTGGCTGATACTCAGCCACTGGCGCATACGGTGAAAATCGGCACAAAAGGTGAGTAAGAGCGGCGCTTCCAATACCATTTCCTGGTCATTGTGCGCTTTGTAGAGCTGCTCTCTCAACTTCCGCTCTCGGGTTACCACGATGGAAAAGGCTTGCATATTGCCGGAGGAAGAGGCGCGGATACCGGCGGAGAGGATTTCATCGAACAGCTCGTCAGGTATTGGGTCAGGTTTGTACTTGCGAATCGAACGGTGCTGGTGGATCGTTTCGATGACGGACATAAAATACCACCTCTCTTGTCACTTATTTATTGTGTCCAATAGTGTTGCATAGAAATTGTACAACAGGATACTTTATTGAATCGATGGATTAATAGTTCAGAGAGGTGGATAAGCAGAGGACAAGAATTAAGGCGGTTAGTTTCAATATGGATACCACCAATCCTTGGCCTCTGGTGAGAAATCCCAATGGACATGCTTGGTTTCCAGGAAGCTGTCCAATCCTTCTTCACCGAGTTCGCGGGCATTACCGCTCATCTTCATGCCACCGAAAGGTCCGGCATAGTTGTCTGTAAGGGGATCATTGATCCAGATCGTCCCGGCGCGCACTTCCTCAAAGAAAGTCTTGATCAGACGGGCATCGTTTGAGCGCAGTACAGCCCCTAAACCATATTGATTATCGTTGACCAGCTGGATGGCCTCATCAAACGTCTTGTAGGTCATCAGGGGGATGGCAGGGCCAAAGGTTTCCTCAGACATAATCAGCATGCTGTGGTCTACATCGGTCAAAACTGTCGGTTCATAGAAGAAACCGCGCTCAAATTGTGATGGACGTCGGCCACCAGTCAAGATCTTAGCACCGTGTGATTGGGCATCCTGGATATGCCTCTCAAATTTTGCCCGGTATTGTTCTCCGATCATGGGTCCAACATCAGTGGTTGGTTCGATGCCGGGTCCAAGCCGTAAACTTTTCACCTGCTCAACGAGCGCTGCAGTGAAATCTTTGCTTACATTTTCGGCAACGTAGACGCGCTCGGTAGATGTGCACACCTGACCGCAATTGATCAGAGCTGCATAAGATAAGGCTTTTACAGACGATTCAATATCGATATCTGGCCCGATCACGAAGGCATCCTTCCCGCCAAGTTCGAGGTGCAAGTGTTTGATCATAGGCGCTGCCAGCTGGCTGATGCGCTGCCCAGTTTGTAGCGAGCCAGTGAAGGCAATTACTGGCACATCCGGGTGCTCGACCAAGGTTTCTCCAACCGGGACACCATAACCGGTGACGATATTCACAACGCCAGGGGGTAAATGGTCAAAGCATTTTTCAGCCAAAAGCAATGTGGTCAGGGGAGTCATCTCTGAGGGTTTGATCACCACTGTGTTACCAGCAGCCAGAGCAGGGGCGACCTTCCAGGCCAACAAAAGCAACGGGTAATTCCAGGGAACGATACAACCGACAACGCCGTAAGGTTCTTTAAGTACTAAATTGAGCTGGTTCTCCGGTTCAGGGGAGGGAAGTACACGGCCGCGGTAATGGCGACCTAATTCAGCATAGTAATCAAACGTACCTGCCACCCATTCCAGTTCCTCTTCATTCTCGGAAACGGGTTTGCCTTCTTCCAGAGTGAGCATTTCCACCAGCTCACTCCAATTGGCGCGCATTTTGGAACTGGCCTCATGCAGCAGGGCAGCGCGTTCGATGGCCGGAGTTTTGCGCCACATCTCAAATGCAGCCCTGGCGGCCTCTATCGCTTGGTATGTATCCGCTTTTGTCCCGGATGGTACCTGATCGATCACTGCCTCGTTTGCAGGGTTATGGACGTTGATGACTTCATCTGAATCTCCTTCTACCCATTGATTGTTAATCCAATGTCCTCTCATCGGTTTTTCTCCTTATGCTGAGGTTAATGGTTCCCAGCTTTGATGTTTTTTAGGTGATCAAATTGATAAGCTGACTCGAACTACGAGTCCACTCGTTCTGGCGTTTGGATGCTATGCCCTGTGGATATCCAGTATTGTGAACCGTAAATGCGACTGTAATCCCCGTTTCCCCCGGATGCAATATTCCTGAGTCACCCCCTGTCCTTACGCCAACTGCGTAAGTCTTACTTTTATTGAAAGTCAAGCTGGAAGTCGAGAGTTGGATAAAATAATTCAAGGCTGTCCATCCTGTGAGGCGAGCGAGCATCAATTAGTGTTTTTAGGAGCAGACCCCTGTTTCTTTCGGCCTCTTCTATAGCGAGATTTTCGTTTTCCGCGTCTTGATTTTTTGGGTGGCGGTTTGCTCTCGGCAGGAGGCAGTTCCGGCGGCTCGTGCATCCAGTTATGGTAGGAATCATCCAGCAGCATGGTCAGTAATGTAAGTTCGTCTTCATCTTCTGCCAGCTGTTTTGCCAATGGGATGAAGCGCTGCATGCGTTCAATTTGCAGGCGGTCACGCGCCCGCAAGCGAGCTTCGAGGTGACCGATCAAGCGCTGTGCGACCAGGGTCTGCACATCTTCATCTTGGGGGAGGGGTCGTTTTTCAAACTCAATCTTATAATGAATTCCAATGCGGTTGAGCTGGCTCTTTTCATTTATATTAATCAGCATGATAGCAGTCCCGCTGGCACCCGCCCTGCCGGTACGCCCGGCGCGGTGAATATAAGCTTCCACATCATCAGGTGGTTCATATTGGATTACGTGGGATAGATGGGGGATATCTATACCGCGGGCGGCGACATCGGTGGCAACCAGGAAGCGCAGTTTGCCGTCCCGAACCCGCTTGAGCACTTTATCGCGAGCACCCTGTGAGAGATCTGAACTGATCTGATCAGCGTTATAGCCATAACGCTGTAAGACAGCTGTCACGTAATTTACGCGGGCTTTGGTATTGCAGAAGATGATCGCTTGCTGAGGGGTTTCCATTTCGATGATGCGCACCAACGAACGATCTTTGTCCATTCCCGGTGTGAGGTAATAGATGTGCTCGGTGTCTTCTACGTGCACATGTTCACGGCTTAAACTAAGGAACCCGGGTTCGTTCAGGAACTGGTGCGAAAGGCGGATCACATGAGCGTGTATGGTGGCTGAAAACATATATCCGTTTATCTCCCGTCTGGGCAGGAACTCCTGAATCTGAAGCATGTCTGGGTAAAAGCCCATAGACATCATCCGATCGGCTTCGTCATAAACTAGAATTTTCAGGTCTTTTAGAGATAAGTTGCGCTTGATGAGATGGTCAAGCACCCGGCCTGGGGTTCCTACCACGCAGTGCGCGCCAAGCTTAAACCCCTCGATTTGTGGTTTGTAGCTTGTACCACCATAAACCGGCACAGTTCGCATGCCATTTTTTCCAGCCAGAATCTTAGCATCCGCAGCCACCTGCTGAGCCAGCTCGCGGGTGGGTACGAGCACCAACACCTGGCAGGTAGGCTTATTAATATCGACGCGCTCCAGCATAGGCAAGACGAAAGCGCCAGTCTTGCCGCTGCCAGTGCGAGCCTGCACCATCAGGTCTCGCCGCGCCTGGAGGTAAGGGATTGCCCTGGCTTGCACAGGGGTCAGCTCAGTCCATTCCGCCCGTTTGACAGCTTCTCGCATAATTTCTGGCAACTCTTCGAGCGAGACTGGTTGGAGCGCGTCTTTTGGCTCGGATAATTCACTTTTTGGATCGTAGGTTTGTTCACCCATAGTTGTTTCGCCGCTCCTCCTGGCTTGTAATCGATCAGTTAATTATATTAATTTCAATTGTATTATACGCGGGAAAATTGAGACCAATCGAATCTAATTGGAATAGATGATAACGAAATACTCGTGGTGCTGCTGCAATGTCTTTACAATGATGGGGAAGGCCATCCATCACTTTGTACATGCGATTACAACTTCCCCCCATGTTGAGAGAGGAGAATCAAGACCTACCAATTAAAAATGAAGAGGTGAAGAGAAGAACTTGCCAGATCCAGACGCAAACCTATCTAAGCCTTCACAAATGTGCCATTCCGCAAGTCAACTAATGCCTGCTGGATCTCTTCAGGGGTATTCATCACGAACGGTCCGTACGGCACGATCGGTTCCTTGAACGGAGCACCAGCCATCAGCATAAAGCGCACGCCAGAATCTGGCGTGGATTGAACCTGGATCGAATCACCGTCAGCGAACACGATTAAATGGACGGCGCTGATCAGCTGGCCGTGTCCATTATCCTGCACACCAAAATCGCCTTCCCCTTCGAAGACATATGCTACAGCCGTGTGTCCGAGTGGGATGGGGTAGCTGAAAGATGAGCCCGGATCAAGTTCTACATCCAAGTAAACGGGATTGGCGGCGATCTCGGTCACCGGTCCCTGAACGCCATCATTTTCACCAGCTACGATACGAATGGTTGCTCCATCTCTATCCACGGTGGGGATGGTTTCGGCGTTAACTTCCTGGTAGCGTGGTTGGCTCATCTTCTGGGCTGCAGGTAAATTGACCCACAGCTGGAAGCCGAAGACGTTTCCCTGCGGGCTGCGGCGCGGCATTTCCTCGTGCATGATGCCACTGCCGGAGGTCATCCACTGCACGTCTCCCGAGCCGATCAAGCCGGAATTGCCCAGGCTGTCCCTGTGGTGCACCGAGCCCTCAAGCATATAGGTCACCGTTTCGATCCCCCGGTGGGGGTGCATGGGAAAGCCAACCAGGGGCCCTTCGATCGGGTCGTTGAAGGCGAAGTGATCGAATAAGAGGAACGGGTC
>JBFFIU010000283.1:0-4787 GCA_041556275.1 Anaerolineales bacterium | reverse complement strand
TCTTCATGATTCACACTCCTTATGCTTGGAAATCTGGCGAGGTTCGCGCGCACCTCTGTTGAATTGACCCCCAGTATCGCGCCGCGAGATTACATCCACCTTACCAGGATATTACGTTTTTCTTAACAACATAACGCATGGTATAGTATTCTCTGATCTGGCGTGGAGTAGAGAATCTATTCTCGCAGGAGGAATATCATGGCTTACGATGAAGATTTAACAAATCGTATTCGGGATGCAATCGATCAGGTTCCGGATTTGGTTGAGAAGAAGATGTTCGGCGGGGTTGGATTCATGGTGCGGGGCAACATGGCCTGCGGGGTGCACAAGGATATGCTCGTCGTGCGGGTCGGCCCGGAGCGCTACGAAGAGTCGATGCAGCTACCCTATACCAGGCCATTTGATATGACCGGAAGAGCGATGAAGGGTTGGATATTGGTCGAGGCTGGGGGGATGAAAAGTGAGGCTGATTTTAAGGATTGGGTGAACCAGGGAGTTGAGTTCGCCCTGTCGCTGCCGCCGAAATAATGCATCTTCTAATCACTCAGGTCTAATCCATCCTCACCAGTTAGACAGAACCCGCGGGGATGTCTAATTTTAATCAGATCATGCAATCCGTTTGGTGCTCTGTCTCATAATTGACTGTAGAATTATTCTAGTTGGAGATTGCCACAACTCGGGAAAAACACCCGAGTTTCGCCCAGCAGAAGACGCTGGAGTAAACCAATGACATTAATCATAGTTTCTTGTGAGATAGGTCACGTAGATATTCCCAAAAGCTATTGAATCTAAGATCAGATTCACCTATAATAATGATGTAGCAATTCGTCATTCTACTGCGGTGGGAAAATGCAACCACACCCTTACAGGTACAAATTCCTGGTTTCATAACTGATGACAACGTGATCCGTTTACTTCCTGGAGGTGGTAAATGGGTAGAAAGACTATTCTGATCGCCGTATCCTTCTCAACCGGAGTTTCCCTGCTTAGCGCTCTATTCTTTCCAGGGAATCGCACCAGAACATTTGGAGCTGATCAGCTGTTCAACTGGAATAGCGAAAACTCTCCTTCAGCCAAGATTGAA
The DNA here is from genome assembly GCA_041556275.1 of Anaerolineales bacterium. Classification (GTDB taxonomy): domain Bacteria; phylum Chloroflexota; class Anaerolineae; order Anaerolineales; family UBA4823; genus PFL25. The sequence goes on along the minus strand of JBFFIU010000283.1, from coordinate 3,703 downwards.
TCCTTGGTTAAACAGGAAGAGGAAGATATCAGCCATCCAGCTGCCGAGATCGAAGCTGCCACCTGGACGATCGAATGCGTTGCTTGTCCCAAACATTTCACCGAAGAGGATCTCTCTCTGCGGCTCGATTCCGCTGATCGCCCCCACCTCATTTACGGCGGTGACAGTCTCTATTACACCTGGCAAAGTAGCGCCACATGGCTTTATGAGACAGTCGACCCTGCAGGCAAAGTCGAGGGCAATGGCTCACTGGCGCTGGATGAGAGCGACTCTCCCCACATCAGCTATTATGACTTCACGAAACGCGATCTGAAATATGCCCACCGGGATGCTTCGGGCTGGCAGATCGAGATCGTCGACAGCGTTGGCATCGTTGGGCGATCAACTTCCCTGGCCTTGGATTCAAACGGTTACCCACACATCAGCTACAACGATATCACTAACGACGACCTGAAATACGCTTATAAGGACGCTTTGGGTTGGCACCTTCAAACCATCGATAGCGCTGGCAGCGTTGGAATATACACCTCCCTGGCACTCGACGCGGAGGACTACCCCCATATCAGCTACTATGACTATGAGAACGATGATCTGAAATATGCCTACCAGGATAAAAATGGTTGGGATATCGAGATCGTGGACAGCGCCAGGCGGGTTGGCCGCTCTACATCACTGGCGCTGGACAAAAACGGCGACCCCCACATCAGCTACAACGACTTCATCGATGATAACTTGATCTATGCTTTCAAGGAACCCTCAGGATGGCAGATCGAAGTTGTCGACAAAACAGGCGGCGTCGGCGGCGCAACTTCTCTGGCTTTGGATTCTGGTGATTACCCGCACATCAGCTATTCCGATTACAAGAACGATGACCTGAAATACGCCTTCATGGATGGTTCCGGATGGCAGAACGTCACAGTTGATAATGCCAGCGATGTGGGCAAGTACACTTCCCTGGCGTTGGATTCGAGCGACCAGGCCCACATCGGATACGTCGATTACCTCAGCGGAGAGCTGCTGTACAGACGCCAGGAGAATCCTGCCTGGGATTTCCAGACCATCGACAGCGAAGGCACCGTTGGGGGCTACAACTCAATCGCACTGGATATGGACGCATACCCGCATATCAGCTATTATGACTTCACCAATGGCGACCTGCTGTACACATATAAGGATGAAACCGGTTGGGATTTCATGAGAGTGGACAGTGGAGGGGATGTTGGCGGGTATACGTCTCTGGTCTTGGGTGACGATGATCAAGCGCACATCAGCTATTATGATTTCACCAATGGGGATTTAAAATATGCGCGCCGTGAAGGTGGTGCATGGCAAATTTCAACCGTTGATCACCAGGGGGATGTTGGTGGATACACATCTATCGCTTTGGACGGTTTTGGCTTTCCCCATATCAGCTATTATGACTTCAGCAAAGACGAGCTGAAATATGCTTATTTCGATGGTTCGGGTTGGCAGATTAAGACTATCGACAGTGAGGGAGGTGTTGGCGGATCGCGCTCATTGACCCTGGATGCTGCCGGCTTCGCCCACATTGGCTACGGTGATACAGAACTGCGCTACTGCTTCCAGGATGCATCCGGGTGGCACATCCAGATTTTGGAGGGAGCTCCAATCATCCCTGGATCCACTTCATTGGTATTGGACAGGCATGGATACCCCCACTTCAGCTACACCGCGGATATTGGTGATAGCGGAGTCTCAATAAAATACACCTTCCAAGACGCAAACAGCTGGCACACTCAAACGGTGCAAAAGGAATGGGGTAGGTGGACCACCTCGCTGGCGCTTGATAGTGCCAACCAGCCTCATATTACCTTTGTCGGTATCGGTTTCCGCTATGTGACCCGGGTATCTGGGGGTTGGCAGAGCCAGGTGATCGAAAGTATCGGCAGCGTGGGACACTACAATGCCCTGGCTCTCGACGCGGACGACCAGCCGCATATCAGCTACAGCGCCGACTGGCCGCACTTCGACCTGAAGTACGCCCACGCCGAAGTGGAGAAATTCCGCTACATCCTGCTGCCGATCGTGATCAAATCCCGTTGAAACCTCAAAATTTCCCCATCTTACACCCATTCCTGACACAAAATGAAAGGTACGGGAAATTCATACAATAGATTGCGCTCTATCTATGACCTGAAATTTAGCTAGAATCATCCCATTAAAACTTGCAAATGAAATCATTTTTCTATATACTGATAACGGATCAGCAAGTTGTGTACATTTCAAAATTTAAGGAGGGGAGTAGCATTACCTGATTCAATGACCTCCCTTAGGTTCTATTTCTGATCGCAAGGGGAAAAATCCATCCCCAGGATTTAATTGTGTTGGCATTTGATAATTTAGTATGGGGGTAAAACCAGTTATTCAAGGAGGTGATGTGTAGCAAAACCATTAATTAACCTCAAACGAAAATTCTTAAAACAGAAATTCGGAAATGAAAACCTTTCATTCAGAGATACCAAATTAAGGAGGGTATGAAATGATTGGTAAAAGAACACTATTAATTCCTGGTTTTTCCCTGGTAGTGCTGCTATTGGTTGCCTCACTGGGGATAGCACTGGCGGATGATCTGCTTACGCCGGAGCAGCAGCTGGGCAAATCAATATTCTTCGATCAAAACCTCTCGATCAACCAAAACCAGTCCTGTGCGGTCTGTCATGCGCCTGAAGTAGGCTGGACAGGACCCCTATCGGATATCAATGCCGTAGGCTCAGTCTATGAGGGCTCGATTCTGGGTCGTTTCGGTGATCGTAAACCGCCCAGCTCGGCCTATGCCACGCTGAGCCCGATCTTTTATCAAGATAAGAAGGGGCTTTTCGTGGGCGGCAACTTCTGGGATGGGCGCGCCACGGGTGAAGTACTGGGCAATCCAGCCGCCGACCAGGCACTTGGGCCATTCCTGAACCACCTTGAGCAGGCTTTACCTGATTCGGCCTGCGTGGTTTACCGGGTTTGCACTGCATCCTATCCAATTTCCTTTGAAGAAATTTGGGGTGGCGAGGCGTGTGACATCGCCTGGCCTCCTGATATTGATGCTGTTTGCGCCACAGAGAGTGCTACGGTGTCTCTTTCCGCTGAAGATCGAGCTAAATCAGATATGGCCTATGGCCAAATCGGCTTATCGATCGCCGTCTATGAAGACTCCCCAGAGGTGAACGCCTTTACCTCCAAGCTCGATTATACATATACGGGCGAAGCAAAATTCACCAAAGAAGAACAGCGCGGCTTCGCCTTGTTCAAGGGCAAGGGTAAATGCCGCTTGTGCCACATCAGCAACGGCCAGCAAGCCCTCTTTACTGACTTCACCTTTGACAATTTGGGCTTCCCCAAGAATCCCGAGAATCCAATATACAATGTCGACCCAGATTTTGTGGATCCAGGGCTGGGTGGCTTCCTGATGAAAGCTGGCTACGATGAAGAGGTTTACCTGGCAGAATGGGGTAAGCACAAAGTCCCCACCCTGCGCAATGTTGACTTAAGACCTAGCGATGGCTTCGTCAAGGCATTCGGCCACAACGGCTATTTCAAGACCCTGGAGGGAATCGTGCACTTCTACAACACCCGCGATGTCAAACCAGAGTGCCCGGGAGATTACACAGAAGCCGAAGCCTTAGCAATAAACTGCTGGCCGCCACCGGAGGTTGCTGAAAACGTCAACAAGGACGAACTCGGTGATCTCGGC
>JBFFIU010000282.1:0-4790 GCA_041556275.1 Anaerolineales bacterium | reverse complement strand
GCTGATTCCATCCACGCCGACAAAATAAGAGATCCCAAAAGCTGAGAACCACTCGTACTTCTCAATGAATTGGTACCCACCAATAGATGGATTGTAGCTGAAATAAACCCACCCAGAGAGCACCAGGGCGAAGAAAGCAGCCGCCAGAGCAGTGACGCGAATTTCCGTCTTACGCTCACCCGGAATTAATAAGATCAGCAAACCAGAGATGATAGGGGTAAAGATGATTACACTTAGGAATGGGAACGGCGTCATTAACGTTTACCTCGTATCATGAGTTGAGCGAGTAGAACCACATTACCGCGTTGTTTATTACATCCAGAAGCCAAGCGGGCCATACACCAATGAACAGCATAAGCACCATCAAAGGGGTGATAACAAATGCCTCGCGAGCATTGATCTCAGGGAGATGCCCACGCCATTTCTCGTTTAGCGGCCCATGCAACACCTGTTTGATCCCCTTAAGAACATATGCTCCAGTAAAGAAAAGACCGATCATGCTCAGGATGGTGAAAAATGTGAAGATCGGCCAAGCACCCCGCACGACGAGAAATTCGGAAATGAACCCGCCTAAACCAGGTAATCCTAATGCCCCCAGCGAAGTGAAGATCAGGATACCTCCATAAACAGGGATCAAAGGAAATAATCCGCCAAAATCGTTCAAGTCCCTGGTATGTGTGCGTTCATAAATCACACCAACCAGGAAAAACATCCCCGCTGCAGATAAACCATGATTAAACATCTGTAAGACCGCGCCTTCCAAGGCAATCGTTGCGCTCTCAGAGTCGATCACAAAGGCAGCTGCAGCAACTCCCAAGATAACGAATCCCATGTGATTTACAGAGGAGTACGCCACCAAACGCTTGAAGTCATTTTGTCCATAAGCAGCCAAAGCGCCGAAGATGATGGCCATCGTTGCCAGGAAAGCGAGAACACCGGCGTAAAATTTTGCTTCAGCCGGATAAAGGGGCAGCACCAGGCGTAAAAAGCCATATGCACCGAGTTTTAGCAACACACCGGCCAATATCATGGAGCCAGCGGTGGGCGCCTCGGTGTGGGCATCCGGCAACCAGGTGTGGAAAGGCCACACCGGTACTTTGATCGCAAAAGCAACCACAAAAGCCCAGAAAGCGATCGTCTTTACCGTGCTCACTGGCAATCCCATTAAGGTGCCCTCAAGCATATTAATTCGCTCGAATAAAATCAACATATCGAACGTGCCTGCCACAACCCCGATCAGCTGGATGGCGAGCAATAAACCCAGCGAACCAGCCATGGTATAGATCATGAACTTGAAGGAGGCATAGCTGCGAGCTTGGATCTTGCGGCCAAAAATTTCTCTTTCACCAGTTTCACTTCCCCATTGGTTAATTAAGAAATACATCGGGACCAACCCAAATTCCCAAAAGACAAAGAATAACAGGAGATCGAGGCTGATGAATACGCCCAACATACCCATCTCAAGCAACAGGAAAAAGAACATGTAGGCTTTGACTCGATCTGTAATTGTGTATGATGCCAGGATCGCCAATGGAGTTAATAGCGTAGTCAACAATACCATTGGCAATGAGATACCATCCACGCCCACGTGGTACGAAGAACGGATTGGCACATACCAGTCATATTGTTCCTGGAATTGGAATCCTGGTTGGCCAGATTCGAAATTGAACCAAAGGACAATCGATAGAATTAACGGAATAAGACTTCCTAATAATGCCACCCAGCGCAATAGTCTGTGCTCTTCATGTGGTAATAATGCCACTACAGCAGCAACAAGCACTGGTGTAAACAGGATTAGAGTGAGCAGATAATCCAAGATGATTTCCATTCTTAGCTCCTAAATCCTAAATTTACTAAAATCCATAAATGTCGCAGATGTCGAATATTGATCACGGCTGCGCCAAGAAAAACAAGTAATAAAATAGCGTGCCGAATGCGATCACCAACGCCATAACCATGTATTGTTGTATCCGACCGGTTTGGATAAAGCGCGCCCCGCGACCGAGCCGCTTGACACTTTCACCAACGAAATCACCAAAACCATTTACGATCGGTCTGTCGATGTAGTTGCGGAATAATCCGCCCAGACTGTATGCCACTCGGGCTACACCGTGTAAAAAGCCATCAATAATCCGCCGGTCGAGCCAAAGATAAGTGAAAGTCCTGGATATCCAGTATGCAGGCCGGACAAATATGAAATCGTACAGCTCATCAAAGTAATACTTGTTCTTCAATAATGAATAAACAGGGCCTAAAGGTTTTTCGAGCGGATCGGCTTCCCCAGCAGAAACATTACGATAAACAAGCCAACCAAGGAAAAGCCCACCAAAGGCTACCGCCAATGAAGTTAGCAAGGGTATCCAGTTAAACCTGATCGCTTCGGGATGTTCGGCAAGAGTTTCCCCGACAAAATCATGCATATAGTTTGGCAACAAGCCACCGATGATAGGAAAATCGTTGGTGATGCCGAGCCAGCCCGCACCGATGGCAAAGACTGCCAACCCTACCAGAGGTAAAGTCATCGTCCATTTTGACTCCACCGCGTGTTTCGAAGCCTCAGTGCGAGGTTGTCCGAGGAAGGTAAGCGTGATCTGGCGCATCGTGTAGAAGGCGGTGAGCAGAGCGGCAAATGCCAAGGTGATAAAGACAGCCCAATTAGATTGCGCAAATGCATCAGCCAGGATCTCATCTTTCGACCAGAATCCTGCAGTTAATAGAGGAAATCCCGACAACGCCAGTCCGCCGATCAGGAAAGTCCAAAAAGTGAGCGGCATTTTCTTGCGTAAGCCACCCATATTGAACATATCCTGCGGATCGACATGTTCATCAGTGTGTAGCACTCCATGCTCTACCCCATGAATAACCGATCCGGATCCAAGAAACAATAACGCTTTAAAGAAGGCGTGGGTAAACAAGTGAAAAGCTGCAGCAACATAAGCGCCAATACCAATGGCAGCGATCATATAGCCAAGCTGCGATATCGTTGAATAAGCAAGAACGCGCTTGATATCGTTCTGTGTGACTGCGATTGTGGCGGCGAACAACCCAGTGAACGCACCGATGAAAGCCATTATATTCATCGTCACAGTTGGTTCACCGTGCACTGCACCCGCCGAGATGATTGGAAATACGCGAATGACCAGATAAACACCTGCGGAAACCATCGTGGCGGCGTGAATCATGGCTGAAACTGGGGTAGGACCTTCCATCGCATCCGGCAACCAGACATGCAATGGCCATTGGGCAGATTTGCCGATTGTACCGATAAATAGGAATATACCGATCACCACCGCAGCGGAAAGCCCCAGGAAAGGTGTTCCAGTCTCTGTGAGCAGGTGCAGTGTCTCCTCAGAAAATATTACATCGTAGCTAAGACTACCTGCCAGATAATACAAGTACGCCAAACCGAGGAGCATGATCACATCAGCCACACGGGTGGTCAGGAAAGCTTTGATGGCTGCTGCCCGAGCAGAAGGTTTGGCATACCAGAATCCGATCAAAAGATATGAACACAAGCCCATGATCTCCCAACCCACAAATAAAGTCAGTAAGTTATTGGAGACCACCAGGACATACATTCCAAATGAAAAAAGTGCGAGAAATGCAAAGAACCGTGAGTACATTGGTTCAATGGAAGGAACCCGATGTTCGTGTCCGTGCTCATCCTTTTCGGTTGCCCCGTGGGGTGGTAATCCTGGCACATCATGGTCGCCTTTCGGCTGTCCATAGTTTTGATAACCTACACTGTAGATGAAGATCATCAGAATGGTCCAGGCGACGAAGAATAAAGTAGCAACTGTAAGCGGATCGACCCAGACTCCTATCTGGAACCAGGTATCTCCGGTAGGAAACCAGTTGATCACAGAAGTGAATGGTTCTTCAGCAAGATGGCCGGATCTCAGGCCGAGAACGACAATCACCATGCTACCGATAAAAGACAGCAGCACGGCAAGGATGCCAAGCGTATGGCTAAGTCCCTTACTACGGTTGGTGAGGAAAATGATCAGGAAAAACGCCAATAACGGCGGAGCAGGGAGCAGCCAGACAAGCGTCGAGGATTCCATTAATTGCCTCCCACTACCATTTTAGTAGATCGATCTCGTCGGCCGCGATGGTTTGTCGCTGGCGATATATGGCGATGAACAAAGCCAATCCGACCGCAACTTCTGCGGCTGCCACGGCAAAAACAATTACGGCGAACGCCTGGCCGGTGATCACTTCAGGGGTACGAAACCTCCAAAATGCAATAAGATTGATCACCACCGCATTAAGCATCAATTCGATTCCCATGAGGATAGCAACCGAATTCTTGCGCGCCATAGCACCATACAGTCCAATACAAAACAAGGCTGCTGCAAAAACTAAGAAGTAGGATAAAGAGATCATGATTTTCTCTCCCATGCGACGACAACTGCACCGATCAGAGCTGCAAGCAGTAGCACAGATGCGACCTCAAAAGGCAATACATAATGGCTCGGAGAAACCAGGGCAGCCCCCAAAACCTTAATCGTGTCAACATCGGTCGCCAGTTCAGGCAATGGTGTTCGAAAACCGCTCCAGGTACTAAATAGCCAAACTAATGCAGTGAACAGTATCAACGCCAATAGACCTGCCAACCACCACCCCTTGTTCACGACGCTGCCAGTATCTTGTTTCACCCGCCTGGTAAGCATAATGGCGAAGATCATCAGAATTGCGATAGCTCCGATATAAATAACCACCTGGACTACTGCGAAAAAGGCCGCACTTAGCAAACCATAGATAACAGCAACACCAAATAAGCTCAGGAT
>JBFFIU010000281.1:0-4858 GCA_041556275.1 Anaerolineales bacterium | reverse complement strand
GCGTAGGCCATTAAAAGGAGCAGCAGTGTTGGGGTCAATAACACCAGGAAAAGTGTGGACCGGTCTCGAATGATATGGTTGGTTTCTTTGCGGGTGACGGCCCAAATATGACGTAGAGACATGGGGTTCACTTTTCTACTAAATCAGATCCTTGATCCATTTGACGGATCAAGGAGATAAAGGCTTCTTCCATACGGGTTGGAGCGATGCGCGCGCTCTGATACACGATATTTCGTTTGTTTAGAGATTTTTCGATTTGCGGGAGTCTTTTCTCGCCATTGTCGACCAGTATATGCAGGGATTCGCCATAGGTCTGCACCTCTAAGACGCCTGGCAGGGTTTCGATCAGCTCATGGGCAGACTGCCAGTCTTGCGGATAGAGCTCGACTAATTCGGCCTGAATACGCCCTCGGATGTTTTTAGGGGAATCACAGATTACCATTCCGCCGGCATACATCAACCCGACCCTGGAACAACGGTCGGCTTCATCCATGTAGGGTGTGCTGACCAGTATGGTGGTGCCTTCTAGGTGCAGATCAGTCAGAATGTTCCAGAATTCACGCCGGGAGATGGGGTCGACGCCGGTAGTGGGTTCATCCAGCAGCAGGATATCCGGCTGGTGGATCAGGGTGCAGGCCAACGCCAGTTTTTTCTGCATGCCACCCGAGAGATGGGCGGCTCGGCGGTCAGTAAATTCCGTCAGTCCTGCAAATTTGAGCAAATTGTCTGTGCGTTCTGTCAGATCACCTTTATCGACATCATATATCTCGGCGAAAAACTTCAAGTTTTCCAGTACCGTCAGTTCGGCGTACAGGCTGAATTGCTGCGCCATGTAACCGATCAACGATTTGATCGCTTCAGGTTGGCTTTTTAGATCGTAACCGGCAATCGTGGCTGAGCCATCGGTTATGTTGAGTAAGCCTGCCAGCAAGCGCAGCGTTGTTGTCTTCCCAGCACCATCTGGCCCGACCAACCCAAAAAGTTCGCCGGCTTGAATAGCGAGATCAAGTGCATCGACCGCACGCGTGGATTTGAATTCACGGGTAAGTCCTTCGGTCTCGATGATGTATGAATTGCTCATCTAGTAGTTGTATTCGGTTGCTGGCACCTGTGACCGGATGAACCGGGTTCTGGGGCTGCTGCGAATCTTTATCAGCACCCGGTTTACTGTTTGGCCTTGCGGATGATCCACAACACCAGCAGGGCGGCCAGGGCAGGCTCGAAGATGATGCCGATTATTTTTATTGTGTCACTGAATCCTAAAAGGGGAATCAGGTACCAATCCATCAACCCTACGATCACCGTTGTGATGATGGAGGCAATATAGTCCCCTCTGGCTCCATATGGCCGGTTATCTTTCCAAACCAACCCCGCCACTGCCCCCATGATTAAACCAACCACTACCATAGCCCCAATTACGATCAGAATTTCCATAGTTGCCTCCTTAGATAAGTCAACAATGGTGATAACATGATCACCGCAAATTTAGTTTTATGCTTTCATATAAAGACCATCAAGTACCAGATCTAAATTAGTTCTGAATTGATTTTCGAAGTCGATGAGCTCTGGAAAATATACATAGAGCAAGATCGTGCCCTCGTAAATTGCTCCCATTGCGATAGCAATCTCTTTCACATTAACAGGTCGGAATTCGCCCTGCTCAATCCCATCTTCGATGATCGGTTCTATCATGTCAAGAAAGCTTTGATAATACTTCTTAATAGCCTGGTTAATGGTTTGCTTACGTACCGAGAGCGACCAGAAATCGAAAAATATGGGCATCAGCGGTTTCATCTTTTCCAGGTCTTTGATCATCGTTTCAATGAACACTTCTAATTTCAACTTCGCAGAGTCCTCACGTTCCAGTAATTCTCGCACGTGGCCAGTCTCGTAATCAAAGATCTGATCTAAAATGCTGATGATGATCGCATCTTTGCTGTCGAAATACCAGTAGAGCGCGCCCTTGCTCAACCCTGCTTCGGTGACGATGTCGTCCATGCGTGCATCTGCGAATCCACGTTCGGTGAAGACCTTTGTTGCTGCGGCGAGGATTTGTGTTTTACGTTCTTCGCTTACATCAGGACGCGGGGACATAGGTGCTCCAATAATAAACTGACTGGTCGGTCTATTATTAGTATATATTTAAATTGATGTTTGTCAAGCGAGTGTTGAATTTTGTTGTCTAAATGATTTTTAGTAATGTTGATTTGGGGGAATATTATTAATATCTAAAGGCAGTCCCAAGTGGTTCTTTCATGTGTAAGTGAATAATTTCCGGGCTATCGAAAAGAAAAAATGATTGAGTCAATAATTGGCTCGAACACAACCAACTAACGAGTGGTACTAGCCAATCCTCACCGCGGTACCGCTGGCTGACACCATGAGCATGCCCTGGCGAATCACTTCATAATCAATATCTACGCCCACCACGGCATTCGCCCCTTCGCGCGCAGCTTCAGACGACATCTCTTCCAAGGCGATCTTTCGAGCTTTGCGCACTTCCTCCTCGTAGGCAGCAGACCGCCCACCAACGATGTCCGTGATGCTGGCCATGAAGTCGCGACCAACATGGGCACCCAGGATGGCTTCCCCTGTGACGACGCCCAGGTACTCTTTAATTGTCTGACCCTCAACTGTTGGGGTAGTAGTGATGATCATCTTTGCCTCCTCTGCTAAAGTAGATCCAACTTTACTGTCAAAAACTGAGCCCTTTGCCGCCTGGTTAGCTCCAGCTACTGATTTTATGGCGAGCTAAACTACCCGACTGCCTCTTCCAATACGGTTGCCGTCTCGATCAGTTCTATGAGCTTCCTTGTAAACCTGGCAGCTGGTGCACCGTCTACAATATCATGATCGAAGGACAGGGTTAGGTTCAAGTACTCCCTCACTTCTATCCGGCCCTCATGCACACCTGGTTTCTGGGCGATCCCTCCTACAGTAAGACCCAGGGTGTGCGTGGGCAGAAATCCTATCCCCCAGCCCCCACTTTTTCCGAACATCCCCACCGAAGTGACCACAACGGTTCCTTCAAAACTTTTAAACCAGTGCGGATTCTTTTTCACCACCCAGAAGAAGAACAGCCGTACAAAACGGGGAAGCCTTGGGGCCAGGGCGACAAGTGTACTTTGCTGTTCGCTTCTTCCCGGTTTGGCTTGAATTGATCTGATCTCATCACTTATATCGCCAACGCTTCTGCTGTTGGCATTGCGAATAATGTGCGGAATGGCAACAGCACCCGCCTCCGGCTCTATCATGGTGACGACATCGACATCATGGAAGACGACCAGCCGACCACGCCAATCCCGATAAGCCTGAACCTTGGGATTGGATGCGATCGCTCTGGAAAGACTGGCAAGGAGAAATGCCGTAAAGGATATCTTGGTATCCTCTCTTTCCGCGAGAAGACGCCTGAGTTCGCGTGCCTTGGTCACGTCCACCTCGACCAGCCCATAGATAATATGTCGACTGGATGCGAGGTAGCCAGCGTCAACGACGACCTCTCGGCTTTGTGGAAAAGGCAGAATATCAAATTGATCCATTTTATAATTCCTCACTATTTGAGATCCCGCTTTCTCTTTGTAATAGCGGGGGCTGGTCGCTTACAGAGTTCAATTCGTGAAGGTCAGTCTGGTGCCCACGCTGTTAGGAAGAAAGGCGTCCGGCATGGCGCGGGCGATCTGGTGAGTCGCCACCCAGCCCGTGCAGTGGCCCGGCATCAGGTAGCGAGGCTTGATCTCCTTCAATGCGGCGATGGTGGCCGGTATGATCGGTTCGAAAGCGGCGCCGGAGAGGTGAAAGCCGCCGATCACGGCATGGATTCGATCCACGCCGGTGATTTGTTGGGCGTTGCGAATGGTGTTGATGACCCCGGAGTGCCCGCAGCCAGTGACGATCACCAATCCTATTTCCCTGACGTTGACGATGGCACACTGGTCATCCATGATCAGCGGATCCGGTTCCCAGCCGGATGGGCGCAGGGCGTGGTGAGCGGCAAAACCCTGCTCAAAATCCGTCGTGCGGGAGACCTCGCCTGAAACGAGTAGCATATCATCCAGCAGCATGGAGGGGCCAACACTCTCGATCAGCTCGATATTACTCCGCCGCAGGTCTTCTACTTTGGGGGCGCCCAATCCCAGATCAATTGCATCCGGCAATACTAACTTGCGCTCAAGATATGCATCAGGGTGGAGCACCAAAGGCATATTTCGACTCCCGAGTCTTTCGAGGATTCCAGGCAAACCCATTGCGTGATCAGGGTGCCCATGACTCAATATGATCGCATTAATATCTGCAGGATTGATCTCGAGGGCATCCATGTTCCACAGAAGACCTTTGCGCGTGACCCCTGTATCAAACAGCGCTGTGCTCTTCTTGTTCCCATGCCTAACCGTGATCAGGGCCGAAAAGCCATGCTCAGCATACGGCAAGGGACCATCGAAGACGTTCGGATTAGCATTGAACTTGGCCAACCATCTGGGGCTGAACAAGAACCGCTCCGCCACTTCACTGTCAGGGATAAGCAGGTCAAGGCTGTTATCCACCAAGATAGTTATCTTGACTTCGTCAACTGCCGGTAGGGGTATTGTCGATGGCGGCATTCTCTTCCTCCGAAGTGATATTTATTCATGGGCTATTGATCGATCTTCAACACCGGTTTTTGACATGGGCAACTCCAGCTCGAGTGGAACAGCAGCCGAAGGGGTAGAACAGCAAGATTTCTGATCGCATATTTCCAAGGTCCCAAATTATACATGCGATTTTTTCGTCCCTGTGCTGGGGCGCAGCGAGAGTTGGTGGTGAAATTCTTCCCAGAAACGGATAACCCGGATTTAATCCTTGTCAGCAAATACGATCTGCG
>JBFFIU010000280.1:0-4871 GCA_041556275.1 Anaerolineales bacterium | reverse complement strand
GTTCTCCTGTAAGCAAGACATCGTCTTGCGGTGATGACCCGTAGCGGACCTGTTCGGAACCGCCTTCCCTTTGAAATTCTGGTGAAAGACACTATCTCGGATCGGAAAAATATTGCCGGCTGGAATAGTCAAGAAATGCTGGCTTTTCCAATAAATTTTTGAGCGAATTTGTAGGTAAAATTTATTAGCAGATTGTAATATTCACAGAATTCAATAGCAATTTAATGGAACCCATACTGCAGTCAGCGCCCCACCAGCGGTAAGAAGACCTCTTGGACTTCCATCACTGATACATCATACACAGCATCTGTTCCCATCAGGTATGCAGTTAGAGGTTCGATTTTTATGTAGTAACTTCCCGCAACAGCAGCTTCGAAACGTATCTTGACTCCCTCCCCCACCCCGGCGGCTTGACCATTCGCCACGATCGTTTGTCCATCTTCAGCATATACGGTGATGCGCACGGCTGCCCCGCCGTATGTCGATAGTGCGGTGACAGAATGATCGATTTCTTTTACAATTTCAATTCTAAACCAGTCTGGGTTCTCAGCATCGCATAGGTTTCCCTGTGCCCATATCCCAAGAGGTAGCGTCCTCGCCTGGATGAGGTCGTCGTCGGGTTCGAAGTCGTCCGGGATGCAGGTGGTAGGCAGCGTGGCGCTTGTTTCAAACGCGTCCGCGGCTGGCCAGGATTCCGGCTGGTTGTTGGCGTCCAGTGCGCGTAGGCGGAAGGCATACGAACCACCCGCCTGACCGGCAAACCAGGTCGAACGCACATCACCTGGGATGGTGAGTGTGTTAGCAGCATCCCAGGACCCTGGCTCTCTGCGCCATTGCAGATCGAACGAACCAATGTCGACTCCAGCGCTTGAGGCATCCCAATTCAAGTGCACAGCTGTCGAATCGAAGGTCTCGGCTGGCTTGAGCTGGCTGGTAGGTGGTGGGCAGGCATGGTCTACCTGAATCGTACGCGGGTCAAGGGCTGCGGCCACATTACCCTCGTGATCCCAGATGCGCAGCGCCACCTCGAGCGGACCGTTGTGCCCAATGGTGGTGCACAGATCCACGTCCCAATCATACACTCCAGGTTGGGTTGGCTGGGTTATTTTTGGGCCGATCTCCACCCATTGGGCATTCAGTTTGGCTACAAGGCGTACGGCGGTCACATGAACGTCATCACTGGCTGTTGCGGACACGTCGATCAGCGGGTTACTCCCAACGCCAACAACCTCGCCAGTCGCCGGGCGAGAGAGTGAACCGGTCGGTGGGTAGGCGCCCACATTGCCTGAAACATACCAGTCATTGGCTGGATCGCGCGGATTGGACCTGTTGCCCAAACAATCAATTGCTCCATCATAGATCTGGAAACGGGTTATCTCGTAGCATGTGCGCGGAATACCGTTGTTGATCGCCACATCGGCAAAACGGATATCGACCGACCGGCCCCAATAGTAGTCATTGCTACCCATCCAGATGCTGTCTGTGACCATGAAGTGTACGTGCTGCGAGGTGCTGTAGCCGGTATCGTCGCTGTCGCCAATATACTGACCTCGCCGAACTGTTATGCCCGGTGTTAAGATGTTTGGGATGGTGTCGTGCGCAAGGTGCAGGTAAATCTGATAGGCTTGGTCGCTGGAATTGTGCAGGACGATGTAATTTGTACAGTTCGGGTCTCCGTCAAAACAGCTGTCGCGCGCTGCAACCATTGTGCTATCCTTGGAAGCTAATAGAGGAAAGTGCCAGGCATCGGTGAAGTCGTAAGCATATCGGCAGTACACTTCAGAACAGGAAGGGTAACCTAATTCGGGTATTGATTGGAAGTGGCTTATCGAACCCTCCAGCCAACGAGAGGTGCCAGCCGCATAAGGTAGGTAATAGCCAGTGAGTGGCCCGGTGCTGATGGTCGTTTCCAGAGTTATTTTATCGGGAGCTGAACTTAACTCAAGCGGAAGCATCCCTTCCGGTAGGTTGGTAAGCGTTTCTTCCCAGCCAGGATCTCCGGGCAGCAATACTTGCCAACCCTCTTCTGAAAGGTGTGCGATGGCCAGGCCGGGTTCGGTCGCTAATAAGCGTCCTGAATCGTCGCGCAGTGCTAACCAGAGTACTGCGGTCTTTCCATCGGGGCTGGTGAAGGCAGTATCCAATTCTGGGGTGAACAAGTCGAAGACCAGTGAATTGACCTCAGGATAACTTTGCAGCCGGCGGTTGAACGCTGCTGAAAGATCGGCCTGGGTCTCAGCCGAAGCCGGGATGGGCGGTGAGTTGCCGGCGGCAAGCAGTAGCAAAGCAGCCGCGATCAGCAGGATCAGGGTCGAGAAACTTATCTTGCTCATAGTTTATTCATAGAAACGAAAACCTTTATCAATGAATGGCTGATAATACGAACAGAGCTAATTCCTTGGATGAGATGAATTTTTAGAAATCCAGTACCTTATTGATCACAATTTTTACGGCATAGAGTCTGGACACCATAGGACAAGAAAATGATAATTTTGACTGCCGCAATCGTCAAGTAAATTATACTCAATGATTTAGGAGATATCATCCCTAAGGTTGGGAGGTAAATTGGTGATGATTCTTTGTATCAAGGATTCAATTGAACTACCGTGATATTTACATGCCATTAGAATACCCAATTGAATGCTACCTCTTTGTTGGCATTACACTGAACCGAAAAGAAGAATTTAATGAAAAACTCATTTCTACCCAACAGATAATGGTAAGAGAGTCTATTACCACCATATATCAGTTTCAAGTGCCCCCGGCAGGAATCGAATTTTAATCCCCTCGCTGAAAGCGGGGGGGCCTGCAATTGCATCCCACACTGTTCTTGCGGGACTAGCGATGAAGTGTCGCAAGGTTTATCGACTATAAAGGAATTAGCCTCGGAATATCTCTAGGGCTGATTATGGGAAAATCGATATTTCTTTACCAATACAGTTTCAACAATCCAGTCTTTAATCTTGGGTGACGCAATCAAGCCATCATTCGTAAGCCAGCACTTCGTTGATCGTCAAGCGGGCGGCATTGCGCGCCGGCATGATGCTGGCAATAATTGAGAGCACGATCACCACCGCTAACCAGAGAACGACACCAAGGGGTGTTGAGGTCAAGGTGAAAGTTGAACCTGCCATTGCTTGTCCAATGATCTTCAGTATCGCCGAACTGATCGGATATGACAATCCAATCGCTAAAAACCAGGTGATCAGTCCTATCACCAGCGCTTCGATGATCACGGTTTGCATGACGACGAAATCAACCGCACCGATTGTGCGCATTACCCCGATCTCTCGGGTTCTCTCCAATACGTTAATGCTCATCGTGCCCATCAAACCAATACTGCCCACAAAAGCGGTTAGCAGTGCCATGATCAATAAAAAGATCACCAGCGTATTGACACCTGTAGAGGCGTTCTCACGCATGGTATTCCCATCTAGTATGCTTTTCACCGCGTATCCCTGGTTTTCCAGGCGACTGTCGATTTGCTGGATTAACGTTTGTATAGATGTATCTGGTGTGTCTTCAACGATGAGGCGGAAAGAGACCGCCTGGTTTGGCAAATTTATTTTATCTGCGACGAAATCGAAGTTAGCATAGGCCATTGGGTCGCCAAGCATATCCATAAAGCGATATATACCCACCACCTCCCATTCCTCTTCCCGATTTCCTGGAATTTCAACAACCAGCGAATCGCCAGTTTCCAGATTCGGATAATAGTTATAAATCGTATCCGATATCACCATCGCTTTTTTCTCACCAGGCATGAGCCAGCGACCAGCCACAATATCGGGATCGAGCAGCTGTGTATTCTCTGGAGGAGCGATGATTGTCAAACTCGTTACCGGATCACCGTTCTTGTCAAGGATCTCACCGCTGGCGCCTCCCCAACCTTCTACACCTGCAACACCTGGTACGGTCAGCAGGTCTCTTTCAACCTTGCTGGTGTGATTGGGTTGGTTGAAGATGACTGTCACGTCGCCCAAGAAGTGCTGCATCAATTGCTCCATGACATTATCCATTGAGGCGCGCACATTGAATACCCCGATAAAGACGGCTCCGGCGATAGTGAGCGTAAAGATGGTCAAAACCAGGCGACCTTTCTTGCGGAAAGTATTGCGGATGGACAACAGGATTGGGCGTGAAATCCAGTGCACCCATTGACCGCTGCGATTGAGAAAATTTTGGCTGGCAGCTTGATTGCTGGGCCGGTAGTTGCTGATCGCTCGGCGGACGTTCGTTTTTGCGCCTTTGTTCACCGGGAAAAAACCGGCGCCTAGCGGGATCAGAAAGGCGATCAGAACCTGCACCACAATGGCTATCGGGACGACTCGGAAACCTTGTAATTCTGCACTCATTAAATCGGTCACAAAATTGGCAAGTGCATATCCCGCCAAACTACCGAGTGGCACAGCCAAGATCAGTGCGATCAAGGCATAGACCACGATCAGCAGCAAATACATGCCCAGAATCTGAAAACTACGCGCGCCGATCAACTTCATCACGCCGATCTGACGCACCTGTTGGGTCAGCAGGGCGTTGAGTGTGTTGATGATCAGCGAGGCGCTTAAGATCGTGATCAATAAACCGAGTGCGCCCAATACGCCCATCATCGCCAGAAGCGAATCCGTCATAGGGTGTGCGTTGGAGAGGTTTTCTTCCGTCCGGAAAATTTCCCGTTGATTGTTCTCCATTTTCTCTTCAACATTGGAGGCAACACCCGAGATGAACTCTTCGTTTCCGCCATCACCCTCGACAGTGATCAAGAGCCTGTTGAAATAATTCCCCAATCCTATGGATCTCATCGTGTTCCGGTTGATAAAAGCATTGCTGGTGATATTTGCATCTGGCCTGGCATTGGTCTGATCGCTGAC
>JBFFIU010000279.1:0-4879 GCA_041556275.1 Anaerolineales bacterium | reverse complement strand
CAGCTCGTCGATCATGGTCAGTGCCATGGCTTTATCCTCGCTTGTAGAAAGGGAAGCCTGCAGATCTGCGACCAGCCGGTCGCGTTCTGCCTCACCAACCGGTGTATCGATATAGATATCCAGCTCGGCCCAATCACTGGCTGTCATCTCTGGCAGCTGAAAAAGCAAATCTTTTAAACTGTTGATTTCATCGTTATTGATCGATCCATCAGCCCAAGCGGCCGCGATCATCACTTTAGCAAGCGCCATGACGGCTTTCGACTTTGCCATATTCCTCTCCTGACCCACTGATAAGTCCAGATTGTATGGGAATTCCCTACAATACCAGGACGGAAGGCATTCTACCATAGGAAGATTAATCCAATAATAGAAATTAGCGCAGGCTTGAGTAATTGGATGTAGATAGGACGCTCTGAGAGGCGACTGGTTGTGAATTGATAGAATTGCTTTACTTTATTTTTCTAAGAAATGTCTGCTGCATGGTATTATGGCTATGTGTCAATTAAATTATGTGATGGGTGGAAAGCATGTCGTGGATTCACAAGCATAAGAGGATTTGGAGAGTGGCCATACTGCTGCTGCTGTTGGTGGCACTGATGGGACCTTGGGCTTTCGATCGCGTCAATGTACCAGCGGAATACCCGTGTTCTCCCCCCTTCATCCGCCTGGAAGGTGATTTTTGTGGGTCGCCGATCTCCGGTATGAGGGCATTTTTTTGGATGGTGGCGGGATTCATCGGCATGGTTGTGGGATTCGTGACGGGGGCGACGTCGTTTGCAGATAGCGCCGGCAATTTGCCGGGTGTGCTCTTCTCATTGATGATCCTGTTTCTGCTCTTTTCCCCCTTTATCAGTACGCTGCGCCTGATGCGTGGTAAAGCCCCCCGACGCGGCCAGGTTTATCACGTTGCCGTATGGGGACTGGCGCTCCTCTCGTCAGGCTTGCTCCTGGTCTCGTTCGATTCTGCATGGCCGCTTTGGGCAGTATGGGGCCTGTGGCTCTATGTCGGATTGGCGACTAGTGTATTGATTCTGGAAGCGTATGTTCTGATAACAGGAAGATAAGTAAGCCACGGATGATGGATATCTCAAGAACGAACCTCGTCAAGAATGAAGCATTAATAGCAATTGGAAATGGGCAAAAGAAAACCTTGCATCGGACTATAAAAATTCAAGTTTTTGTTGAAAGGAGTTTTTTATGACTGAAAACGATATCCATTTGGAAGAGCATTGGCAGGAAATCCAATCCGAATTAGCTTCACGAGGATTTCTAATCTATCCTAACTCCATTCTTTCAACAGAGGGTAAAGCACCTTGGCCTACAAAAGAAGGAATCACCAAATTTCTTGATCTGGCCGAAAAGCTTGATCGCAAAGTAATCTACATCGACACTTACAAATTCGACTCCGAGGATGCCATTGATCTGCTCTTCTTAACTGCACCCGAAGATTTAGTGGATTACGAAGTCGAAACAGTTAAAGACTGCCTGCGGTCTTTAGGAGTCGAAACCAGCGAAGAAGCTAAGGATTATCTGAAAATCACGAAGTTCTATGATGGTCACCTGCTAAATATACGCGTGGAGTGGATTTATGAGGGGATAATCCATTCATACTGGATGAGAGCGGGATGGTATGGAGACATTTCAGAATTAGCTGCAAGAGTTACAGACTTGATCGAATGATATTTAGAATGTCGGAATAATGAATAACCCTTCCTTTAAGTACAAAATGGGTTCAATTGATCCATCCAGGGCAAATTCGCCATTACTCCAGAAAAAAATGGCCGAAACCTATACATATCTGGCAACTTCACCTGAGGCCAACCAGACAACGGGTACGTGTTACGATGATCCCCAATACATCGCCACTTCATCGGCTTACAGCCGTAATCCAGAGAATATTGAGCAGCTCATGACCCTGACCCGGACATTAACCCAGACACCTATGGTGGAGTCATGAGATCCTGCCAGATATTGGCATAATGAACAGCTTTAAGGAAGGCAGAAATGTTTGAGTTACCAGAAATGGTGATCCTGGCCAGGCAGATGAACGATACGCTAATTGGGAACCGGATCAAAAGCGGCAGTCTAGGAAATAGTCCCCATAAATTCGTGTGGTACAACCGGGATCATGATGAGTTCGCCCGCTTGACAAAGGGCAAGACGATTGGTAAAGCGCGGGCTAAAGGAAGGTGGCTCTTCATACCGGTTGAACCCGGTTATGTGCTAACCCTTGGTGAGTGTGGGGGGAAGATCCTTTACCACCCGCCGGGATCAAAAGCACCCAAGAAGTATCACCTTTACCTCATATTTGATGACGATTCCTTTCTGACAGTAACCACGCAGATGTGGGGAGCCATGGAACTCTATGATAAAGGTGAAGAACAAGAAAGGGAATACATCAAGGATATGAGACCAACGCCACTTGACTCTGAGTTCACCTTGAACTATTTTTCCGATCTCATCGACACCCTCATATCTGAAAAAAAGCGCAGCGCTAAGGGACTGCTAACCCAAGACCAGATCATCCCGGGATTGGGAAATGCAATCACCCAGGATATCCTGTTCAAGGCTCGGTTGAGTCCAAAACGCCCGATAGCTGAACTGAGCACAGCAGAGAGAAGGTTCTTATATGAAGCGATCGAAGATACTGTTCACCAGGTGATCGATCAGGGTGGTCGCTATGATGAGTTCGACTTGTATAATCAGCGCGGGGGGTATGTGCGCATCATGGATAAGAACGCGGTCAAACGACCATGTCCAGAATGCGGTGGGGAGATAACGAAAATCCACTATCTGGGTGGATCATGCTACCTATGCCCAAACTGCCAAAAATGAAATCTTGAGCCACATTGATAAGAGGTTATATAGAGCAACGCACTTCGTAAGTGCATCGCTCCGAACGTTGAACCTTTTATGTATAATATTATTGCAGATTCGCATTGTAAATTCGATAGTAATTATGCCCACCAACCTGCCGCCTGATTTTTTTGAAGCCGAGAAGCGCTACCGCCTGGCAAAATCGCCTGCGGAGAAGATCGCCTGTTTGGAAGAGATGATGCGCATCATCCCCAAGCACAAGGGCACCGATCACATTCGGGCAGATTATCGCCGCCAGATCTCCAAGCTCAAGACCGAAGCCAGAACCCAAAAAGGCGGCAGCATCCATGTCTCTGCTTTCCGCATCAACAGGGAAGGCGCAGGACAGATCGTCGTCCTGGGTCCCACCAACGTGGGCAAATCCGCCTTGGTGGATGCCTTGACAAACGCCACCCCCGAGGTAGCGGAAACCCCATTCACCACCTGGAAGCCAACACCGGGGATGATGCTGGTCGATAATGTTCAAATACAGCTGATCGACACCCCTCCACTCGATCGCGAATACCTGGAACCTGAATTGATCGACCTCATCCGCCGCTCAGACCTGATCTTGCTGGTACTTGATCTGCAAACTCACCCTGACCAGCAGCTAGAACAAACCATCAAAATACTGAAGCAAAACCGAATTATTCCTGAACATATGAAGGAAAAGGCAACAGATGAACAGTACGTGTGGTATGTGCCTGTCATCGTGCTGACCAATAAATGTGATGATGAGAGCATGGATGAGATCTGCCAGATTTTCAGAGATCTTCTCGAGGATGAATGGCCGATCATATCCGTCTCTGCCAGCACGGGTCGCAACCTGGATCAGTTGAGGCAAGCAGTATTCGAACAATTGGAATTAATTCGCGTATATTCAAAGGCACCTGACGACGAGCCTGATTTCAGCGAACCGGTGGTATTAAAGAAGGGCGCGACATTAGAAGAATTTGCCAAAGAGATCCACAAGGATTTCCTTGAGAAACTAAAATTCGCAAAAGTTTGGGGGAGCACAGCCTTCGATGGACAAATGGTGCAGCGCGACTACATGCTCCAGGACGGGGATGTGGTCGAGTTACGCATCTGAATCCTGAATCTATTCAGCAATTATTCTAAAATTCGGGCAAGTGATTGCGACTGGTGTAAGGTCGAAGTTCTTGCAGATCGAACTCTAATCGACGTATCTAGTTTCAGCAAAGCGAATATTGACCAGATAACACCCCCGGTTGCCTGGCTCGCGCATGAAGCCACGATTGGAGACGTCACCACCGGTCAGCTCCTGGCAATTCCAACACCACCAGGCAGCCGCGGTATACCAGTTCTGTTCCGCTTCCTTACGAATTGCAGCGCAAATTTGGTTAGCCGCTTCCCAAGGGATAGGATCTGTCACTGTACTCTCGCCCATTGTTTTTCCTCCTCTCAGCACCAGAAAACTACAGCTGTCTCTGGATTATTTTCAGTAGTTCCTGAGTCACATCCCCTTGTGACCCAACCAAAAATTCCCTTCTGCGCTCCCTGAACGGTGCTTCTGCCAGCTCTGTTACCACAGTTGGCGATCCAGCCAGCCCGAGCAATTGCGAATCAGCGCCTAAATCACCAGCATTCCACACCGTGAGGCGTTCACTCTCGAATGCCCACGACTTAAGATCGTAATCCATGAAGCGCGGCTCATTGCTGGCCGTTTTAACCGAGACCACACCGGGAAGAGGAATTTCCAAGATCTCGTAGCCACCACTGATTTCACGGCGTCCGCGTGCTATGTTTCGCGTCCGGTCTACGCTTACCTCAGTCAACAAAGTCAGTTGTCGAACATCCAACCACTCGGCCAGACCTGGCGGCACCTGCCCGGTAGCACCATCCGAGGATTCCTCACCACAGAAAATCAAATCTACCGACCCAATTTTGCGAATCCCCTGCGATAAGGTATAGGTGGTCGCCAGCGTATCTGCTCCAGCAAATGCCTGGTCGCTGAGCAGATAAATATGGTCGGCACCCATTGCCAGCGCTACGCGCAAATGTT
>JBFFIU010000278.1:0-4895 GCA_041556275.1 Anaerolineales bacterium | reverse complement strand
TAAAAGCAAGAGCGGTGTTCCCAAATCGCCATACAAGGCGTCATCGACCAAGCCATGAACCAGGATGACAATTAACCCAATAAAAACTGCTTCTCCAAGTATTTTGAGCTGGTGATCTTCTCGATCGACCAGGATCTGCCTCGCTAAAATTATGGCACTACCCAAAATTAGGACCAATAATGCCAATCCCCCCAAGAATCCTTGCTCAAGGATAATGTCTAAGTAAAAATTATGGCTGTAAGCGAATAAAAAATAGGGCGTCACCATAATGTACTGTGAGAACAATCCTGGGAAACTCCGCAAACCCCCACCAGTGAAAGGGTAATCCTCTATAAGTTTACCCGCGCTTATGGCTAAATCTAGTCGACTTTCCCCACTGGCTAATCCAGGTAATCGATCGAACAGGGCAATTAAACCTCCAGGATATGCTAACACAAACCACACAGTGGGTATGGCGATCATGGATATAATAATCAAAAAGATCAGCGAGACAGATCGCTTACTTTTCCGGGCGAGGTATAGAGAGCCTCTCCATACGAACCAGATCCCTGCACCGGTAAGTAAAGCCAAGAATGCACCCCGCGAACTCGTAAGGATCAATGCGGTTAGTATCAGGAATCCCATAATCCCTGAAATGATCACCATCTGGAGATCCCTTTTTCTCCAACTATAGTAAATATATAGTAGCGATATCGGGGCGATCATCGCCAGCAAACCACCAGCAAAATTTGGCGGTAATGTTGGGATTTCAAACGCTGGTCGATAGGTCATTATCCACCTGCCGGCGCGATTTATTACACCAAGATCACTGGATTGTAAATTCCAATCGTTACCCAATATAAAATAGAAGGCAATAATAACCCCCATCATCCCCACTAAGCCAGCAACACCCCCAATATTTGCCTTAGGCTGGCCAACAAGAGCAACAAAGATGATTGTTGCTACTCCAATGATCCAGAATTTTTCCTCAGCTGCTTGTTTATCATACGCGGCCCAGATCCCAATCCCAGCCGTGATAATGAAGATCAGGAGAGGGACTTCAAAACCTGATCTCTCAAAGGGTTTCTTGCCCGATAACACTCGTGCCAACCAGGGAATGAGGGCGATCAGTATCAGCCACCCCCCCCATTGTGGTCGCACAAAAACTAGCAGACCGCATAAGCATGCAAGGACAAGATCAGCCAGTGAAAACCAGTGGCTGCGAACCAACTGGCGCATTGATGTTAATCTGTTGATTGAAACTCACGTTGCGATTGCCAGCTGAGATGTTGGACCCCAACACTCAGAGCACTCTTAAAGGTGGATATATCCGACAATAGCATCTTAATGTAAGTGAGGATCGGACCAGGTCTAAATGCCCATTCTCGCCAAGCTCTCTTTTGCCAATATAGCAAGCGTTCGGCAGAAAGTTCAGGATAATCAAGGACCGTACCCTTATCCATATCAACTTGCTCCCATCGTGTCCCTGAACGGAACCAACCATTCTCAACAACCTCGAAGAAGAATGGCGTACCTGGATATGGTGCAGCAACATGGAACAAAGCAATATCTAGAGGTAGATTTTTTGAGAAGTCGATGGTTTCACGTATGGTCTCTTCAGTTTCACCCGGTAAACCAATGATGAAATAACCCCAATTCTTGATCCCCGCTTTCTTTGCCCAAAGTAAAGCTCTTTCTGCCTTATCCGGGTAAGCGCCTTTGTGGGCATGTTTGAGGATTTGTTCATTTCCACTTTCGATCCCCCATGATATCAACCAGCAACCAGCCCTACCCATTAAAAGCAGCATCTCTTCATCAACATAATCGACACGACTGTTGCAAGTCCATTTGATATCGATTTTCTCCGCGATCATTCGCTCGCACAAGTCAATGACTTGATCCCGGTTTACAGTGAACAGGTCAGCATACATGTGGATATTGTTAATCCCCAATTTCTTCAGTTCCCAAAGCTCCTCCATTATCAGCTCGGGGGAACGCAGCCGCGCTGAGTATTGGTAAGAAACATGTTTGATGCAATAAGTACAGCCCGCTGGGCAGCCGCGGCTGGTCACGATAAACGTAAATGGACCTTTGATCAAAGGCATGCGATATTCTTGAAGGGGCAATAGCTCATGCATCGGTATGGGCATTGAATCTAAATCTTTGATGAACGGTCGTGGAAAGTTGATCACGATCTCATCACCATCTCTCCATGCCAAACCTTTGATTCCAGACATATTAACCTTACCATCTTCATCAATCGCAGGTTGATATGAAGGATCATGCTGATCGAACAGATTCACGATTTCAGACGATCTTTGATCTATCTTTCCTTCCAGGTGGTCCAATAGGTCTCGAATTGTTAAATCTGGTTCACCGACCAAAACAAAATCCAGATTGGGATAAGGTCGCAGCGATTCACGTGGGATCGGTGTCACATGAGTGCCAAAAGCGATCGTCTTGGCACCCCTTGATTTTGCCAAGAAGCAACCATACATATCATTTTCAAGTGTTGGCGCAGTCACCTGCGTCAAGTAGTACTTGGGTTGATATTTATCGATGATCTCCGCAAACTCTTCCCAACCAATTCGCTCTGCATTGGCATCCACAATTTTTAACTTGTATGTTGGATGAAGTAATGCCGCCATTTGAGCTAAAGATACTTGAGGCCAGACCATATTCTCGCGCGTCCTGCGTCCCACGCGATGCTGTGTCCGGATCCAATACCCACCATCAGGGGTTGGCGGATTCACCAACATGATATCCACGGCCTCCTCAGAACGTGGCGTAGATAGAATGACATCCCGCACGATCTCATCCGCACTCGGGAAATTCGCCATGCGCAATTTAGGGATCCTGCGAGTTCCTAAATTCTCTTTCAACAGATTATCCTCTTTACCCATCATTAATTTCTCCCGTAAACATACCAATTAAATGAAAAATTTCTACTCACAATGACGATTCTGCCGGAGTTCCCATATCTTTTGTGGTTAATTCTTCCCTCCGGCTTAACTCTTCCAAGACTCGCATCAATATCCAATAAATGATCAGCTGCACCCCAACTAAGATGAACATTGCGCTACCTAGGAGATAGAGCCAAAGCCTGGCGATATTCCAACCGTTCACTCCCAGAATGGTGCTGATCCCACCCAGGACCAATCCGAATAAGAGGGCAATGAGTCCAAACCAGCCAAAATAATGGTCGAGGGATGGATTAAAGATCGGCCGTCCAAATAATCCCTGACGGATCGGTCGCTCATAGAAAAGGGAGACCAGGTAGTTAAATGTGCTCCCAAGGGCAAACAGGCTGATCCCAGTAATACCTGCGACCATCGCGGCATATACAGCGGAAACTCCCCAGGGTCCCAGGGAAGTAATTCCACTCAACCGGGCAATGACCAGGGCAGCCGCGACAGCAAATGAAGCCAATATCCCGATCAACCCAATGATCCCAAATATGCGCACCGGATTATATGTTAAGACCGTCCAGATCATTGACTGCAAGAATATTGAACCATCGCGAACCACGCTCAATTTCGAGCTGCCTACCCGCTCATCGTAGGGTATCGGCACTTCGACCATTTGGATTCCTTCATGTACCGCACGGGTGCTCATCACCGGGGTCAGGTTCAATCCATCGGGTAATGGATAAATCCTTTCGAGAATCTCTCGTTTAAATACCCTCATACCGCTCGCACTATCAGATACTCGCTGTTGGCCAATCAGCGTCAGGAGTGTAGCAAAGAATAGATTGCCGATCCGACGGGTCATGGGCATCTTGCTTTCTGCACCCGCCATGCGTGACCCGATCACTAGTTCGCCACCATTTAAGGCTTTCACGCATAATTGGGGAAAGTACTCCGGCGGATAGGTTCCATCTGCATCTAAAAAACCAATTAGTTCACCATTGGCATTCGAGAAACCCGTCTTAAGAGCTGCACCATACCCTTTATTTTCCTCATGGCGGATGAGGCGCACACCATTAATTTCCTTTACGATCCCTGCAGTATTATCCCCAGAACAATCGTCAACAACCAACAATTCCAGATCGCTGACACCTGACTTTTTTAATTCGTCTCTGACTGATAAGACTCGTTCTGCGATCTCAGCGATCCCATTCTCCTCATTATATGCAGGTATTACTACTGAGAGCATGGTCATTGTTTCCTCCCTGGATCGATATGATATACCGATTTCCCTTTTATTGAATCCTTTCCCTTTTCAATCGCTCGGATTTTCCGAGCAGGAACACCTGCAACAACAGTGTGCGGTGGTATATCTTCAGTTACAACCGCCCCTGCTGCCACCACGGAACCCTTTCCTATTCGAACGCCATCAGTGATGACCGCTGCGGAACCCAGCCAAACATCGTCCTCAACCACGATCCCTTCAGCAGTAATCCCTTGATCAATGAACGGCTGATCAGGATCGTCAAACACATGGTTTACCGCGATCAATTGAGTATGCGGAGAAGTATAAACCCGGTCACCAATTTTTACCCCCCCCTGACCCCGAATCACAGTATATTCTCCGATCAAACTGTCACGACCAATTGTGATCTTTGACTCTGGCAGGTCACGAAAATTATATACGTGAAGAATCGCTCCGTGCATGATTATTGTATTTTCACCAATTTTGATACCTTTCGGACAGGCATGCAGATACACTCCTTGGTCAATGTACACTCCGTTTGCCAGATGGATATTGTTCGCAAAACGCAGCCTGACACGGTTTTCAATTGCAGCCCATCCGTCCATCTTGAGGATCAAGCGATATAGGATACCACGCAATCCCATCCCAATAAATGTTGGCACCCATCCAACTAACAGGTAAAGGGACTGTTCGATAACATAATGCCAGAAGCTCGCTGCTTGACGTTGGAGATAAAGACGTAATCCATCGATCATAGATGTTGG
>JBFFIU010000277.1:0-4906 GCA_041556275.1 Anaerolineales bacterium | reverse complement strand
TGGATCTTGTGGGGGATGGCCGCTGCCTTTGGTACTGTTGTATTACTGAAGCGTTTACGCGGTTATTGGGGAGTTGCTTTTCGAATTGGCTTGGTGGGATTATTTTTCATGGCACTTGTATATCCTTTCCTTAGTTTATGGCACAAGACGAATGGGTTTAACCCTGCGTCAGGACTAACTCTCGATGGAGCGGCTTATCTGGAAGCGAGTGCTCCAGAGGAAATGGCAGCTATCCGTTGGTTTGAAAGCGCACCATCTGGAGTTGTGATCGAGGCTGTGGGCGGGCAGTATTCTGAGTATGCTCGCGTGGCGACCCTCAGTGGGCAGCCGAATGTATTAGGATGGCCGGGGCACGAAAGACAGTGGCGTGGAGGAAGCCAAGAGATCGGCAGCAGGGAAGAAGATATCCAGATTATCTACCAAACAAATGATTGGGAGGATACGAAAGGACTCTTGGACTTTTACAATGTGCGTTATATTTTCGTTGGACCGCTTGAACGCCGCACTTATCGGGTTAATGAATCAAAATTCGCCAACTTTTTAGGTGAGCCAGTTTTCGAGTCCGGTCAAGTATCGATTTATCAAGTCCCCCGCGATTTGAATCCATCGGATTCCAATTGATTATTACAATAAGTCTCTCCGGTCCGACTCTTTGATTTTTACAATCAACCTTGCATTTTTCTTAGGTGATCACCTGCAAGGTATTCATCGAGTATACAATTATAATAGGTCTGGGCAAATTTATGAATCTCCATCGCATCTCTATTGAATATGCTCTCGTTTTCCTGATCTTGCTGACTGCCTTCATAATCCGGATTCTTAGTATTGGCATTGCTCCTCTTTCCGATGTTGAAGCTGGATGGGCCATGCAGGCATTTCAGGTATCCATCGGTGAGAATGTTATCCTCTCGCCAGGTCCTATTTATTCCTTGTTAACTGGAGCTACTTTTTTTCTATTTGCTGATACAAATTTTTTCGCTCGCTTATGGCCTGTTCTGGCCGGTTGCTGCTTGGTGATATTTCCTATTCTGATCCGCTCTGCCATTGGCAGAAAGGCAGCGTTGGTCATGTCTTTGGGATTAGCTCTCGACGCTGGATTGGTCGCCATGTCTCGCCAGACCGGCACAGCAATGCTGGCTGTTGGATTTGGGGCAATGACATTAGGATTAGTCTACAATCGAAAACCGATCCTGGCGGGTATATTCGGTGGACTGACGTTGCTCAGCGGACCAACAGCAATACAGGGATTGCTGGGGCTTGGATTAGCCTGGTCGATTGGCGTGCTTTTATTAAATAGAGGGGTAATAAGCTCCTTTATCGAAAAGGAAACCGGGACCAAATTAATGGGAATGCGGTCAGCCTTCTTCGCAGCGCTTGTTGTGGTGATTG
Organism: Anaerolineales bacterium; assembly: GCA_041556275.1. Lineage (GTDB taxonomy): Bacteria > Chloroflexota > Anaerolineae > Anaerolineales > UBA4823 > PFL25. The sequence continues at coordinate 3,517 of JBFFIU010000277.1, read as the reverse complement.
TTATCGGTACTCTCTTCTTCACTATACCCGAGGGATTAAGCGCTGTGACTGGTATCTTGCCTAAATTTATCCAAGGGTGGCTGGTTCCTTCGGAGGTACCATTCACGCGGATATTAGCTATATTGGTCTTTTACCATCCACTAGCACTTATCTTCGCCATTGTTGCTATTGTTCAGGGATGGCGTAGGAAAGATGCAATATCTCAGTGGCTCAGCTTGTGGGCAGGGAGCTCAATGCTGCTGGTTCTATTTTATCCAGGACGACAGGTAAGTGATCTGGGATGGGTATTAATCCCAATGTGGGGATTAGCAGCCATCGAAATTGCTAAATTAATTCGCATAAAAGACGCAGACCCATATCCAGCATTGGGCCAGGCTTTATTGATTTTTATTTTGATGGCTCTTGGATGGTTGAATTTAGCAGGGCTTAGTTTGAGCGGCGGTGATTCTCAAACGATTCAACTGCGCTGGGTTGTTATCCTGGGTACGTTCGCGTTGGGCGCTGTAACGACTGTGTTGATTGGATTAGGATGGTCGGTCAAAACTGCCCAACAAGGTTTGGTCTGGGGTCTATTGCTTGGAATTGGTTTTTACGGTATCGCAACGATGTGGGGTTTGTCTCAGTTGAAGCCCAATGGTGAACAAGAATTGTTGACACCAAATCCTGTGACCAGACAGGTTGAGGATTTGCTTGTCACGTTAGGGGACCTCTCAGAATGGCGAACAGGAATTCGAGATTCATTAGATGTGGTAGTTACATCCCCTGCACCATCGTTACGGTGGGCGTTGCGAAATTGGCCTCAGGTTCGATTTCTTGCATCAATTCCTGCTGGTGAGTTACCTTCGATGATCATCAATTCGGAAAACCAGCCCTCACCAAGTTTATCCGTAGGATATCGCGGACAGGATTTTGCTTGGTGGATTACTCCTGCCTGGGATGGACCGCTCCCAAGAAATTGGCCGGAGTGGCTTGTCTTTCGTCGAGCACCGCAAGAAATTAGTCATCTTGTGCTCTGGGCGCGTGGAGACATTTTCCCTGGCGGGGAGCTCACACCTGTGGAAGATCCTGAAATCATCGAAGATGAAGAAATCCCTATTGAGGAATCACCTTTTGGCTGAATCGAGAAAATAAATGAGTGCCAAACAGACGATCGCTATCGATGGTCCAGCTGGTTCAGGAAAATCGACCATCGGTAAACTTCTCGCTGAGTATCTTGGTTTTCTTTATTTCGATACTGGTGTCATGTACCGGGCAGTAACTTTAGCTGCTCTGCGGCGAAGTATTGATATCAGCAATGAATTGGAAATTTCTCGTTTGGCGGAGGAAATTACCATTGATGTTCGCCCACCCACTAAACAAGATGGACGAAATTGTGATGTATTGATTGATGGTAGGGATGTGACGTGGGATGTACATTCTCCAGAGATCGACGCTCAGGTTTCGATTGTTGCTGCTTACAAAGGGGTTCGCCAGGCGTTGAGCCAACAGCAGCGCCGGATTGGTCTCGAAGGGAAGGTCGTGATGGTAGGTCGTGATATTGGCACTGTGATCTTGCCTGAAGCTGATTTAAAGATCTACTTGGACGCGTCTAAGGAAGAACGTGCCACAAGGAGATATAACGAACGCTTACAACGTGGAGAAAAAGCTGATTATGAAGTGATTCTAGCAAAGATCCACGATCGTGATCGGATCGACTCCTCACGAGAAATTGCACCTCTTAAACCAGCTGAGAACGCGATCATAATCAATACAGATGGATTATCCATTCAAGAAGTGTTTCATGAGATGAAGAAATTGACAAATTCAGAGAATATCAAATAAATGACAAATGGTTAACCTTATATATGAATGCAGGAGCGTCAATTCCACCAAAACCACGAAGTGAAGTATTAAGATCAAGTAAAACTCGTCTAGCTAAACTTACCTGGTGGCGGAAAATCATCCGAATGTTCGTACGATGGGTGTCGCATCTAATTGTGCTTATTTGGGCACGAGTCGAAATTAGCGGATTGGAAAACATTCCCCCTCGCGGCCCAGCCTTATTAGTAGCCAATCATCTAGGTGATGCGGATGTGATTGTGGGCTTTGTTTATGCTCCGCTGAACGTGGAGACGATTATAAAAATCGAAATTTATGATATCCCAATTCTAGGTTGGTTGATGGACGCTTATGGAGTTATCTGGGTGCATCGAGGTCAGCCAGATCGACGAGCGATCCGGGTCGCATTAGAGGCTTTCAAAGATGGCAGGATAGTCGCCATCGCTCCAGAAGGCCGTGAAAGTTTAAGCGGCTCCCTCGAAGAGGGAACAAATGGGGCCGCGTATCTAGCATTAAAATCGAATGCTCCGATAATACCTGTTACCTTCATTGGATCTGAAAATAAACGTGTTTTTCAGAATATTAAACAGATGCGGAAAACCAATATCATTGTGCAGATCGGGCACCCTTTTCGACTGGAAAGAAGCGAAAACTTGAGGCAGTCAGTCAATTATGGGACTGAGAAAATCATGCGGACACTTGCTAGACAGCTGCCAGCGGAATATCGTGGTGTTTACGAATTTGAAATTAAAGGTGAGGATGAACACCACTAGCAAAGCACGGTTGAATAATGGCGTTCTGAGGGATGGAAGATACGATCATGCCTATTGGGATCATCGACGCCGATTTTTGAAGTTCTTATTAAGAACACTAGGATTTACGCTTTTAGTCCGCTTGGATAGAGTAGAAGGATTGGAAAATATACCTGAACGGGGTCCAGGTTTGTTATTGATGAATCATATCGGATGGGTGGATCCAATCGTTGTCGTTCATACGATGCCCCGTCAAATTGTTCCTTTAGGAAAAGTTGAGGCATTTGAATACCCTGTGATCGGGATTTTTCCGCGTATCTGGGGATCTATCCCGGTCAGGAGAGAAGGTGTTGACCGTCGAGCTGTTCAGAGCGCATTGGAAGTTCTCAAAAATAATGAAATCATTCTGGTCGCACCTGAAGGTACACGAAATCCTGAACTTCAGAGGGCAAAAGAGGGATTTGCATATTTAGCAACGCGATCTGGTGCACCAATCATCCCTGTCATAATAGAAGGATCACCCGGGTACCCGACTATAAGGTATTCTAAACACTGGAAAAAAAATGGAATTGCGATCAGATATGGAGCTCCGATAGCTTTTCATTCAGAATATCGGCATGCAGATAGGGAGCAGTTGCGGAAGTTAACCGATGAAGCGATGTACCATTTGGCCGCCATGTTGCCTGAGGAACGGCGTGGGTATTATTCGGATTTAACGAAATCGTCTCAGGACACTTATGATGTGATCGATATTGCATCATACTCATGATTGCTTTTGATTAGAGCATAAAGATGTTTGAGCAGCTCTTCCCTATACACAATTTAATAACTCTCGAATTACCAAGCGGTTTCTTTGGCTGGTTATGGTGGTTCTTATTGCTGGGGGTGATAATCGTGTTAAACCGGCGGTGGTGGGCATTCAATCAACCATTTAATCGTTGGCGCAT
>JBFFIU010000276.1:0-4914 GCA_041556275.1 Anaerolineales bacterium | reverse complement strand
TCGAACCAGATCCGGACCATCGGGTCCAGATTGAACTCAACGGTCAAGACTTGGGTACCGTTGAATGGGACGGAAAAAACGCTTATCAGGCAGATCTGGCAATCCCAGCAAATATCCTGAACGAGGGCGAGAACACGATCACGATCACCTTGCTGGAGATCGAGGGCGTCTCGGTGGACGGAGTCTGGCTGGATGCCTTCTCAATCCGTTATCCGCTCTCAGACAGCGCCTCAGCCGGAGGAAACCTGGGATTCAGCGGAGAGGATACTCAACGGGCATACACGGTCAGTATGTCATCTGCTTCAGGATTGTTAGCTTACGATGTAAGCGATCCGGATAAGCCGGTCGTGCTGACACAATTTGATACCGGGGCTGGAAATAGCGTTACCCTTGCAGATCCCGTCATTGGTGGTTCCCGGGATTACTGGCTAACTACACCAGCTGAGATTCAGTCTCCTGTTCGTGTTCGCCAGTTAGCCCCTTCGCTTCTTGGTCAGAATTTCACCGGCGCAGAATATCTGGTCATTGCACCTGCACAGTTCATCCCCGCTTTACAAGATCTGATCGAGTTGCGCCAGCTGAATGGTCTCAAAGTTGCCGTGGAAGATACCCAGGCTATCTATGATGCCTACAGTGAAGGGCTTCCTGAGCCATCCGCGATTCGATCTTTCCTGGCGCACGCATACGTATCCTGGGGCATTCGCCCGGTTTTCGTGCTGTTGGTCGGCGATGGCACCTCTGACCCGCGCCGCTACAATCCAACTTCGTCCGAGACATATATCCCGCCTTACCTGGCCGAGGTCGATCCCTGGATCGGTGAAACGGCCGCGGACAACCTTTTTGTCGCCATCGATGGTGAAGACTCGCTGCCGGACATGCTGATCGGTAGATTGCCAGTTAACGATATAGCTGAACTGAATACCGTGGTTTCCAAGATCGTGCGCTATGAAACACAACCGGAATTCGGCATCTGGCAGCATCGCGCCACGCTCATCGCAGATAATGCTGACACCGCCGGGAATTTCCCCTTCCTCTCCGAACTTCTCCTGCAGAAGTTCCCTTCCCCACCGTTTTCGCCTCAACGCCTGTACTATTCTCCCAGTGAAGACACGGAAGAGGATTTCCGCCAGGAAGTCCAGCAGGCCTGGAATGACGGCACATCCCTACTCATGTACACTGGTCACGCCTCGATCCACCAATGGGCTGTTGAGATCTTCTTCCATTTGATTTTTATTGATGGCGATGAGGAATTCGAACATCCTGGCCTTGAGAATGACCCCAAACTTCCTGTCCTGCTCGAAATGACCTGCCTCACCGGCTCATTTCAAGTTCCTGGCCTTGAAACTTTGGACGAAGCTCTTCTGCGCCATCCCGATGGCGGTGTCGTAGCCGCCTGGGGTCCCTCCGGTTTAGGCGTATCTACCGGGCATCATTGGCTGGCGGAGGGATTTATGGAAAGCGTTTACCGCCATGAATTAAACGATATGGGCACTGCAACTCTAGCTGGAAAACTGAACCTCGTCACAGTTGGCGCCTATGCCGATTTGATTGACACTTTTACTCTCTTGGGCGATCCAGCTACGAAATTGGAGCGCTCTTACAGCTTATACATGCCATTAACACAAAATTGATCCATTGGAGGTTGAACCATGACTAGAAGAATCAAACCCACAATCCTGATCGCTATCGCAGCTGCAGTTCTTTTGTTTGCGACTGTCTATGCTCTTCCAGATAGCGTCAAAGCGGTCGAGTTGTTGGTGATCACCAACACACCCACTCCGACCCCAGACACACCGACGCCGACGAATACTCCCACCGATCCAACTGTCGAACCCCCGACAGACACACCCACACCATCGGCGACGAGTACACCAACATCTGTTTCAACAACGCCAGATACGCCAACCCCGACGGATCCTGCGAAACCGCCAGCACCTAAAGAGCCTAAAGAGACCGAAGTCGTCTTGTTGCCTGCAACTGGCGAATACCCGATTGACCCCCAGCTTGGAATTCAATTGTTCATCGCCTTTGCGTTCTTCGCCGTCATTGGAATAGTTCTTTTCCGGGCGGTCAGGGGATCGAAAACACAAGAGTAATTGCTCTGCTCAGGAGATGCGGAACCTAGGCGCTATCATTATCCTGGCTCTCATTGGGATGGCAGCTTGGCGGGCTTCAGATCGGTACCGACCGGTCAGGGTCCCTGAAACCATAAAATCTAAAGTAGATCAAGCCATCCTTCATGGCGCGCGCCTACCTCTTCCGGTTGAGAAAGTGGCTGACTCTCTCCAGGTAGATACTGTTCTTGTTAAGCAGGTTCCTTCTACCCAGAAGGAAACAACTATCATCAAACCATCTCCAGAAATGAAGGCATCCATCACCGAACGCCAGGAAAGTGAACCTGCCTCACTTGATTTTGATCGCGTGGTTATCCCCTCCCTGAAAGTGAATGCGAATGTGATCTCTAAATCCTATTCGCAATTAACCTGGGATCTATCTGATTTAGAGCAAGATGTCGCCGTATTGGAAGACATTCCCGATCAGCAACCAGAAAATAATATTTTGCTCGCCGGTCATATCACGGTCTACAACGGCAGCAATGGTCCCTTCCGCTACATATCGAAGCTTGAACCAGGTCAACAGGTAATTCTATATAATGACCAGTTCAAATACACGTACACAGTTCGCGATCAGGTTTTAGTCTACCCGGATGACACCTACGTTTTGCAGGATACATCCAAACCGCAATTAACCCTTATCACCTGTGCCACTTGGGATGAAGAGACTTTGAGTTATTTGCGCAGGCGCGTCATCTTCGCGGACTTGGAGCAGATCGAATTAAACAGTAACAATAAAAAATACCAATAATTGGCTGGATCTATCCAGATTGGCACCAACCTCAACGAAGCCGCCTCGCAATGAGGCGGCTTTGCTAATTCTAGCGGATGATGAAATTCTCTACTTCCAATTCTCCCCCGCTCAGTTTGGCCGATTGATCCGCTTGATCGGATACTGTAAACGACCAATTTATCGTCTTCCCGTTCACAGAAACCGATACTGAATAGGTATTACCCGGAGACAGCGGATCTTTTGGGATTAATACAATGGCATCCCGAGAGTCTAAAATCGCGCGCCCCAATGACTGAGTGGCTGATTCGGGGTTCTTGTATGTTGTCTCATCGAATATACAATGTTCAAGAGGTTCACTCCCTTGCTTGAAAGAATGAGCCGTCACTTTCGGGGTCACGTCTCCAGGTCCAATTTGTATTATGATCGGCAATCCAACCGGCGTACTGTAACCAGCACAGCTGCTCAATGGACTTGGATATTCCGTGAAATGCTTTGTCAATGGCACTGTAGAACCATCTCCGGGCCAGACGATCGGATATGTAACCGAGGTTGGCAGCTCTCCTAATCCTCTTAATACGTCCAAAGTCGCCCCCATTTGGAAACCACCATCTTCCTCCCGAAAACTACCATATCCAACAGTATTGAGCTCTGGATCGAGGATGCCCACACTGTGGAACGGCGCCTGCATCCATAAGTTTATTGCATCTTGATCAGAAGCAGAATGACTATGGCTGGCGACGAGATTGCTTGTTCTGGCAGCTTGGTCACCATCTTTTGTGTACCAAGGTTTATCAGGATCCTCACTATGACCGATAATATCATTCTTAACCATATATCTGGAATGCAACCAGCCACCAGAATTCCAGCTGGTGTTTGTGGAGAAAGGTGGTAATCCTGCCATATCGCGATAATAATTCAGATATTCAAGCCAATCCATATCCTCTGTAACAGGGTCGGGAGGTCCTTCAGCTGGATCATCAAAAATAACTACAGGAATATAAATTCCCTTCGGCGTAGTAGTTCCCTCAATCCCAGGTGCGGATAATGAACCGCGAGTTCCTCCCAACAACATTAACAATGTGATCAAGCAGGAAATGAGCATCCGTATACTCTCACTTACCATCGACTTCTTTGTCCATGCCATAAACTGCAACCTCATATCGATCAATATTTGCCGAGCTTGAAGCACCAGATACCACAAAAATTGAAACCCCTCGCAGCTGAACCGCCTGGAGGGGTCAAGTTTATGAATTATGTCCGACCTCATTAGGCAGTCCGGCGGTCATACAGGCTGTCACCTACCAGAACATGGTTAGGCTTCAAGTCGACTGTTTAGATCCGTAACTTTGCGTCCTTGCCTTTCGACAAGTTTGCCTTTTCTATTGCGAGTATTGTATTGTTTATCTTGAAATCGTCAATGGTCCCTCGGTACTCCCATCCGAATTGTAAGGCTCTTCACAAAATACAAGATAGCATTTTCTTGACGGATCTCCATGCATACCTTAAAATGTGCTAACAAGAAAATAATTAAACTGCCTTGGTACCTGACCCCCCGGATGGGAAGGTTTAATGGCGAAGCCGGTGTGAGTCCGGCGCTGTCCCGCAACTGTCAGTAAGTCTCATCGGGCAATACTTGCCTCTAGGCTTATAAGCCAGGACGCCCGCCCAGGTCGTGATTTCCACTCGCTCGCGGATAGAGGGTGGGAGCACCAGCCTGATCGTGCTGCCCTGCCCTTATCCATTGCGATAGGGGCAGTTATTTTATGTTCGAGAATAGCCAACCTTATCATCGAAGGAGAAATTAATGCGAACGAAAATTCATTTCCGGACTTTCCCACTTCTATCACTTTTGATTCTATGCACGGTTCTTTTCTCCGCTTGTTCGCCCCAGGTGAATTCAATAAACCAATTGCCACCGGTTGTTTCGGATGAACCATCTGATTCCTCACAATCTGAGCCAGAACCCAATCTTACCAGTACCCCGATTCCAGAACCCACTCCAGGTCCGATCGTGATCGTTGATGGGCTGGATCGGGAGACAACCCTCGACGGACCGGCTCAACGTAT
>JBFFIU010000275.1:0-4942 GCA_041556275.1 Anaerolineales bacterium | reverse complement strand
CGCCGCATGGTGCTCGATTATCCATCCGGACAAGGTATCCAGGCTTTCCAGGCAGCAGGACTTCACCTCCAGCAAACCCTGATCTGGATGCTGTTAAATGATTTCCACCTCCCGAACCGAGGGAAATCAGTTTAGTAGACTCAAAGGATTTTCAGGTAGAGACAGAAAAGCTGCCAACCTGACCTTTGCGATCCTTCTGAATTAACCAGCGTATCAAATAAACACTTCAAATCTTTTAGGAATAATCCTTGCAAAACCATGCCCTCGCCTCTGGAACTCCACCAGCAGCATTCCTGAGCTCTGACGCCCTCCACACGCCCCCCTCCCTAAAACTCCACCACCAACATCCCTGGTACCTGACGCCCTCCACCGCGCACCAGCTTCAAGATGACTTAAGAGGGTATGTACGTATCGAGCCCTTACCCCTCAAGGGTATCCAGTGTGTCGCAGGTGTGGATGCCAGCTTCCGGGAGGAAAAAGTCTGCGCTGCGGTTGCGGTGCATCAATTCTCAGACTTAGAGCTAATCACAGAAACCACCGCACAAGTTCCCATATCCTTTCCCTATATCCCTGGACTGCTTTCCTTCCGTGAGGCTCCAGGGATCCTGGCTGCACTAGAGCAGCTGGCAGGCTTGCCGGATGTATTGATCGTCGATGGTCATGGTCTGGCACATCCCCGCCGCTTTGGCCTCGCCTGCCACCTGGGCGTGCTGCTTGACATACCAACGATCGGATGCGCCAAGTCCATTCTGGTCGGGGAAGCCAGGGATTTGGGAAAAGAGGTAGGTAGCACTGCGGAATTGATCTCCGACGAAGAGATGCTTGGTGTCGCACTGCGCACGCGGCGGGAGGTCAAGCCGGTATATGTCTCCATCGGACATCGTATCGACATTGACTCTGCGGTGCAGATCGTCCTCTCTTGCGGGAAAGGCTATCGCCTGCCAGAGCCTATCAAGCGAGCGCATTCAATAGCCAAATAGATTTGCCTTGCTCAATAATCTGAGGGACTGATTGTAATTAAACCCGTCCCAAGGTGGGCAAGATTTGCACCTTTTCAGATGCTCTGTTCCTGTCCTTTCCCGCTCTGGAATCGAGGGATATATAGCCGAAAAAACGACAAATGAGCGGATTTCTCTGGCCTCAGCGAGAAGCAAGGGAGCAATGGCTATATAGGATTTGTGCTTGGAAAATGCGCTGGGCCCTGTAGCGATTCCTGATGATCGCTCTCTGGTACTTGCAGGATTGGACTTCTGACACAAACACTTAAAAAACAAATAAAACAGTATTAGGATATAATATATATACTCTTACTTAGGATTTGCGGAATCGCCGTCAGTCCTCGTGCAGGATTAGCGGCTTCTTTTTTTTTCGCTTCTAGCGAGCACCCGAATGAATATAAGATTCTTATTATTCATTTAGTGGATTGCTTGGGGGTGATCGGTGAAATTAACGGATACTTAGAAAACAGAAAGTGAGTTTATTTATAATGAATGAGCAGGATATGTCCTTCCAGGTTGGAGACCAGGTGATCCACTGGGTTCATGGATTTGGAGAAATCATCCAGCTGGATGAGAAAGTATTGTCCGGAAACACTGGTCAATATTATGTGGTGCAGATTCGCGATCTAAAACTTTGGGTACCAATTAGCCAAAGTGGTGAACGCGGTTTGCGTACCCTTACTCCGGCAGATGATTTCCAAAAATTGTTTGAGATTCTTGCCAGTCCTGGCGAATCGCTCACGACCAACGTATTGGAGCGAAAAACCCAATTGAGCGACCGATTGAAAGATGGGAGCCTGGAATCGATTTGCCGGGTGGTTCGTGATCTGGTGTATTATAAGCAGACCAACAAATTTAATGAGAATGATAAATCTATCCTGGAACGAGCCAGGAATTCCCTGCTGAATGAATGGAGTATTGTTTTATCGGTTTCAGTCCATCAGGCTGATCAGGAATTGCAGGAATTGCTCGGTGCAGGGGTGCTCGCAACAAAGTCGTGATCATATTGCTCTCTCTGACACCCAATGACTGACGCCTAAAGATTATCACTTTAAGCTTGACTTATCTGATCAAGTAGAGTAATATCATTCTTGCAGGATACCAATCAGTTTATGTTGGAAGTCACGACAGCAGCTCATGGGATTATCCATGGGCTTTTTGTTTTGCCCGTCCGATAAAACAAACCGAGTACCTGAACATCTTATTTTTGCCACAAGGAGGCAAATACAATGTCTGAACGAATTATCGGAACGGTCAAATGGTTCAACGGCAGCAAAGGCTACGGCTTTATCGAACGCCAGGATGGGGAGGACGTTTTCGTCCATTACTCCGCCATCCAGGGCGACGGCTACCGAAACCTGGAAGAGGGTCAGCGAGTTGAGTTCGATGTCGAACAGGGTCCGAAAGGCCCGCAGGCCGTCAACGTCACCTTAACCTTCTAACGAACCCAATAATTAGCGAACCACTGGATTTTTTCTCCTGGAGCAAGGTCCAGCGGGGGTTATAAAATTAAATGGTGCCTGGGCACCTCATTGAATCGGGATCTAGTAGAAGGAGTCACGTACTGACTGAAAGACCTGGCGTCTTCCACTAGAAATCCTCCCTATTTCCATTACGGCGATACCATTCTGTCTGCATCTTCAATTGGACATTATTGATCCAGAGTAGGTGCGGAGAGTCTGTGTTGCGCCTTGACTCTATCTTATTATCAAAGGACTTTTTGTGAACTTCAATTCATTTACTTTTCACCCCCAGATACATGCGGGGATCTCAGCCGCGGGTTATTCAACCCCCACTCCTATTCAACAGCGTACCATTCCTCCCATATTAGAAGGGCGCGATGTTTTGGGACTTGCCCAAACCGGCACTGGTAAGACGGCAGCATTTGCCTTGCCCATACTCCAGCACCTCCTAAAAGGGCCACGCAATAGAATGCGTGCGCTCATCCTGTCTCCTACACGCGAACTGACCGAACAGACCCACACGGCTATCAAGAAACTCGGCCGTCAAACCGGTCTGCGCAGTATGACTGTTTATGGAGGCGTCAGTGCCCAGCCTCAAATCAAAGGCTTACGAGCCGGGGTGGAGATCGTCGTTGCCTGCCCGGGTCGCTTGCTGGATCTGATGGGGCAACGTGTGGTCGATCTGAGATCAGTTGAAATCCTGGTGCTAGACGAGGCTGACCATATGTTCGATATGGGCTTTTTGCCCGATATCCGACGCATACTGACTGCTCTACCTAAATCACGCCAGACGCTGCTCTTCTCTGCTACCATGCCAGACGAGATTCGATCGCTTGCCAATGAATTCTTACGCCAGCCAGTGACGGTGGAACTGGGCGCATCCCGTCCAGTCGAAACAGTCGGCCATGCGCTGTATCCGGTGGAGCAAACCCGGAAAATTGAGCTGCTGCTGGCCCTCCTGCGCCAGTCGGGCAGCGAGCAGGTGTTGGTATTTACGCGTACGAAACACCGCGCCAGAAAACTGGCCGGGCAATTGATGCGGGCTGGGCTACCCGCTACCTCCCTGCAGGGCAATTTGTCGCAGAAGCGACGCAAGGAAGCGATGGATAATTTTCGCCGCGGCCGGGTCAAGGTATTGGTTGCTACAGACATCGCCGCGCGGGGGATCGATGTTTCCCGTATCTCTCATGTGATCAACTACGATATGCCGGACACGGCCATAGCCTACACCCACCGCATCGGGCGCACGGGTCGCATGACAAATTTGGGCACAGCGCTCTCTTTCGCCACCCGGGATGACCTGGCCAAGGTTCGCACGATTGAGCAGCTTTTAGGACGTTCGCTGGAGAGGCGCCGGTTGGCGGGGTTAACTACAGGATAGTCTGCTTAGATCACTCCAAATATTGAGCCAAGCGCGGGGCTAAATAAGCTCCTGACACGCTAGCAATAATATTTGGTATGATGCTTTGGCTATGGACGCCTGGAAGGCGCCACCTGCTTTTATGCGCGAGAGAGGAGAGAAGCAGGTCATCTGCGGTCTACAGCGTAGGCCGCTTGCAAAACCCCGGAGTATTAATACAGTCTTCAACACCATGCATACCAGGGATTTACACTTGTCTCCTATCATAAAGCAGCCCGCATACAGGGTACCTTGGAGAGAATCTTCTATAGGTTAATCAGGTCCCTGTACCTATTCGTTTTCTCACATAAACCAAATCCTCCACGTCCTGTGCTTCATCCACGCCTCACCTTAAAACCTGGAAGCAAACCCCTTTCTTCCTGCTGCTGCCTCCAACGTATCGCCGGTGTGGATGTCAATTTCCAGAAGGATAAAGTCTTTGCTGCGGTTGCGGTGTTCCAATTCTCAAACGTAGAGCTAATCTAAGAGACCAGCGCGGGAGTACTCCTATCCTTCCCTTATATCCCTGGCCTGCTGTCCTTCAGTGAGCCGCCGGGAATCCTGGCCGCATTGGAAAAGCTGGCAGGATTCCCGGATATGCTGGTCGTCGATGGTCACGGCTTGGCGCATCCCCACCGCTTGGACATCGCCTGCCAGAACCGATCCGGCGAGCGCATGTGTTGGCCAAGTGGACCTGCCTTGCAAGATAGATCGATCTCAGTATATGATTGAAATAAATTCCGCTGAAAGAAGCGAGATTGGTTTTGATCCCAGAGTTGGGGCAAGAGAGGAATTAGATCAATCCGTCTCGCTGCCCGAAAGGCCATTGAAAAATGCTGAAAATCATTCCTCTCAAAGAAGAACATCTTGAAGACGCTGCTGCGCTTGTGAGTAGTCGATATCAAATCTTGCATGAACAGCAGCCTCTTCTGCCACGACGTTATCAGGAAGCACATAACCTGCTGCCGCTATTGCAAAACATCATGCGCGCTGCTCCTCCAGGAGTCGCAGCAATCCAAGATGGGCAGCTGGTGGGTTTTCTCATCGTCTGGTTGATGCCAGATTTTCGAGGCAAAAGGAGT
>JBFFIU010000274.1:0-4962 GCA_041556275.1 Anaerolineales bacterium | reverse complement strand
CTGACAACTTTCAAATCTTTGCGGACAATTGCAGATATCGCACGTGCGTTCATTGCACACTCTCCTTTTCGCCGTGAAGGGCAAAGTAAACCTGCTCCAGGTTGGCTTCCTGGGCAGCGATACGGTACACACGTACACTCTTATGTACTAGGATTTCTAACAGATCGGGTATGGCTTCATGCCCGGAGAGCGTTACCGTCAGGGCGCCATTCGTTCGCACCGGCTCGCTGATCACCAGGCGGGGAAGGCTGCGCAGAATATGTAAGGTACCCTCTATCTGCTCTTCATTGATCTCGATCTGGACATCCAACCGGCGCACGTATTGGCGGGTCAGCTCAGCGGGAGTCCCTAAAGCCACCAATCGCCCGTGTTCCAGCACCGCCACCCGATCGCATAGTTTTTGAGCTTCCACCAGGTTGTGGGTGCACATAAATACCGTGCGATTCTCGCGGCGCGCCATACGTATGATCAAATCATTCACTTGATGGGCGGCGATCGGGTCCAGCCCGGAGGTGGCCTCATCCAGGAAGAGCAATTCCGGTTTGTGCAAAAATGCTCGCGCCAGTGCCAGGCGCTGCTTCATCCCCTTACTGTACCCGGCAACTCTCTCCTGGGCACGGTCCACCAGATCAAACACGGTCAACAGTTCATGGATACGATTGCGGACATCCGCGCGTGGCACCCCGTAGAGATCGGCGTAGATGCTCAAGTTGTCCCAGGCTGTCAGGCGCTCATCCATGGAGGGGGTCTCGGTCAGCACCCCGGTGCGGGAGCGCAGCTTCGGACCATCCATCTGCGGGTCGAGACCGAGCACGCGCATGCTACCGGAGGTCGGCTCGATCACCCCGTTGAGCAAACGCACGGTAGTGGTCTTGCCGGCGCCATTGTGACCCAGGAAACCGAAGATTTCTCCTGCATGTACTTCTAGGCTCAGCTGATCGACAGCGGTCGTTTCCTTGAAACAACGGGTAAGTTGATTGATTGCGATTACAGTATTCATTTTTAGCCTCCTTTTAATGTGCCATTACATCCGATCTTATGAGATGGATTGCGATATGATTTCGTAGAACTGCTCGAAGGCAATCCAGTCCGATCGGTCCGTGATCTTCTCCGATGCTACATGCATCACGTCTATCTTGTGAGCATCATTAAATTCCACCAATAGAACCTGTTGTTTTGCTGACCAGTAGTTATATTGGTCTTCGGTCAGTTGCAGCCTGAGCTGCATCTCCTTCAAGGTATGGGGTAGATCTTCTTCCGAATTATTTGTAAAGAACAACACACGAACGACCGTAGCTTTTACGCGCAAGGTGCAGTCATCTTTATTCCTCAAGAAATACAGGCTATCGCCCGGACTCACCGGGGGCATAGCTGTTCCTGCAGGATCGAATTCTTTTACAAGCATGGTTTTAACGCCGCTAAGGATTTTCTCCAGCTCCCCGGCACATGTGTCAAGGTAAACAAGATGATTCATTGATGTCATTCCTCAGATCGTAGCAATATTGTCTGTACCCACTATAAAAGAAAAAATCCTCGTGTGCATCCACCTGCCGAGGAGTTGTTGATTATCCTTTAGATTATATTTTTCCTTATACCAAAGTATCACCAGTTAAACTAAATGATCGCTAAGATTTTGTCCACTGCCGCTCACAAACCCAGAACTGTTCAAATGAAAAGCCGAAGACAACTATCTATCTGTCTTCGGCCGATCTTGAGGTGGCATTCGTACCAACCCAGTCATTCGCTTGTTCCTTTACGGAACCTTGACAAACGGATCTTTCAATGCTGTGGCCCGCTCGGTTCCAGACTGGTGCTTGAAGTAGCTGAAATAACCCTCCTCGACAGTTTCGGCGGGATCGCCCTGCTCGGTCTCGAAGAACTCAATGAAAGGCTCATTCTCCAGCGCGTAGTCCGTCGTGAGCATTTCTTTATAGCCGTTCTCCCCAACCAGCACGGTCTTGAGGAAAGCGATCATATACTGGGTGGTCAGGTTGCCAAATTCTTCTGGCGATACTGGCTCTGGTTGGCAAATCTGCTGTAAGATAGCGTCAAGGGTCGCATCATCAATGATCCCGAGGTCATTCAAGACTTGATTTACCGCGCAGACATTCAAGAACGAGTTGTGGTTGGCATAGGCGATATCCACCCGGTAGTTGGGATGGCCCTGGATGGCAGCATGCGGCCTGGCCAGCAGAGATTCAATGTCGGTTTGCTGAGATTCCAAGGTATTCCATTCCTGTCCAATCACCATACTCGGGACCTTGATCCTGGCTAATTCAGCAAAGTAGAAGAGCTGGCTCGACCCATCGATTGCGACGATCGCCCTAACGCGGGGATCGGGCACGATGGAGCCGCAGGTTTCTGGCGGGAACTTGTTAGGATCTTGTCCCATCATATCGCAAATCTGGTCATCTCCGCCGGCCAACGCCAGGGCAGCCGCTCCGCCCACGGAATGCCCTGAAACGGCAATCTGATCTGGTCGGATGGTACCGGACAGCAGGTTGCCGGATTGCTGCGAGTCTGCAACCAGCCGGGTCATCAGGTATTGGACGTCCCTGATACGGTTGGCATAGGTCCCGATTGCATAAGCCTCTTGTGTTGGATAATAAACTGGTTCTGTGGTTGTATCTGCCGTAATCTCATATTTGTCGTCATAATTGGTTGGGATGGCGACCACGAAGCCATGGCTGGCCAAGCGGGCCCCAATCTGAACAAATAAGGTCGAACTTATGGGCCGACCAGGTGACAAAACGACCAGCGGGAAGGGACCATCCTTCGCGGCAGCCACTTCCTGGTAGGCCGGGTCGGTGCCATAAGCCTCAAAATAAGTAGAAGAGGCATCCGGCAAACCAGTTGATCCTATGAGATTTATTATTGGGTAGACTGCAGGCGGCAGCGGGTTTCCGCCGTTACCGGGTGCGGCCGGGTACCAGACAAAGGTCTGGATGGGTCTGGGACCCCCGGCGAAATCGCTCCGGGTGCTGTCATAGTACGTATTGGTCACAAACCCGACCTTATACGGGCCGGTCTGATCCGCCGGTGGGCTGGCGACTGCTTGGACATTCAGGCGAATGATGATCGCGGCGATGACAAGTGCGGCGATGCACAGTGTGATGGTGATCCATTTCGTTTTCGTATTCATTTTGAGCCTCCTTTCAGGTCATTAGAAAGATCAAGATCTCTGGTTCTAATATATAAGAAAAACTCCTCGGGCACATCCGTCTGCCGAGGAGTTATTGGTTGTGCTCTGGATTATATTTTTCTTATCCTAAAGTTCTTCCTTGCCTCATACTAAAGTAGAAGGTTCTGTTTATATGGAAACCAATTTATGCTTGATCGCGTAAGCGATTGCCTCAGCCCGGCTGGAAACCTGCAGCTTCGAGAGGATACTGCTGATGTGGGCTTTCACCGTTGCTAGGCTGATGACAAGTGTATCGGCGATCTGCTGGTTGCTGTAGCCCTGCACAACCAGGTTCAATACTTCCATTTCTCGTTCCGTCAGATCATACAAAGGCTGTTTCGCGGGACGAGTTGCCTGGATAAGCACCCTAGCAGCTTCGGGGGAAAGCGTCGATCTACCCGAAACCGCATCCCGGATGGCTTTCGCCAGCTCATCCGAAGTAACGTTCTTGAGCAAATAGCTCATTGCTCCTGCCGCAAGCACGCCTTGAACAAGCTCCTCTTCTTCAAAACTGGTCATGGCGATGATTTTAATTTCCGGACAATCGGCTAATATGGCACGCGTTGCCGCGATGCCATCCATCTCCGGCATCATCAGGTCCATCAAGATCACATCCGGTTTCTTATGGTGACAAAGACTGACAGCCTCTAATCCATTTTTTGCTTCGCCCACCAGTTCAAGATCCTCATAGGCTCTCAGAAATGTGGCTAAGCCGCTGCGCACCACATTATGATCGTCCACCAGCATTACCCGGATAATCTGAGATTCTTTCATCGCTTCAATCCTCCCGTGCTGATCTCCAATCCAGCTCGATGGTTGTGCCCTGGCCCAACTGGCTTTCAAGCTTCAAATTGGCCCCAATCGAATTAGCCCGCTCGCGCATGATTGCTATTCCCATGTGGTCGGAAGTGATTGTATCGGCATCAAAACCAAGCCCGTCGTCTTTGATCATCAAGTTCATTCGACCAGACTGGCATTCCAAATGAAGTTCAACTTGCCGGGCACCCGAATGTTTGGCGATATTATTCAGCGCCTCCTGTGCTACCCGATAAAAAACAATCTTCACTTCATGGGTCAGCTCGCAATTTCCCTGGATATCCAGGGAGATTGGGACACGCACACGCCCAACAAATGCATCCGCCAGTTGTGTTAACAGGGATTGGATATCCGAGCGCTGCAAAGATTCAGGGCGCATCTCCAGCAGTAATGTCCTCATCTCCGCCAGCGCACCGCGGGTCAACTGGCGCAGTTCCTCCAGATTCTGCAATCCTTCTTCTGGATCGCGCTTCCAGATGCGTGGGAGAACATCGGCGATGAGATTGGCAGAGAAAAGCGTCTGTGTGACCGCGTCATGCAGCTCACGCGCCAGGCGGCTGCGTTCTGCAGTAATGGCGGTCTGCTCCGCCTGTTCATATAAGCGGGCATTCTCCATAGCGACACCGACTTGCTTACCAATCGAGCTTAACAAAGAGAGTTCTTCTGGGGATAGCTGGCCCGGTTCACGCTTCCCAAGAATAAAGAGACCCAAGGTACTTCCTTTGGTAGAAAGCGGTACAGATACAAGCAGATGGAATCCGGACTGTGTCCATTGGACAAGATGCTCTTCATCTTGCAGTTCTTCAATTTGGTAAGCTGTAACTTTGGGTGGGTGTTCTGCCGTAGTTTCCTGGCTTGTGTTGGCGAAGCTGCTCACAAGATCGATGTTGAAGGATTGATCAAAGCCTCGCTGAGCGATGAGGAGAGATGTCATGGGATCTGCATCAAGCCTGAAGGCCGCACCG
>JBFFIU010000273.1:0-4969 GCA_041556275.1 Anaerolineales bacterium | reverse complement strand
GACCAGATTGGGGTTATGAAAGCGGTTGGTGCGAGAACGTGGCACATCCTGCGTCTGTATTTCATTTCCGTTTTTATTTATGGTCTCTTGGCCTTATTTTTGGCTCTACCCCTCGCCATATATGGTGCCTGGGCGATCTCAACATGGTTGTCCAACAGCTTTGGTGCTGATCTGGGAGCATTTGAAGTTTCGCAGCCCGTCATCATTCTGGTTGTGTTGCTCTGCCTGCTGGCACCGGTGCTTGCTTCCTTGATCCCAATTATCTCTGGCGCGCGGATCACTGTGCGAGAGGCGATCAGCACCTATGGCTTGAGCACTAACACCGGCCTGCTGGAGCGTGCCCTTGCCAAGATGCGCTTTATCTCACGATTGGTCCTGATCACCATCAGCAATACCTTCCGCCACAAACGGCGCGTAATTCTTTTAGAGGTTGGACTGGTGCTCAGCGGCCTAATGTTCATGGCGGTCGTGGCGGTACGTGAAGCAGTTGAGTACACTACGCAGGATGTCTTTTTCTCGATAATAAACGCAGATGTAACCCTGATTTTCGAAAATCCTCAGCGTTTCAGCTACATTGAAGACCTGACTTCGTCCCACCCAGATGTGAAGGCAATGGAAATGTGGGGATTTGCAGCTCCAACTATTCGCCCGGCTGGACAACAGGAATCAGAAGACGATGAGACCATTAATATCCTGTTTGGAGTACCGCTGCCTACCCAGCTTTTCGGTGCCGAGATTCTTGCAGGACGCTGGTTGGATCCGAGGGATAGCTATGCGATCGTCATAGATAAGCAACTCGCGGAGGAAATCGGTGTAGGCGTGGGGGATTGGATTACGCTGCAATACGCGGAGTATGAAGAACGGGATTGGCAGATCGTTGGTTTATCGTTTTTGCCTTTTATCCCCAACACTGCCAGCGCGCCCAGGGATTTGCTACTTCATGACATGGGTTTTGTGGGTCGAGGTCAGTCAGTTTGGATTCAAACCTGGGAGGAAGATCCCCAAAAGCAGATTGCCATCGCTAGAAATTTGCGCGATTTTTACGAACAAAATAACGTCGAGATCTCAGCTGTACGCGGTTTTTTCGGTATGGGAGATTCAACCACTGAAATGGCAACCGCCGTTATTGGTCAGATGAATTTTCTTCTGATTTTGCTAAGCGTCATGGCCGTGGTGATCGGCGCAGTGGGGAGCATCGCCCTTAGCGGCGCCCTGTCGCTCAGCGTCATGGAGCGGCGTCGGGAGATCGGCGTGATGCGCGCTATCGGGGCTTCATCGTGGACGATTTTTCGCCTCTTTATTGGTGAAGGTTTGCTTCTGGGATGGCTGAGTTGGCTCATCGCCTTCCCCTTAAGCATCCCGGTTGGGCGCATCATGAGCCAGGCCATCGGCTCAGTCCTGGAAACCGATTTTTTCTATACCTTTTCACCTTCAGGACCCATTTTGTGGTTTGCGATCATCACCGTTTTGTCAATTTTTGCCAGTTGGCTACCAGCACGCGGGGCGACCAAGATCAGCGTGCAAGAAAGTTTGGCCTACCAGTAAGGAGGAGGTTTAAAAGATGGGTTCAAGAATATTTCTCAAGTCGGTTCTTCTTTTGCTGATCGGATCGCTTGCAGTCGCATGTGGTTCTATTGGAGCACCTTCAGCCGATCAGGGTGAGCCAACCGAAATACCGATCGTGATCGCTGATACACAGGTCGTCGCAGAAGGTCGCCTGGTTCCGGATCAATTCGTCAATCTTGCTTTCAAAACAGGTGGTCAAGTTGCCGAGGTATTGGTGGATGAAGGAGAGGCTGTTACAGAGGGGCAGACCTTAGCCCGGTTGACCAATCAGGAGGAGCTTGAGGCTGCTTTAGCCAACGCAGAGATGGAATTACTCAATGCTCAACAAGCTCGAAAAATCCTGGCGGAAAATGCGGGAGTCGAGGCTGCTCTCGCCCTCCAGGCAATCGCGGACGCCAAAGATGCGCTTCGTGATACCGAACGCTATTATAGAAATCTTCAGGCAGGCGGTCGAGGGACCGATATTGATCAGGCTAAGGCTGACGTGGTGATCCTTAAGGACACTCTGGACCAGGCTCAAAAGAAATTCAACGATTACGCCAACAGACCGGAAGATAACCTCCGCCGGGCAACGTTAATGTCCAAACTCGCAGAAGCCCAGCAAAGATATGATGATGCCGTGCGCTTGTTGAATAATCTGCAGGGATCTGCAAGTGAATTAGACCTGGCCATTGCCGAAGCCGATATCGCCGTGGTAGAAGCCCAACTGGCATTGGCTGAACAGGATTACGCCGATCTCGATGATGGACCGGACCCCGACGATATTGCCGCGGCTGAGGCGCGCATCAATGCAGCGGAGACTAATCTGCAGGCAACCAGAGTTGCGCTGGAGAACATCGAGCTGTCGGCTCCCTTTGCAGGCGTCGTGGTTGATCTGGGAGTCAAAGAAGGTGAACTGGTCAATCCTGGGCAGGCGGTGGTGGTGTTGGCGGATTTCTCACAATGGTTCGTCGAGACCGACGACCTGACTGAAATTGAGGTGCCGGAAATCAGCCTGGGTCAAGCAGTCACGGTTACACCCGATGCACTTCCAGATTTGGAATTGTCCGGTACGGTGGAATCCATCAGCAATTTGTATGAAGAGAAGCGCGGCGATGTTACCTATACCGCAAAAATACGCTTGGACGAAGGCGATCCTCGCTTGCGCTGGGGCATGACCGTTGTGGTGACCTTCCTGGAGTAAGTTCCAATTTACGCAGTGGTGAAAATGTTATTTCTTACCCGCAAGGTATTTCAAGCTGTTTGCATCAGCCTGCTTTTGGTCTTGAGCATACTATTACCGGATGCTGCCAATAAGGCTGAAGCCGCCTCAGCTGCATCCTACCTGCAGTTACAAGAGCCAAGTGTACAGGTTGAAGGGCGCCTGGTCCCAAAACAATTTGCCAATTTAGCGATGAAATTGAGCGGTCGCGTGGAAGAAGTCTTCGTTCAGGAGGGAGATCGGGTTGAGAGCGGTCAAATATTACTTCGCCAGGGTGGTGGAGATCATCAGTTGGCTGAGATTGCGGCCGCAGAGATGGAATTACTGTTGGCTCAACAGGAGCTGGATGCGCTCTATAAAAATGCTGACCTTGCCAGAGCCCAGACTGAAAGGGAACTGGCGCAAGCCCAGAAGGATTTCGAAACTGCAGAATACAACTCGAGCAAGCTCAAAAGGCCCCCTGCTCAGCTGACTATAGATCAGGCATACGCAAACATGCTGCTGGCGGAAAAAGCACTAGAAAAGGCGCAGGATGAATTATGGCGCAACGAAAAAAAATTCGGTAATGAAAATAATCCCATATGGATGTTCGTTAATAGGAGGCAGGTCAAGTTATTGCTCACCAACTTGGAAAGAAATGGAGCCATTGTACAAAGGCGCTACGAAGACTCAATCAAAAAATATCAGGACTTAATTGCGCCTACCGATGAGATCGATCTGGCCATCGCTGAAGCTGACCTGGCGTATGCTCAAGCCCGATTGACGGATGCAGAACAAAAGTATGCTTCTCTGATCGACGGACCTGACCCGGATGAGGTTGCTGCTGCCCAGGCGCGCATCTCGGCTGCTGAGAGTAATCTGGGAGCCTCGCAGAATGACTTGCAGGATCTTGAGCTGCTCGCCCCGTTTGCAGGTACGGTGGTGGATCTGGGGGTGAAGTCAGGAGAGTGGGTGGAAATTGGCCAGCCGGTAGTTGTGCTGGCCGAAATGAACGAGTGGGTTGTGGAGACAGAGGATTTAACCGAGATCCAGGTACCCGACGTGGAAATAGGGCAGGATGCAACAATTCTCCCGGAGGCGCTTCCGGGTTTAATGCTATCAGGGACCGTTGAATCTATCAGCAGCATTTCTGAGATCAAAAGTGGAGACGTGACCTATACAGCCCGTATCCTCTTGGATGAAACCGATCCAAATTTACGCTGGGGCATGACAGTCAATGTGATTTTTGAACAGCAATAAAACATTGGCAGACGCCAGATCGTCAATGTCCCAAATGAGGTGGGGGTTAACATATTTTCCTTGCGCGAGACCACTGAACGAGTACTGTTCGATCCGATTTACCCAGGAAACATGAGTTGCACGGAAATCGCGCAAATAACGGAAAATTGGGGGTACATTTTGTGAAATTTGGCGCGATAATAAAAACAAACCTATTTCTTCTTACACACCTTTGATGGATCAGGATATATTGACTGGTTCCAAGAAGTGCAGAATACGGCCGATATAATCCGACTAAATAACAAACTATTCTTCCGAACCATACAGTTCATCTCCTGGCTGCAGAAATGGTATCTCTCAGCGGTAAAGGGCAGTTGGTTATCAATTTATCGTTAGTGATGCTTTTCAGTTGATATTGTTTGCAGCCAAGCAGGAACATAGAGATGAAGAACGATATCATCTCACAAGCAACCGACAGCGTGCACAGCAAGGTGCGGCTGCATTATCTCGATTGGCTGCGGGTGCTGGCCATCCTGATGGTTTTCCTCTTCCACGCCGTCCATCCCTTTGATTTCGGCGAATGGCATGTCAAGAATGTTGAAGGTTGAGAAAGAGGCTTGTGCGTTGAGTATAGAGCACAAATCAAAGAGCGAAATCACATCTCATTCTTTGGCAAAGCGGTCATAACCGTTCAAGGTTATTACCGTGTGCGTAATCGGAGGTTCTTATGCGAACGCGCATAATTGTTATCGGGCTTACAGCCGTGGTCGCCGTGGTCCTTTTGGCGATCGTGATCATCCCCCGATTGCTAAATTCAAAACAGGTCCCTGACCAAGCCTTATGGCCAACTCAAGGCTGGAGGTCCAGCACGCCGGAGGAGCAGGGCTTCGACTCCGCTATACTGGCAGATGGGCTGCTGACATTGCAGGAAAGAAACGTCCGCATCGACAGTTTGCTGATCATCCGCAATGGTTATGTTGTCCT
>JBFFIU010000272.1:0-4990 GCA_041556275.1 Anaerolineales bacterium | reverse complement strand
AATCCAAACGCATCGCAATTCGTATGTCGAGCGTCGATGACCCCATCCGTGTATAGCATTACCATGCCACCTGGAGGGATGCTCAATGATTGTTCATCTAGGATCGGTTTGTTCAGCACCCCCAACAGCTGACCCTTGTTATAGGGAGCTAATGAGACCTGACCTTCTGCGTTGACCAGGATCGGTAGTTCGTG
The DNA here is from genome assembly GCA_041556275.1 of Anaerolineales bacterium. Classification (GTDB taxonomy): domain Bacteria; phylum Chloroflexota; class Anaerolineae; order Anaerolineales; family UBA4823; genus PFL25. The sequence goes on along the minus strand of JBFFIU010000272.1, from coordinate 4,796 downwards.
TCCCGCCCGGGCGTATGTCAGGGCATTGGTCCTCCTGTCCAAAATACCATACAACACCGTCACGAATAGACTCGACTCGCCTATTTTCATCAGCATCTGGTTGACTCGCTGCAGCACGCGCGATGGCGTGGCATTTCGGCTGGCCATGGCGTAGATGAGGGCATGGGTTTGAGCCATGAAGATGGCAGAAGGCACACCTTTATCGGCCACATCACCGATGACGATACCAACTTTGTCTGTGCCCAAGGGGATGATATCGTAAAAATCACCTCCTACGGCGCGCGCCGGGACCATCAACGTGCCGAAATCATAACCTTCCAATCGGGGTAAAGTTTGCGGAAGGATGCTGGTTTGAATTTCAAATGCCACCTGCAGCTCTCGCTCGAGGCGTTCCTTCTCAATAATTTGCGCCTGGGCAGCTTTCAGCTCTTCGTACGCGAGGGTAAGTTGTTCGTTTTTCTTCTGCAGCTCGCTGATCGAGGCATCGTGCGCGGTAGTCAAGCGTTGGCTGAGAACATTGATCAGTTCGAAGGACATCGTGGGCTGTCGGTGCAGAAGTGCGTCGAACTCGTCGTGAGTCATCTCCCATAAATGTGCGGGTCCACTTGACTTCACACTGGCAGTGCGAACACCCTGGCGATTAATTAGACTCAATTCACCAACAAATTCGCCTGGACCACGCAAGCCGATCAACCTTTCTTCCTGTGTCCCCAATGCTTTGATCACCTCGATTTGTCCCTGGATTATGATATAGAAGTGATCGCCGATGTCCCCTTCCTTGAACAAGATCGTGTTGGGTGGTACTTCCCGTACACGCAAGGTTTTAGTTAGTTTAATGATTTCTTCTTCTGGAAGACTCTTAAACAAAGGTGTGTGAGCCAGCAATTTCTCTTTCACACCGTGCCTCCTGCTGCAGATTCAGCTTGGATCTCTCGGTTGACTTTGACATTATTCAGGAAGGAATATTGTAGATCGGCGTCTTCGATCTTTGAGGCTTGCGTGCGCAATATTTTGAGAGCAGCGGAAAGAATATCAGCAGCTCGATCATCACCATTGGCTTCCAGCACTCTATAACAGGTCAAGTAAATCCAGAGTGGATCGCTGGTACCCTCAAGTCCGGGTACAGCACCGGTTTCGGTCCGCTGGATCGCGCCTCGTTCGGCATCCAGCACAGTGATTTCTGGAGCCTGGCTATTCTCAAGATGATGGATGATCTTTTCAGCCAGTTCAAGTGCCTTGCTTTGATCATCGTTCGTTATGTGTACCAGAGATACACCAGCAAATACCTCCATTAATAGATTCTGTTGCCCGATGTCTTGGAAGAGATCACCAGCGCGCTGGTAAGAATCCAAAGCTTCATTGAGCTGCCCTAATCCGACTTGGGCGCGTCCAAGCTGCATAAGTGATCTTCCTAAAAAATCTGGATGGTTTAATTCTTCTGCGATGGTGAGAGCGGATTCGCTCGTTTCTTTTGCGCTTTCATCATCTCCCAGGTGGTGGTAGAGCAGGCTTAAATCAGCCAATACCCGCCCCTGGCTTAATTGATTGCCAAGCAATCCGTAAATCTCGAGGGATTGTTCGTAATAACTTTGGGCGCGCACATAATCTCCTTGCCAATGGAAGTATCGGCCGATCTGGCTAAGGGTCTTTGCCTCCCAGGGTTTGTTGCCGATTTCGCGCGCAATATTTAAGGATTGCTCAAACAAAGACTTTGCCTTAGTGTATTCCGCCTGTTCCAGGTAAACATTCCCCATGCCAACCAAAGCGCTGGATTCTATGGTCCGATTGCCAATCTCGCGCGTGATCTGCAATGCTTCTTCGAAGTATTTACTGGCACCACGATAATCATATGTGCTCAAGAAGATGTCAGCAATATTCCTTACGACCTGACCTTCCCCCCAGCGGTCACCGATCTCCCGGCTGATACCCAAAAATTGTTCGTAATACTGCTTACCGCCGCGATAGTCTCCTTGCAACAGGAGGATATTGCCTAATTGGTTGAGGGTTTGTCCCTCTCCCCGACGGTCGCCTATTTGTTGGTATAGCTGCAGAGATCTTTCAAAATAATCGATCGCGGTAGGTCCCTTGCCGAGTCGTTCATCGACGATGCCCAGGTTTCTCAGGCTGTCGGCTTCTAAACGAACCAGCTCATGTGATTGTGCGGTAGTCAACGCTTGGTTGAAGCGTTCCTCGGCGCCTTCATAATCTCCCTGTGAGAGAAGTGCTCGTCCCCACAACAGATACCCTTTCACTTCAAGTTGTGCATTCTGTGTCTCTCGAGCCACCCGTATAGCCTTATCGGCCTGGCTGATAATGGTCGGGTAATCACTTTTTTCCGCAGCTTGTACTGCTTGCAGTAGGGATACCTCACCACGTTTGCTCTCATCATTCAGTGCTTCGGTGAGTTTAACCAGCTGCTCTAAATCCTGATTTTGAGATTCGCGAGCACCTAGTAAACTGTAAACCTGTTCTCGTGCCAGCAGAATCGCATAACGTTCGCTGGTATCTTCTGCAGGAGTTAATTCGAGTGCCCGGCTCAAATACTTTATGGCCTGATCGTTCGCATACTGCTGGGCAGCCTGTTCTCCTGCCTGGCGCAGGAAGGATACAGCCCGTGAGGTCTGGCCGGCTGACTGGAGGTGTTCGCCGATCATCCCGGTCAGCTCACCGGAGCGTTCCGCTGTTTCATCGATCAACCAATCAGCAACCATGGCGTGATATGCTTGGCGTTCTTTTTTCAAGGTTGTATCGTATACCACGTCCCGCAATACTGCATGCTTAAAGATGTACTCTTCTGCGCCGCTCAGAGCAGATGTTTCCCTGTGGAAGACCATCTCTTTACCACGTAATCTGGCAAGTAATTCGGGGATTTCCTTTCCTTCGACTGCGGCTCCATTGCTGTGGACATTGATGTATTTGATGCTCTCATCCCAGAAGATTCTCCCAACTACCGAAGCCTGTTGTAATACTTTCCTCTCCTCTGGGGTCAGGTTCTCCAACCGGGCTTGAAGCAGGCTTGTCAATGTGGTCGGGACGTCCATGTCTGCCAGGATACCCACTAAAAGTGAATGATCTACCTGCCAGCGTTCACTCCCGGTGATGATCACCCCAGAATCGATCAGCATTTTGATCAATTCCTCAATGTAGAAAGGATTTCCGTCTGCTCCATTGACGACCAGCTCGCGCAATGCCAAGGGGACCTGATCCATTTTTCTCAGGATTTCTTCCACTAAATGGCGACATTCTCGAGTTGAGAGAGGATGTAATTCAATTCTGGAGTAGGATCTTTGTCCTTCCCCCCAATGTGGACGCCTTTCTAGGAAAACGGCCCTCGCCAAACAGACGATCAAGAATTTGTGCTGGGAAAGGCTTTGCGTCAGGTAGTTGATCACATCTAATGAGCTGTCATCTGCCCAATGAATATCTTCTAAGAAGATGATCAATGGCGCACGGGTGGACGCAACCTTGCAGTATTCAGCAAGGTAGTTCCAGGCACGATCACGAAGTTGTTGGGTGTCGTCGAGCACACCTTGCAGATATGGACTTTGCTTAAATTCAAAACCCAGTAGTTGTCCAATGAAATGGGCGCGAACATGAGTATTTTCATCGTTTCCCAGGATTTCACCGATTCCGTCTTCGAACTTTTGATGGACTACATGTACCGGATCATTATCCTGGATCTGGAATCCTCGAGCAAACATATCTCTCAAAAGGGCATAAGGTGAATCTTGTGTCTCCAGATCGCTGCGACCTTTCATCATGATTTTGGTGCTGGATTCATTTTCCAACCAGCTATCAAACTCATCTAATAATCGGGATTTACCGACTCCTGCCTCTCCAAGTGCGGTGATTACCTGGCATTCATCCTCCTCAATTGCAGTGTAATAAGCATCTTGCAAACGCTTGAGTTCCGCATCACGTCCAATCATAGGTATGGAGATGCCTTCAATGCCTCTGGTTTTTGTGTGAAAATCGCTAGGTTTAGCACTCTTGACCAGGTAGACCTCGATCTCTCCATCGAATCCTTTCGCTTTAACGGGTTTCATCGGCTCAATCTCAAATATGCGGCGCACATGTTGGTATGTGCTCAGGGAAATCAGCAAGCCTCCAGGGGGAGCAGCTCTTTCCAGGCGAGCACCCAAATTGACGGATAATCCCATCATTGTGTCATCTGACTCGGTGAAACCTCCTACGGCGACCATTCCTGTATTCACCCCTACCCGCACATTGAAGCCAGTAATATTCCATCTTTCTTGCAGCTCCCTGGCAATTTTCTTGGTGTCTTCCAAGATCCCAAGACCAGCACGGACAGCCATCTCAGCATCATTTTCTCTCGCCACCGGTTCACCAAAAACCGCTTTGAAGCCATCGCCCATGAAACGAGTCACGCGACCACCAAATTCCTCGACATTGGTTGCAAGTCGGCGTAGCGCGCCATCCATGATCTCTAATATTTCATCGGGCTCTAAATGCTGACCAAGCTTGGTTGATTCGACAATGTCCATGAACAGCAAGCTGACCATTTTCTTGCGTACGTCAGGTGGTTCAAGCTCCCCCTCCAGTTCTGCTAACTGTTTACGCAAAGCGTCAAGCGAGGCCTCAACTACTGTATCTCCAAGAGTCGCGCGCTGAGATTCAAGGGTTGCAATGGCGTTTTTTAGTTGGTTTATCTTATCCTGGGAGTCTTCACGCATGTAGATTTTATGTATTGATCTATATACTTCGAATAAATGGGTTGTCAGGATAGAGAAAACTTAGGTTGTACATTATCTCCCGATTTCATTTGGGATACCGTT
>JBFFIU010000271.1:0-5043 GCA_041556275.1 Anaerolineales bacterium | reverse complement strand
GGTTATTGCAGTCCCGACCTGCTTCATCGTCGCCTACATCATCCGCAAAATCCCTGGCATGTCGAGGGTTCTCTAAACAGGTGAAATATAGGTCTTGCTCGCGGGATTGTCTACGCGAATCGAAGTGAATTTCGCAAGATACAGGGGAGGCGAGCCTCAAGAGCGCCTCGAAAGGACGCACAAACAGGATCGAATGAGCGCAATTTCGCCTGTCCATCCAGTATTTACCTAACAATTGGCTGATGAGGTGACGATGCGATCCTCGCCAGACAATAACGAAGCGATCAATTTGCGAATTTCATAAACCTTCCCAGATTGCCCTGAGACGTGACCTGATGAAAGAAACTTCATCCAGCAAAGCGATAGCGCAGCAAATCTCCCGGCGCGATTTCATCAAGACGGCGGCTGTTGGTGCTACCGCCATGCTGGTTGCATGCCAAACCCGTCAATTACCCACCCCCACGTCGCTTCCAGAGACGGCAGTATCGGTGAGCAAACGCCCGGCAGTCAGTATTGTCAAGATCAAGGCGGGCGATATCGAGAGGGCGGTTGAAGCGGCAGTTGACCTTTTAGGCGGTATCGAAAGTGTGGCACAGGGCAAAGAACGGATCATGCTCAAGCCCAATTTGGTGTCCAACGATCCACGCGCCACGACTAAGCCTCAGGTGATCCACGCGCTGGCCAAACTGATGAAGAATGCTGGCAAAGATGTATCGATCGGTGAGGGTTCTGCTGCGGCAGGTGGGTTCAACGCCATAGATGACATCACCTACAGGACAAAGAACCGGGAATTATTGGAAGCCATGCAGCAATTCGTCTTCGACGATTTGGGTTACACGGAATTTGCCCGCTCAATGAAGATACCATTGATCAACCTTCATTTGGGCGAGATGGTAGACGTGGAGGTACCTAACGGATTCGCGTATCAGAACATCACCCTGCACCACTCGCTGACCGAGATAGACCTGCTCTGTTCGGTGCCGATGATGAAGACCCATATACTTGCCACGGTCACGCTGGGAATGAAGAACCTGATTGGCCTCTACCCTGGGACGATCTACAGCACTGTCCGGGCAGGGGTACACGACCACGCTGCTGATGCTGGTTCACCAGGGGTTGCCTTTGAGACTATTGACATGGTGAGAGCCAACAAGCTGGGGCTGGTCGTCGTCGATGGTTCAACGGCTATGGAAGGCAACGGCCCCGGTAATGGAACGCTTGTGCCAATGGATGTGATCATCGCCGGTACCAATCCCCTGGCGACGGACATGGTTGCAGCCAGTGTAATGGGTTTTGAGCCAGAGGAGATTCCGACCTTCGTTTGGGCAAACAAAGCCGGCATGCAGCCGCAAAGCCTGGATGAGATCGATATCAGGGGTGAAGAAGTGTCCCGCGTCAGCCGGCGTTTTGTAGAACCACAGTTGAATTCCTGGAACGACATCCGTTCGGTCTGGGGTGTACAGGAGATACCTTGAAAGGAGAGATCCACTGAATCCTCATGATAATCAAAAGAGGTAAATAATGGCCGATTGGAATAGTCTGGACAGACTGGATAAATTGTTTGTTGTTTGGGCATTCCTATTCCAAATAGTATTCATCGTACATTTTGCACTGCGCGAACCCTTCTTCGAAAGTTATACGATTAAGTTTGGTTGGATAGTTTACGCATTATGTATCCCAGCCGCGGTAATCAGTATTATTCTCTTGCGAGGTGGAAAAAGCTGGTCATTCTGGTTGGGGGGTTTTCTTTTCATTATCTTTGCCGCTTTCGGCTATTGGATTGACTATGTACTACAAATTCCTTGGAGAAACCCGCTCCGATTGTCGATAATGTTTCCGTACGTGATTTTATATCTGGTCACAGTAATGTTCTACTGGTGGCCGCTTGGACTTCTTAATCGCAGATTGTGGTTTGCATACGCCATACTGTTTGTGATCGGAACCATATTGAACATAACTTCTCACTGATCAATGACATGCGACCCGCCCCTCTCTTATGAGCGATATTGACCCCTAATATGCAAAAGGAAAAAACAGAATGAATACTAAGGAAAAAACGAACTCAATGAAAAATCATCGCGTGATTGTGTCGCGGCATGGCGGGCCTGAGGTTTTGCAAGTGGTGGAAGAGGATCTCCCGGAACCTGGAGCTGGCGAGGTCCGGGTGAAAGTTCTGACTTGCGGTGTCTCTGCCTATGATCTCATGTTCCGACGCTCAGGCATGATGCCCGGGACTCCGCAGGTACCGTTCACCCTGGGTGAGGACGTCGTCGGCGTGGTGGACAAGCTGGGCGAGGGGGTGTCGACCGTCGAACCGGGGCAGACGGTTGCCGGCGCGACGTGGGCTGTCGGCGTCGGTGGCGGCTATACAGAGTTCATCTGCCTGCCCGCCAGCGAATTGGTGCCCGTCCCTTCGGATGTAGACCCTGCCGAGGCCGTCTGCCTGGTGGTGAACTACCTCACCGCCCACATGGCCATGCACCGAACCGCCAGAGTACAGAGCGGCGAGCGGATCCTCGTGCAAGGTGCGGCGGGAGGCACGGGGACCGCTCTGCTCGAGCTGGGCAAACTGTCCGGGCTGGAGATGTACGGCACGGCATCCAAGCATAACCACGAGCTGGTATCCACACTCGGAGCGACGCCGATCGACTACCGTAATGAGGATTTCGTAAAGCGCATCCAGGATCTTACCGGCGATGGGGTAGATGTTGTGTTCGACCCCATCGGCGGGGCAAGGCAACTCTGGCGTTCGTACCGAGCCCTGCGTAAAGACGGAAAGTTGGTGTGGTTCGGCGTGGCTGCGACGAAGACGGGTGGGCTGCTGGTCATTCCCTTCACCCTATTGACGATCTTCCTGCTCAAGCTCATTCCTGATGGCAAACAGGCTCCTCTGGCCCCGGATCTCTCAGAGGACAACGCCTGGTACCGCGAAACACTGGCAGAGCTGCTCGACTTGCTGGCGGCAGGTAAGATCAAGCCAGTGGTGGCGGAGCGCATCCCGTTGGCTGAGGCATCTCGTGCTCACGAACTGCTCGAGCGCGGCGGATATGCTGGAAAAGTGGTTCTCGTTAACCAACTGGAAGACTTCTGAGATCTCATATGAAAGGGGATATATTGTGTACACTTCTAAGAGACATCAGCATTCTCTGCTCATTTCCACCATCTTGATCCTGATCCTGCCCATGCTGGCCGGATGCGGTCCTTCGACTGAGGACCTGGAAGCGGTCGATTACACACCGCTGCCTGGAGACGACTGGGAGGTGTCAACACCAGCAGAGCAAGGGATTGATCCAAAGCTGGTGGCGGAGCTGTATTACAAGGCGGATGAATTGGAGACCATAAAAGGGCTCTTGGTTGTCAAGAATGGAAAACTAATTGCCGAAGGGTACTTCAATGGTGGGTCAGTTGATGAGATGTTCGACCGAGCCTCGGCGACGAAGAGTTTTACCTCAGCCCTGGTCGGAATTGCCCTGGATCAAGGTTGTCTTTCAAGTGTTGACCAGAAGATGATCGATTTCTTCCCAGAGTTCGCTGGTGAATTAGACGATCCGCGGAAGGAGCAAATCACGATCCAGGACCTACTTCAAATGCGCGGCGGATATCCCGATGAGGAGTACACACCTCCTTATATGGAAATTCTATATTTCAGTGACAACTGGCACCACATTCCCCACCTGGTTGATTTTCCTCTCACCAGCGAACCGGGAACGGAGTTCGCTTACAGCAATCTGACCTCTCATCTCCTGGGGGTTATTGTGACGCGCGCGTGTGATACAGATCTCCAGTCATTCGCTCAGCAGCATCTTTTCTCACCAATAAACGCTGAAGTAGGCGATTGGTACCCCGACGCAGATGATTACAGGCTGGGCAGTATGGGAATCTTTGTTAAGGCTCGCGATATGGCCAAGTTCGGCTCTTTATTCCTCCACGGCGGTGAATACCAGGGAGATCAGGTCATTTCAGCCAGCTGGGTCATGGAATCACTGCAAAGGTACTCTGAGGGTATCAAACGTGGTGGAGAAACATCCAGTAAATACGGTTCATTTCGGGACCTCGGGTATGGCTATCAGTGGTGGTCTGCCAAAGTAGGGAATCATAATTTCAATTACGCCGTCGGTCATGGTGGAAACTACATCATTCTTCTGGATGATCTCGACATGATCATTATCACGACGGCGGATCCAATGCATGGGGTATTTGGGGGTGAATCATGGAAGCACGAAGGAGCGATCAATAATCTGGTGGCTGAGTTCATCAACTCTTTACCGAGTGAGTAACGGTCGGGACGGAGTGATTTTCCGCTTCCCTTCTGAGTGTAGTATCTCCCAAACGCCTAGTTAAAATTCCACTCCACTTGATTTGAGCAGCGCCAGATGCTGAAGAGCGATGATGGTCTTCGCATCGCTGATCTCACCCTGGGAGATCAGCGTCATCGCTTCTTGAAATGACAGGTTTACCACTTGAATGTCTTCTGCTTCAGAAGGAAGCTCGCCTCCTGCATTTAATCGATCCTTATGGTCCACAAGGCCGAGGAAAATGTTAATGCGCTCGGAAGTTCCACCAGGGCTGGGGTAGATCGTAGCTATCGGGCGTAAATCCCCTTGCACCATGTAACCAGCCTCCTCGAGAATTTCTTTCGAGGCGATCTCAACGGCACTGTGACCAGTATCGATGATGCCAGCCACGATCTCCAACATCCAGGCCTGCTGCGCGCCTACCTGTTTGATCATTTGGGGATCGATGCTCGCATAAACGGGGTATCGAAATTGGCGAGTTAATACAACGACATCCTCGTCTGGATCATAGAGTAACACTCCAACCGAGTCACCTCGCTCAAAATTTATGCGAGTGATCTCCTCACTCATATGACCATCAAATCGCCGGTATTGGAGCCTCGCCCGGATAATACGGAACATGTTTCCAAAGGAATAATCTTCTACAAGATCAAGAATCCTTACCGAAACGCCATCCTCAAGATGGTCCATTGCATCTAGAGACATATATTTTCCTTATCTGAATTCGGTGCCGTAATTCTCAACCGGT
>JBFFIU010000270.1:0-5071 GCA_041556275.1 Anaerolineales bacterium | reverse complement strand
CCATACCAGGGTTCTCCCTCAGGGCCTTCTATCAGGTGAGTGATCCAATATATCGAACCATAGTAGAGGCGGTAAACAGGCTGCCAGGAATCAGAGTAGCCCCTACGCAATGCTTGAGTGAAAGGAACTGTTATTTCACCAAGCTGACCACCTGCGGGAATATGGGACAACGGTTGGTTGAGTCGAGCAGCTTCAACACGCTGAATATAAGCGCTGTGCGCATAGCCACCAACAAGTCGATACCAATTTGGATTGGGTGTTGACCCTTTTTCATCTGCGATGATATCCACCAGTTTGTCTCTTCCTAGCCATTTCAACCGCTGGCTAGAAAAAGAGGGTTCCTGGTAGAGACCTATGGCGCGAACAGTCACACGCCCGATACCCATTGGGTCGCTCTTTTCACCTGGCGGTAGAAATTGGCGCATTGGGTTTAAAGCGATGGCACCCAGGGATGAAGTCCAAATTTTCAAAAACTCACGCCGGTCCAATGAGACGCTCAAATTCTTCATTCTGTATTGTGTATTTGAGAATTCTATGTACTGTAAATCGCGAAATATGAGAAAAATTTGTATTAAATTACTTCAACACGCGTTCCAAAACCTTTTCGAGTCCAATCACTGGGTTCTGCAACAGGTGTAGACCAGCGATAGAGCCATTTTGCATCTTCGACGCGCATATTAACGCATCCATGACTCATGCGTGACCCGAAATTATCATGCCAGTATGTGCCGTGAAAAGCGACACCGGTCATGTGCTCAAAGAAACATACCCAGGGAACACCGGGCAGTTCATATGCATCGATCTCAGAGGTTATGCGACCATCCCCCATGTGTTTTGCGGGGACTTTGGGATCGATATTAAATAATCCACGAGGGGTGTCAGTCGGTAAACCGCTCACAGGACCCAGGTTGGGTAATCCGGTGGAAACTTCTGTGTGCAGGACGACTTCTTCGCCTTCGAAAGCGGTCAAGGTTTGATCGATCAGATTGACCAGGATGGATTTCTTCCCGGGAGGCAAGTCTGCGGATATGGGAGTTAATTCTGCATCCTCGATCAGCCGCACATGTTTTGCGGGAACATGGTAATCGATTTTTAACAGCTCATCGCTTAGGCGATACCAGGGTTCTCCATCTGGGCCTTCGTCAACCCCCGTGATCCAATGGACAGATTGGAAATACAATCTATAGAGGGTTTCCCAAGTATTCATGTCTTTTGAAGGCAATAAACTCTGCGTATATGGAACGGTGACCTCACCCAGCTGGCCTTTTTTACGGATTCTTTCTACGGGTGTGTTGAGGGAAGCATTTTCAACTCGCTGTAAATATGCACTATGTGAGTATCCTCCGACAACTTTATACCAGCGGGGATTACGCTCAGGGCCATGCGGAGACTTAATTTCTTCAGCTAAAGTAACCAGTTCATCTCGATCCCGGGTTGATACTTTTTCGCTATCCAAGGCTGGTTCCTTGTAAACACCAATGCTGGAGACCGTTACCCGACCGATGCCGATCGGATCGACTCGGTCTTCTGGAGGCAAGAGAACATGCAGCGGTTCCAATGCCAGTGAACCCAGGCCAGCACCCCCCAGTTTTAGGAATTCACGCCGGGATATCTTGTTCGTTAGTAATTCATCCATCGAATACAGGTTACCTGTGGCAAATTAAGTATAAGTTAATGAATAAATTCGATCGAGATTTTTAATAAATGTAGACTTGGGTGCCAAAACCGTTCTTCTCGATTTCAGCCGGGTGGCTCACTGGAGTGGACCAGCAGAAAAGCCATTTAGCATCTTCATTGGGTAAGTTGATACAGCCGTGACTCATCTGCCAGCCAAAATTGTTATGCCAGTATGTGCCATGAAGAGCATAACCTGTATCCAAACGATGGAAGAACATAGTCCAAGGAACGCCAACCAGCTCGTACGCATCCAGATTGAGATCACCCTTCATCAGCCTGCCATCACCCATGTGTTTTGAAGGCATTTTCGAATAAATGTTAAACCGTCCTTTGGGTGTCTCCGTAGGAATGCCGTTATCTGTTGGACGACTGCTGGGAATACCCGATGAAATTCGGGTCTGGAATACGAGCTGATCGCTTTCGTAAGCCATCAGCGATTGCCTGGTGAGGTCTACCTCGATACGTTTATCACCCTCTGGTAGTTCGGGTGAGATCGGCGCCATCTCTGCATCCGTTATCCTGCGCAGGTGGCTGGCAGGAACCCAATAGCTCCAGGGCTGCAGCTCATCTGTTACCTGGAACCAGGGACTTCCATCCGGACCTTCGTCAATGCCGGTGATCCAATGGGTGGTCTGGTAGTACAACCGGTATTCCAACTGCCAACCGTCATATTGACTGTATGTGTAGGATTGTGAATACGGCACAGTCACTTCAGCCAGCTGACCTGTTTCAGGGATATCTGCAAAGTTTTGGTTATAGTCAATCCTGACTTTTTGCAGATAGGTGCTGTGTACGTAGCCACCCCATACCCGATACCAGAGCTTATTATAAAAAGCGGGGGCATCTGGTGGTTCTAGTTCATAATAAATTTGTACCAGCTGGTCGCGGTAACGTTTTCCAATGATTTGGGAGTCGTCCCGGGGTTCAGCATGGACATCGATCTCGTGGATCGTAACCCGTGCGATGTTGCCATAATCCTGGTCCACGCCTCTCGGTATGAATGGGCTGAAAGCCAATGTGCCCAGAGACAGCCCCCCCAACTTGAGAAAATCGCGTCGCGAAATATTCTTACCCATACTATCCGGATTGTAATCGAGCAGGGTGTATAGATCAAGTTAGAGAATTCCAGCATTTGTTAATCAATTTAAAGAAAAGGTAAGGCCTGGTTTAATAAGGTTTCATTTTCAGGGGCGATGAGATGGAAAAAATGAAATGAATAGAATCTGGGTATTTTCTTTGATTTTGATATTCCTCGGCGAAGCATGATTAGGAGGGCGAGTTTGTAACAGGATTGGTTCTATGTCGTTGATATAGTGACGCTGTGCGAGTGTCACAGGGGTGGGCGACCTTATCGAGGTAGCCCATCTCTCGTTAAAATCACGGGGATTATTTGTTGTTTTGTTCTTTCATCCGCCCAATAGGCAGACCTTTCAAGGTTGTTAGGATCTGGCGAGTACGCCTGTGCTATACTGAATACAATGCTGTGCGAGAGTCCTTTTTAAAGTGGGGGGGTGACCATTAGGTCACCCACTCGCAATTTAACCCCCTATTGATCGCAAAAATTCAAAACTTAATCTGACCGGAGATTAGATTCCTGGATTTAAATTACGGTCTTCATACCTGGTTTTAACTGGAATCCTTTCTTCAATTAAAAGTTGGGGTGGGGTATCCACAGGTACTTCCAATAAATGCCCACAATTTGGTAGGGTTTGCTGCACAACAACAACTTAAATCTGCCAGATCAAACGATGATCTTATCGATGAAGTGTTGAATATTTGGGAAAAGCGTACTAGTGACATCTATTGCATTCGATATGAGAATTGTCTCCAATGCGATTGCCCAACATACAAAGACACTGGAATTCTTTCAGGTGGCTGCAATCTCAATTTCTCCAGACTAGCTGAAGCTAATGGAGACATTGCTTACTGTCTTGATCTATTTGAATATGCTCTTGGTCGGAGACGTTCCACTCACGGACCAGACAATGCATGATTTTGCAGTTAAGATGGAGCCGTTTTATGCGGAGCTGGGCATTCCAACAAATACTGGCAATACATCGATCCACGAACTGCATATTGATTACTGGGGTGGGACTGTCTGGAATGAGCGTTGCACCACGCAAGTCTATTTGAGCGAGCGCTTTACCCGTCCCGTGCATCCCTTTTATGGGACACCGATGTGGAAGTATGTGCTCGCCCATGAGTGGGCGCATGTCGCTCAAGGTGAACAGTGTTGGGATAATGAGGGGGAAGCCGAGCTGATCGCCTTAGCTGTCTTGGCAGAAGCTGGGGAGTGGGAGGCTGTGATCACTGCATTGGAGTGGATGTTCACGCTGAGTGTGCCGGATGAATATTTAGAGCAGCTAGAACTGCATCCCAGAGTGGAAAGGTATTACCAGGCCGTTGACCTTCCACAGCCGGAGGTGATCAAGATGTTGCTCAATGACGAAGATGGCTTGTTTGAGCTGCGCACCGGAAATCTATACGCGCCTGGTTTGTGGAGTTTTATCCGAACTCTGCCAGGACTTGGGGAGAGGGGAGCGGATACAGGTGTTCAATAAGGAGATGGAAACACAGGTTTATCTCCATGATATACTTTTTTACAGGCAAGATTCGGGGTGTTGGCTCTTAGATCCCGCGGAATGAAGGACAAGAAATCCTTTTCAACCCAGTAGAATATCACAACCGCAGGTAACGCTCCTCAGCAATACAACACCATAACTGGACCGAACTTTTGCTTCTCTTACTGCGAGTTAGGGAGAAGCGCACGTGCTCGAAATACGATTATTTGGGCAATTTGACTTGAGGCGCGATGGCGCACCGATCGAGATTCCATCCCGGCCTGCGCAATCCCTGCTGGCTTATCTTGTCCTAAACACCGGGATCGCGCATCGCCGCGAGAAGCTGGCTGGGCTGCTCTGGCCTGATTCTACTGAGGCCAATGCGCGCAGCTACCTTAGGAAAGCGTTATGGCAGACGCGCAAGTCCCTGACTGCTGGAGCTCCTGGTGGAGAAGAATACCTACTGGCTGATGATATTTCCATAACTTTTAACGCAAACGCAGAATACTGGCTCGACGCAGATGCATTGAAAGGGGGTTCGACGGAAGCCAGGTCGATAGAGGAACAAATCGAATCTGTCTCAGCATACCAGGGCGAGCTACTGCCAGGTTTCTATGAGGAATGGGTCACGCTGGAAAGGGAACGGCTGCGTTCGGTCTACGAACAAAAGCTGCAGGTGCTGCTGGGTCGCTTGGTCGAAGGGGGACGCTGGTCGGAGATCCTGGATTGGGGGGAACGGTGGATCGCACTCGGGAGCATGCCTGAACCTGCCTATCGAGCGCTGATGGTGGCGCACGCCGCCCTGGGGGACAATGCCAAAGTCGCCACTACAT
>JBFFIU010000269.1:0-5074 GCA_041556275.1 Anaerolineales bacterium | reverse complement strand
AGATTTGCGACCAGCTGGCGTGATTCATTTTTGCCGAGCGGTTTCAATGTTATCGAAGTATAGCGTTGAGCGTATTCACGACCAGCCAATTCGTGAAATCGCCATGAAGGTTCGCTTTCCCGAGGACGGAATAATACCAAGATCAATACTTCATGGTGTTCTGTCATGGGAAGCAAGGTTTCGAGTAAATCGAGCGAAGAGGGATCGATCCAATGTAAATCATCGAGCACCACAACTAAAGGTTGCCTGGAGGCCATCGAATCGACGAGCGCATGCAATGCCCTAAATATACGCTCTCGCAATTGTGGGGGTTCTAAATAGCGAACTCGGTCAAGAGATTCGATTGACAAATGAACCCCCAAGAATGTTGCCAGATAAGCGCTGTATTCGTCCGCGTAATCCGGCAGATACTCATTGATTTTCGTTCTGATCGCATTGTACCTTTCAGAATCTGATTGATCGGTTTTAATATTGAAGTATGTGGAAAATAAATGGATGAATGGAGCATATGGGGTGGAGGTTTCATAGGAAAGGGAACGACCTTCCAGCCACAATATTTTGCGCTCATCCCTTGATCTGCTAGTAAGAGAATTTTGCAATTCGCGCATTAATCGTGATTTCCCCAACCCAGCTTCTCCAATTAAAGACACGATCTGTCCACGGCCTTGTTGAAGTTCACTGATTGATCCCAACAGAAGTTCAATCTCGCCATCTCGCCCGACCAGTGGAGCGTCCAGGCCTTCAATGCCACGCACCTGTCCCGGCCTGGTGATCGGATGTAGCACCTTGAAAACGTCGATCGGCTCACTCTTTCCTTTTAACTTGAGTGGGCCTAAGCTTTCGAAGGCGAATAGAGGGGCAATTAATTTGTGCGTGTATTGTGAGATTTGGACGGTCCCAGGTTGTGCAGTTTGTTCCATTCGCGAAGCGAGATTGACCGCATCCCCCATTGCAGTGTATTCGACAGCTAAATCTGAGCCAACCTGACCGATCACCACCAGACCCGTGTTGATCCCGATGCGGACGTCAAGTTCTACACCGTATTGTTTTTTTATTTTTTCACAAAAAGGCTCGAATTTTTCCAGTATCTCGAGACCAGCCATGATGGCTCGCTGTGGATCATCCTCATGGGCGATCGGCGCTCCGAAGAAAGCCAAAATCGCATCCCCCATCAAGCGGGCCAAGGTGCCTTCGTACTTGTACACCGGTGAGATTAAATATTCGAAGGCGCTGTTCATGATGTCGGTCCACTCTTCCGGGTCTAATTGTTCGGCAGCAGCAGTGGATCCGACAATATCACAGAAAAGTATTGTGACGATTCTCCGTTCGCCCTCCATCGCACGATTTCTTCTGGCTGCTTCCAGTTTGGAGGCGAATTCAGCAGGCATTAAGCGCTCTAAACCCAATTGTTGACCGGATTCGAGTGAACTGGATTGAATGGTTTCGCTTAACTTTGCTCCTTCCTGGGATGTTTGAGCGCCAAATTTGTGTCCACAGTTAAGACAGAATTTGGCGTTAGGGGGATTGTTGGTGGAGCATTGAGGGCATACCTGCTGCAGTTGGGTACCGCAATTGAGGCAGAATTTTGCATCTTTAGGATTTTCAGTTCCGCAATTTGTACAATTCATCAGATTTTATTTCTCACTTCTGAAGCAAAGGGATTTTTGAATGTGTTTTTTTCCATAATTTAAGTTAATACCAGGTTAATGGCTAGAAGTCCATATCCTGGTATTAAATCCCATTGTGTCCATTTATGAATTTGTTCTTTGAAAGAATGCAATAATGGGAGAAACATCCACCTTCAAAATTATTGGATAAATTGTACCATGATAGGAATAATTGATTGGAGGCACTAAGGTGACAAATATCCTCACAAGTTGTGAATTTTAGCACTAGAAAAAGTACATTTCAATTATCAATCTTGTATTAATCAATTGGGAATCGGTTGATTTTAAGTTTGAATATTGCTATAAGGTAACTTCGGATGACGCAACATGCGAATCGGGATTCAGCGATATTTTGTGCCCAACCCTAACGAACCAGGGTCAGAGTGGACCAACTGCAGGTTTACTGCAATGGTAACTGGTGTGTATGAGGGCAAAGGCCAGAATAAGACCTTTACATCCCAAACCGCATTCACCGCAGGTAACACGGTTGTGGATCGCGCCCAGGTGCTTGATGCAAATGGTCAACCTGTTTCGAATGCCACGATGGAGGTGACAATCGGAGGTCCAGAATCTGTGACCCTCAACAGTGGTCCAAGCAGAGCTGATTGTTGGGCGGAGGTCACCTGGCAGACCCAGAATCCCAATAAGAAGGGGCAGGGTGGAACACCTGCTGGAACTTTCTCTGCGGCAACTACAAATGCCACCGTTTCTGGGTATAACTGGGATAGTGTAACTACAAGCATCACGTTCACTATACAATAATGAACCTGATTCGTTCCATAGAATTATTGGAGGTGAGTGCTTAATCAGAGAGTATTTAGGTTTATAAATACTAACGCCCTGTGGAGTCAATCTTCCACAGGGCGGAAATTATTTATAGGATTTTCATGCGGGTTAACGATACAACGGGTGGAGTTAATTTTCTTTGTCGTTTGTTAAGATCTCCAATTAATTCCACTGTCAGCCTGTAGATGGTTGATCAATTTGCCTGAACGAGCCAGTTCCATTCCTTTTTCGAGCACCCGTTCGTAGTAGATCTTGCTGGAGAGATCGGGTTCATAGCCGCGCAGGATATTATCCACCGTCTTATCCAGACCGGATTCCTCGACCTCATCCCAGAGATCCTCATCCAGGAGATTTGAGCGCAGGTGAGAGAAGAAAGCCACCGGCAAGAATTTGATCGAATTTGGCAGCTCACCAACCAGCTTCTCGTTCAATTCCATGATTAAGCGGTGACATTCGTCATTGCTCAGCTCCGGAAAAATGGATGAGATGATCTCCGCTTTTTCGTCGCTGGTCGGGATCCATTCAAAAGCGGACATTCTGCCCGCCCTGACCAACGGGTTATACAACTTGGTGAAGTCGTTGCCAGTAACGATGATCGGGATGCGCGTGGTTTCCTTGCCATCGACCAGGGTTGGATAGTCCACCAGGTGCATTAATTCACCGAACACATTGATCTGGTTGATGGTGTGTTTTTCGGATTTCCCCCAGGTACCGAGACCGGTATCGACATCGTTGACCAGCACCACTGCCAGACTGGCTTCACCACCGCGGATACTTTCGCTGGCGCGAATGTAGCTGCTGCGAATGAAAGAGGAGGGCTGACCGGCTATTGGATTGTCAAGCTGTCCGCCGGAGATGAGGAAACGTTTAACGCCCATGTTCTTCAAGATGTTCTCACATTGGAAGGTTTTGCCTTCGCCGGAGGGCCCGTGGATACCGAGCAACAGTGGTACCTGGGCCTCGACTCTTTTTAATAGATTCTTGAGAACGTGGAGGGAGACGACCTGGTGAAATCGTTTTGAGATGAATACTTCGGAAGCGGATTTCGTTTTTACTAACGGCATAATTAAATTTCCTACCCTGATGATTCTCGAAGATCTCTATCAAAAGCTACATTGAAAAGAGAATATTCAAGAATTCATCGATAAACTTATCGAATCTGGATTACATTTCGTCATTAATAGAATTTTATTCGAATTCCATCCCCATAAAGTTAACGGAATAGCAAAGATTTAGAGGCAGAAGCAAATCAAGAATGAAGTTGCATCAATTGACTTGATTTATATCTAACTGTATTCTACCTCAAAAAGACCATTAATGGCGAGTGAAACAGGATGAGCACATTCGATTATTTTTGACCAATGTAGGAGACTATATCTCTGTGATCCTAATTCTATTTGACGTTGTCTAAGAGCAGATCTTTGTTTTGGACGAGATGCTCGAACTCAATTCTGTTATCTTGTGGGATTATAGGTTGTATTGCCGACAGCTAACGGGTCCTTGGTTGGTACAAGCGCCTGCTTTGAATATGGATGAAGGGACTTCCCTAAATACCGCACATTTTTAATTTGACTTAAATGGTTTAATTTGCGATAATATGGTTGTTGGGGTGTCAAACTACTAACTTGGTGGAGGAGTGAACTATGAAAAAACGTAATAAGTTGTTTGCTGTAGTGCTTGTCTTAGCGCTTAGCATGATAATGGTACTTCCTGTAGGCGCGACCTCAGGAACCATTGAGGTGGACTGCGATGGGGCGCGTTTCACGGGAACAGTTGCTGCAGGAGATACGGTGGTTTTAGAGGTTCGTCTGCATCCCGGACCAGCTTGGATGGGCACTCCCATACTGGATCAATATATAACACAACCAGATGGCCCATTTGACGTGTTTGTCCCATGGAATGATCCGGATGGAGTTGTCGATGGGCAGGGCTACAGAGTGGCGATAGTAGTCAATGGTACGAATGTTGCCCACGAAGAAGGTATCCTTGACTGCCCGCCACCGCCCGGAGGCGAGGGCTGCACCCCTGGCTATTGGAAGAACCACCTCGAGGATTGGTCGCCGACCGGTTATAAACCTGATGATCCTTTTCAAACTGTGTTTGGCGTTGACCTGGGATTTGCAACGCTTGGTGATGCAATCGTCGCAAAGGGCGGCGGGGACGCTAAGGTGGCCCGCCACGGAACTGCGGCACTGCTGAGCGCATCTCACCCGGATGTGGACTATCCCTTCACAGCGGTGCAAGTAATCGCTTCAGTGCAGCTTGGTGATGTGGATGACCTCGTCGCAGCCAACGAATTGGGCTGCCAGATACCATAATTGAAGAAAGAACAAGAATTGAAAAAAATATTGATTTGACACCCCAACTCAAATTAATAACCTTGTTCGATCGATGATCTAAACTAAATACAATTTAATACCTGATCAGCAAGCCGTGAAGAGGCCTCCCCAAATTTAGGGAAGCCTCTTTTCGCGGACGAGAGTGATAATCTATTGCTCGGATTAGATTCTTGCTCGCACGGTGGCGTAAGGCTCACCCAGTGCCAGCCGTTTGCAAGATGTGATAATGCTATCGATACTCCTTACGTAGCCTGTTTTTCACCTGAGTCCATCAAGGTTCTT
>JBFFIU010000268.1:0-5093 GCA_041556275.1 Anaerolineales bacterium | reverse complement strand
GGGTTAAAGATCCCTTCTTCGGAATAGAGCGATCGCAAGCAGCAATGCCAGAATTGCATAAAGCACACCGTAGAAGACCATAATCTGGCTGGGCATTGAAGCCGCCGTGAAGGGAGAAAATCCAAGCGTTGTCACCAGGGGTGACTGCATTTCGAAGGCCGCCCGTTTCCACAACGCCTCGCTGGGGATGATCAAACTGGAAATGATACCGACATTGACCGCAGTCTGATTCTGAATAAACGAACCGATCTGTTCGATCCAACCACCAACGAAGGCAATGCCATACAATCCAAAGACCAGCACCCCATTGGCAAGCGTAGACAATACTGCTCCACCAGCCAGAGAGACGCCCAATAGGAGCACGGCATTAATCCACAGCAATCCCATGCCGCGCAACACGTTTGGCGCCAGATATCCTGAGATCACATACACCAGAACGACCGTACCACCTGCCATCAGCAGCAGGTATAGCGTCAGCATACCGACGAAGCCCAACCATTTGCCAAACACGATCTGCCAGCGCTGAACAGGCTTGGAAACCAAAGTGTGGATTGTCCCAGAGGCGATCTCCCCGGAGACCGTATCGACGGAGGTTAAGACTGCCATCATCACTGTCAGGAAATTTACCACGTACAATCCAGCCATAAAGAGGAAATTGCGGATCTGGTTGAGCTCTAATAGGCCCGGTCCGAACTCTGATCGGTTTGCCTCCTGGTTGACGTAATAGAAGCCAACCCCATAGATCAACAGATAGACCAGACCAAGTAAGAGGGCAGCTAATAAGATCTTGCGGCGGGCTGCTTCACGGAAGGTAAGCCGGGCTATGATAAAAATTGTCATAAACCGCCTTCCGTACCAACGATCTGGATGAACAGGTCTTCGAGAGAGAGCTGCTTGGGTCGAATAGCGAAGACATCAACGCCGTTGTCAACCAGGTAGCGGTTGATCTCGGGCATAACCGCCTCTCCAGGAATGGTGAGAGAAAGGTGGTCGCCATCGGCGCGCACGTTGGGGCTCCAGCGGGAGAGCCCATTAATTATTTCTGGCGTCAGATTACGAGCACGTATCTCGACGGTCAGCTCCCCTTCTACAAGAGTCTGGAGTGAACTCGTCGCCAGTACTTCACCATGCCGGATAAAAGCCACCCGGTGGCAGGTGATCTCAACTTCGCTGAGCAAATGCGAGTTGAGAAAAATGGTGGTTCCGTTTTCACTCAAATCGCGAATGATATCGCGCACCAATCGTCGACCGACCGGGTCCAGTCCGGAAGTAGGTTCATCGAGAAAAACTAAATCTGGATCGTTCAAGAGTGCTTGAGCCAGACCGACGCGTTGGAGCATACCCTTAGAATAGGCGCGCAGTTTTTTACCTGCATGGTCTTGCAACCCGACCAGCTCCAGCAGTTCCGGTACGCGCCGGTCAAGACTTTCAGCATCCATGTGGTACAGGTTGCCATGCAAAGTAAGAAATTCCCGGGCAGTCAGCCAGTCATGAAAACGAAAATGCTCCGGTAAAAAGCCGACTTTCCCCCGTGCCCGGTGATCCCCCAGCGGGGCGCCAAGCACCTGTCCATCACCAGCCGTTGGGTAGATCAACCCCAACAGCATCTTGACCGCGGTAGTCTTGCCAGCCCCATTTGGACCCAGGAAGCCGAAAACCTCACCTCGTTCCACTTCCAGAGTCAGGTCCGCAACGGCAACCTTATCTCCAAATACCTTCCGTAATCCTCGGGCGACGATAGATGATGCAGCGGACATGTTCAAGGGATGATGCTCAATGATGAATACCAAAAAAAGTATGGCGTGAAACCACGTTTCACGCCATAGGTTTCGTAGTTAGAATTTTACCTTACTCTAGGGACTCAGCAATCTCCAAAGCCGCAGTAGTGTCTCCAGGTCCAGTGAGCGCATAAACGATGCCATCCTTTACCCAGATCAACAGATACTCAGGGAATTGACTGCGAATGGATTGCATGATTAATGTTCCTTCAACGCCATCGACAAACACATCCTGGTATTCGGTCCCATAACGAGGGATGGGGATGATGAGAGTTGTCGTCCAATCGACACTGCGGCTGAATTGAGCGGCTTCTTCGGGGGACATCCCAAGTACTTGCAGCAATGTCTCGCCGATACCAGCAATATCTAGCCCCGGGGGGGCACTGATCTCTGGGCTGGGAAACTGCATCAGCGTAGTGCACTGGCTGAGGTCTGGAAGAGGCATATCCGGATCGACCTCTCGATCTGCCATCATCTCTTCAGGAATTTCACATTCCCCAAAGGCAGCTGACACTGCAACCGGCATGGTCATCGACACCGTGGCTCCATCCAATTCGGAGGGAAGACTGAAGTCTGAAGCACCGAGCTCGTTCAATACGCTCTGCACCCTGGGGAGATCAATCTGGTAAGAAACTTTGGCTCCTGGTTGGACAGCCAGTTTTTTATTACTTTCGAGCGCGGTTGGCAACCGCACTTGAAAGCCAGCCAAGTCGCTGGCCTGAGCTGCATCCGCCACTACTTGATGTTCACCATATTCCTCAATCTGGACATCCTCAGCGAGCAAATATTCAAACTGGGAAGCGGAGCTAAATTGATCTTCCAGTTCATCCGGATCGATCTGTAAAACAGTAAACTGCTCGACCCGGAATAAGCCGAGGAAGCTGCTCCCGATAGCTCTAATTTGTGGGAAAGCAAATGCTATTGCAAGGATAGCGACGACTCCAAGTGCTATCCAGGCGAATCGATTCTGACGATTGAATATCCTGTCCAACATGTTCATGCTCTCCTTACTGGAATACTTTTTATCAAATTGGGAATAGGCTATGCTGGCTGAAGGTGGTGATTCATCATATTGCGGTTCCAATACAGCCAGTTGATGGTTGACACGGTTGCTTTGAGTAGAGATGTTTTCCAACCTGGTCTGACACCTATCACAGGTACCCAGGTGCGCGCTCACCCGTTGCGCATCTTCTTCAGTGATTTCTTTGTCCAGGTATGCCCTGATCTGTCCATCTGATAAGTGCATCTTCATTCTCCTTGAAACCGGCGATAGACCCTCTCAAATTCATCCTCGGCACGCGCCAGTAATTTACCAACCGAGGAAGGTCGAACCTCGACTACAGCAGCGATTTCGGCATAACTAAACCCTGAATGTCGCAAGACCAACAATTGGACCGATCGAGGTTTCATTTGAGCGAGAACTTCCTGGACTTCTCGTCGCTGTTCCAGGAGTTCAGCCTGATCGGCGGGATCGGCGGGTGGATCACTTTCCAGAGCCAGTTTGCCGGCTTGCTCTTCGTATTGTGTGCGTCTCTTTTGAGAGCGCAGCGCATTAAAACCCAGGTTGACCGCAACCCGATAGAGCCACCCATCCAGATTTTCTCTTCTCGCTGGGGGACGCTGGTACAGTCGCCAGAAAGTTTCCAAAGCCAGATCCTCCGCCTCTGCTTTTTCTCCGACTACACGAAAGAGTACGCCATAAACTTTAGGCCAGTGCTCAAGGAATGTCGCTTCGAAATCCTCTGACCCGGCAATTGCCCTTTGAGCCTGGAAATTTACTTTATTTGAAGTCACAGTCATCAGTGTAACCCAAAAGCGATAGCTTGTGCGCTCATTAATATAAACACCGGTCGGAAAGAAATTGTGACATTCCATTTCCTGGCGATCGGTAAATAATATTGAATACATTCCAATTCAGATATTCTTTGTGTTGTATAATTTGACTGATCGATTTTTTTACAGAATTTTCCTGTTGCATAATCCGCGCAGATATGTATTGAACTGGTTTGTTACACTTGTTCCTCGGAATGGGTCATGATCGAGAAAATTCTCAACGACCGTTACCGCCTCGAATCTGAATTAGGTCAGGGGGGCATGGGGACAGTCTATCGCGCCCACGACTCTGTTCTCGATCGGGATGTGGCACTAAAGCTGATGTCAAGCCCCAGACTGGGCACTGAAGGCCTTTCACGACTCCTGGTCGAAGCTCAGACAATAGCCAAATTAAAACATCCCAACATCGTAACAGTCTACGACGCTGGCAAGGTAGAAAATCAGCCCTATGTGGTAATGGAATACATCCAAGGGGACACGCTGAATGAACATGAGTTGGATGGATTCGTTGAAATCGTCCAAGTTGCCAGGCAGATCTGCGCCGCACTTCTATACGCTCACGAGCAAAACATCATCCACCGTGACCTGAAACCAGAGAATGTGATCATCGAACCGGATGGCACAGTGCGCCTGATGGATTTCGGTTTGGCGATCTCCACAGCTTCAAGAATGACAGAAAAAGGTTTAATCATGGGGACAGTCTATTACATGTCTCCTGAGCAAGCCTTCGGCCGGGAGATAACCCCGCAATCTGATCTGTATTCACTGGGTGTGATCCTGTACGAGCTGACCACCAAGCGTTTACCTTTCGAAGCGGAGGATGCCCTAGCGGTCATCACCCAACACATCCATGCACCGGTCGTACCACCTAGAGCCAAGAACGAGCACATCCCAGTACTGCTTAACGATCTCATCCTAGCCTTACTGAGCAAAGAACCCGGTGATCGCCCCAAATCAGCCAAGGATGTGTTGGCTGTACTAGAGGACACCCAAATACTGGCTGGAGACGACAGTTCAGTAAGAGAGCTAGCCGTCCTCGACCGCATTGTGCGCGGCAGGATCGTCGGCAGGGAGACCGAGTTTCAAGAAGCGCGCAGTTTGTGGCAGAAAACAACGACCGGGCAGGGCCAGGTGCTGCTGATCAGCGGCGAACCGGGCATCGGCAAGACGCGCCTGATGAGAGAGATCGTCACCCACGCCGAAGTCTCTGGTGGAACCGCTTTACTCGGCGAGTGCTACGCTGAAAGCAATGCCCCCTACAGCGCTTTTTCCCAGATCGTACGCAGAGGTTTATCTTCCCGAGCTGCCAATGAGATCGCATTTCCGGACGCTGTACTGGCCGACTTGCTGAAATTGACCCCCGATCTACGCCTCCAGTATTCTAATCTAGAGTCCAATCCACAGCTTGATCCCGAATCCGAACAGCAGCGCTTATTCGAGCACATGGTCGCTTTCTGCAAAACCCTGGCCGAGAAGTCGCCC
>JBFFIU010000267.1:0-5101 GCA_041556275.1 Anaerolineales bacterium | reverse complement strand
CCCTGGTGCAACCGACACAGAAATTATAGACAATAGAGAAACTATAGACACTTTTACTCCCCATAAGTAGACACAGTAGAAAATATTGAAATAGATACAAGGTATAGACGGTGAACTCTGGGACTCTTAATCGTTAGTCCCGCAAGGACAGTGCGGGATACATCCCGACATGGCTTCACCAGTCGGGACCAGGTTGTAGGTTCGAGTCCTGTCGGGGTCATCCGTTCCGAAAGAGCCTTTTGAAATGCCCGTCGAAAGGTTTCTTTTTTAAGCGGCGCTTCGAACGTATGGGGAATTTGGATCAATTAGGGGTCGAAATTTGTTCTTTTGATTTGAAATTTGTTAATATTAGTTCAATTCCAATATCCTTTATCTTCCAAATTGGAATGCCATATCAGTTTTTGATTGTGGCAGAGAATCGGCTTTGCCGTATACAAGATCGAAACCTGATCTGGGCGGCAATTGATTACCAGAAGTGCAGTGGATGTTTATGCGATTGGTTGCAGGTTTGAGTTCTGAAAAGGTTGTCAGAATAGGTAGGGTTCCCAGCAAGTGTCTTTCTTATGGTATTTTCTATTTACGTGTTTTAAAAACGGTTCATCTCTGGCAATAGTATGACTTGTATGACTGAGCAACGCGACATAGAAAACGAGCCCGTAAGCAAAACCCCCTTAAGGCGAAATCCGAAAGACTACTATCAGATCAGGAGCGATCGAATGTGGTATATGAAATTGATTGAAACTGGCCGTGTGCCAGATTGGTTGATCCTTGGGGTACTGCGTCTAACGCTTAATTGGTCAGTAAGCAGACGTTATCAGCGCAGCCTGGAGACACGCTCCGCTGAAAAGCGAGCCTTGATAGAAAAATTCAAACGTAGCCCGATAGCAATACGCACAAGCGATCCCAACCATCAGCACTACGAGGTTCCCACTGAGTTCTTTCAACTCGTGTTGGGAAAATGGCTAAAGTATAGTTGCTGCTACTGGCCTACCAGTGTATCCGATCTGGATGAGGCAGAGGAGGCCATGTTGGACCTGACCTGTCAGCGCGCCCGATTAGAGAATGGCATGACGGTGCTCGACCTGGGTTGCGGCTGGGGATCGCTTAGTTTGTGGATCGCAACACATTATCCTGATTGCCAGGTACTGAGTGTTTCCAACTCGAATACTCAGCGAGAATTTATTCAAAGCCAGTGCAGAGCTCGAGGTTTCAACAATGTCACTGCATTAACAGCCGATATGGCGGATTTCGAGCAAGATCCACGTTTCGATAATATACCCAAATTCGACCGGGTGATCTCGATTGAAATGTTCGAACACATGAAGAATTACGAACGATTGCTCGCGCGCATTGCGACATTGCTCCATCCTGATGGGATGCTTTTTGTGCATATCTTCAGCCATAGAGAGTTTGCCCGAGAGTTTGACGCTGACGCCCCAAACGATTGGATGGCACAGACCTTCTTTTCCGGTGGGACGATGCCGAGTGACGACCTGTTATTTCATTTCCAGCGTGATCTAAAATTGGTTGACCACTGGCGTGTGGATGGCTGGCACTACGAGAAAACCTTGCTCGCCTGGCTGGCAAAGCTAGATACCCAAGAGCCCGCTGTGCGGCGTATTATGGCACAGACTTACGGATCACAGAACGAGACCCGCTGGTTGGTCAACTGGCGCCTGTTCTTTCTGGCATGCAGTGAGGTTTGGGGGCTGAAGTGTGGCCGAGAATACCTGGTGTCCCATTACCTTTTCGATCATTGTCACTGTGTAATGGACCCCAAAAACTGGACAGTATGGTAAGTAGGAATTAGACTCCAGGAAAGGGATCCACAATGACAAAGCGACGGAAATTTTCTCCAGATTTCAAAGCCCAGGTGGTGATGGAAATGCTCACTGAACGGAAAAGTGCAGCCCAGGCCAGCCGGGAATATGGTATCAAGGACTCGGTACTGTCTCGCTGGAAACAAGAGTTCATCGAGCGTTCTCCACAGTTGTTTGAGCAGGGCACAGTCAATGATGATAGAGACCAGCGCATTGCCGAATTGGAGCGGATGGTAGGGCGATTGGCAATGGAACTAGAGATGGCAAAAAAAGCATCCAGATACTTGAACTCAGGCCGAAACAAAAGCGGGAGATGGTGAGTATGTTGAGCGATCAAGAAGGATATCCGGTTTCTGTGGCCTGTAACCTTCTGGAACTGGCACCCAGCACGTATTACTATCGACCAGTCCAAAGCGATGAAAGCGAGCTAGAAGAGGCGATTGAAGAAATTGCTGGTCAGTTCCCGGTCTATGGTACTCGTCGTGTAACGAACCAATTACGGCGGTCTCCATACAGATATAGGGTCAATCGCAAACGAGTCCGGCGTATAATGGCCAAAAAGGAGTTACTGCGACTTGTAAAACGTCGTAAACGCCGCACTACAGACAGCCAACATCCCTATCCTCGCTATCCAAACTTGGTCAAAGAGCTCGAAATCGCCTACCCTGACCAAGTTTGGGTCAGTGATATCACCTACATTCGCTTATATCAAGAGTACGTGTACTTGGCTATCATCATGGATGTCTTTACAAGGTCTATCCGAGGCTGGTGCTTGAGTCGCACACTTGATCAGGAGTTGACTTTGATGGCCTTGCGAGCCGCTCTAGAAACACATTCGCCTGAGATCCATCACAGCGACCAGGGCGTTCAGTACGCTGCGTATGCTTATACAGACTTGCTGAAGGCGTACGGCGTCCAAATCAGCATGGCAGCTGTGGGAAAAGCCGAAGAAAACGGTTATGCTGAGCGTTTTATGCGCACTATTAAGGAAGAGGAGGTGGACCTATCGGAATATCTTGACTTTGGGGATGCGCAGCAACAGATCGGGCGCTTTATCGAAGACATCTACATGACCAAGCGCATCCATTCATCTTTGGGATACCTGACACCAGTGGAATATGAGTACGCCTGGTGGCAGTCCCAATTATTGGAGGCTTCCCCCTAAGATTGCCTCAAAAAGTGTCCAATTTTATGGGACCACTACAATAATAATTCCCATCCCGAAAGTAGATATCTCGTTTGCCCAGTTCTTCTGCTACTTGCTGGGGCGAGAATCCCTTAAGGTTGAAAGAGAAGGTTGATACCCTCTCCTCCAGCCGGTTTGCATCTTTCAGTCCATAAATCATATCCCCGGGTGTTTCTTCAAGAACATCCAGCAAGGCCTGAGTCAGCTGAGACTCTTAGTTGTGGATGGTGTTCAAGGCCTATTTTAAATGCAGCCTGTAGTTTGATTATCCAGCAGAATTATCTTGTCCAGATTTTAGGAACAATACCTCTCCCCAATACTTCATCCAAGGATATCCCCCAACTTACTAGCACCAAAGAACATCAACTCGAATACTTCCGCATACGTTTCATCCAGTCCGCACGAAGTTGCGTTCTGTCGATCAACCTTCAATATGCGTTCATCTATGCCATGTCCCCTCTGGTTTAGATTTCGCTGGTGTTGTGACTTGTGAAAGCGCAATAGTTTACCTTTCCACATAGCTGTTTCTTCCCCATATTCCATATATACATCGCAACGCATCTGCAACGTTTTTGGATCCCGGTTAAGAAAAGCGACCAAAGGATACCGGGCTTCTCGTGCCACCTTGTGAAACATCGTATAGATTCGTTGGTGCCCAGGGTTGGAATCCTTCCAATGGGGTAGAAAGATCATCTCAGGTTGCATTTTCATAAAATGTTCTTGAAGGATCTTGAGATTTGTTTTGTTATCTTTCGGGTGGCCTTCTGTATCTTCTTCCATTCGTAGAAACGCTAGGCTGGACTCGGGTAACCCAAAGAACTGACAGCTTTCCCTTTGCTCCTGCCGGCGTAGCCTTCCTTTTGCCTTTAGGGTAGGCGGTGAGCTGAATGAGTCCTCCACACCACTCGCTCCCGAGGTAGCTACTGCCAGATAGATTACATTCCCATTATTCAAGAAAAAACGCATGGTCACACCTATTGCGTCGAAGTCATCTGGATGAGGAGCTAGGGCGAGAACGCTTTGTGTTTTGGAAAAAGTAAATGAATTCAAAGAAAGGGGATTATTGGTGATCAAAGTATCCATTTTCCTAATTATATCTACGGAGACGATTCTCACAACTAAATGATTATCCAATCATTGTCTTTGAAAAATTAAATAATATCCGCCCTCGGTAGACAATCATTCCGATTATGCTGTAGCGATCTCCCCCAATACCTCCCCGAACCTGTGAATCTCCTCCACCGTGTTGTAATGCACAGGTCCAACCCGCACCATCCCGCCGCTCTCTTCCAAACCGAGCGCTTCAGTCACTGAGAGGGCATAATAATTGCCATCCCAAACGTAGATATCTCGTTTGCCCAGTTCTTCTGCTACTTGCTGAGGCGAGAATCCCTTCAGGTTGAAAGCGAAGGTTGGTACGCGCTCATCCAACCGGTTTGCATCTTTCAGTCCATAAATCGTAACACCAGGGGTCTCTTCAAGGACATTCAACAGGGCGCGACTGAGCTGCTTCTCGTATTCATTGACTGCGGTCATGGCTTGCTTTAAGCGCAGCCGGCGCTGATTGGCGTCATTCGGCGTAACTTGTTCCCCAAAGTTTTCCCCCAACCACTCGAAGTACTCAATTGCCCCCAAGACGCCGGCATAACCTTCGAAATTTCCTGTCCCCGTCTCAAATTTACCTGGCGGGTCTTGTGGAGCAGGGCGCACCTTGTATGCGGTCAGCTGGTCAAGGAGCTCGTAACGCCCATAGAGAATGCCCATGTGTGGGCCGAAGAATTTATATGCCGAACAAACCAGAAAATCACACTCCAATTCCTGCACATCGATCGGTCCATGGGGAGCGTAGTGAACGGAATCCACGTAAACCAGCGCTCCAGCATGATGGGCTTCTTTGATGATCTCCTTCAGGGGATTAATCGTTCCCAAGGCGTTGGAAGAATACCCGACTGCGACTAAGCGTGGTTTCGCTTCCAGGGCCTGGTAAAGCTGCTGCGTGTTTAGAGTGCCGTCTTCGAGGTTGAAGTCCACATGGCGAACCTGGCAGCCCCGATCCTCAGCGACCAACACCCACGGCGTCACATTGGCGTCGTGG
>JBFFIU010000266.1:0-5247 GCA_041556275.1 Anaerolineales bacterium | reverse complement strand
GATCCGCTTTGAAACCCCTGGCTGATCTTGAACGACTTACCCAACGTGTGGTTGGGAATTCTGGCCAACCGCGCGATCTTGTCGCCATGCGCAGCACATTGCAGCAATTACCAGGTATAAAAGGATTGTTACCTGAAAATGAACCTGCTTTGAATGGGGTGATTGAAGATCTATTCTTATGCACGGATGAGCTGAGTCTGATCGAATCAGCCTTGGAGGATGACCCTCCTGCGACGCTAAAAAATGTTGGCGTGTTCAGGGCTGGTTTCTCAGCCGAATTGGATGGTGTGATTGAGAGGTCTCGACACGCACGCGAATGGATCGCCAATTTAGAAAAGGTCGAGCGGGGAAGGACAGGCATAAAGTCTCTCAAGGTGGGATACAACAAGGTCTTTGGATACTATATTGAAATTACCAAAGCTAATGCCGAAATGGCTCCAAAGGAGTACATCCGTAAGCAGACATTGGTCAACGCTGAACGCTACATAACTCCTGAACTGAAAGAGTACGAGACTTTGGTGTTGAATGCTGAAGAGCGGATTCATGAGATAGAGGCGCGTCTCTTCAAAGAAATTTGTCAGAGGCTGGCCGCTTCAGCAGGTCGCTTGCTTTCAACGGCACGCGCGATAGCACGGCTGGATGTACTGGCGGGTCTGGCTGAAGCAGCATCTCTGAATGGATATATCTGTCCTGAAGTGGTGGATGAAGATGTGTTAGATATCAGAGGGGGGCGACATCCGGTTGTTGAACATCTGATGAGTGGGGAGCGGTTTGTCCCTAATGATGCCCGTCTCGAACCGCATGAACGCATTCGGATCATCACTGGACCCAATATGTCTGGAAAATCGACCTTCCTGCGTCAGGTTGCGCTGATCGTTCTGATGGCACAGGTGGGCAGCTTTGTGCCGGCCGAATCGGCTCGGATCGGTCTTGTAGACCGCATCTTCACCAGGATAGGCGCCCAGGATGAAATCTTCGCTGGGCAATCGACTTTTATGGTTGAGATGGTTGAAATGGCAAATATTTTGCACCATGCAACTGCCAGGAGCTTACTCATTCTGGATGAAATTGGACGCGGGACCAGCACTTATGATGGTGTATCCATTGCCTGGGCGGTGGTGGAGTACATCCATAATCACCCAAACTTACGGTCCAAGACCCTTTTTGCCACGCATTATCATGAATTAACCCAATTGGCGGACTTGCTGCCAGGAGTGACCAATTACAATGTGGCTGTCAGCGAAGCAGAGGGTAAGGTGATCTTCCTGCACAAAATCGTACCTGGTGGTGCAGACCGGTCCTACGGGATTCACGTTGGGCAGCTGGCAGGGTTGCCGGGTCCGGTGGTACAGCGTGCCAGTGAAATTTTGCAGCAGTTGGAGGCCTCATCGGGTAAGGCAGTGCGCATTGACCCGGATGCACCGCAACAGCTGGCTTTCTTCCCGGAGACGAATCCATTGTTGGCAGACCTGGAGGGGTTGGATATTAATACTCTCTCTCCGATCGAAGCGTTAAATAAACTGTACGAGTGGAAGAAGAAGTATTCTCAGGACCAGCAGTGAGGATGAATATCAGGGGATAAGTTGAAAATTTTGGGGAAAGCGTTAATACTCAAGTGAACTGAAAATTACTTGACCAACCATAACGTTTGTGATCAACTAGGACGGTTAGTTGCCGGTACTGTTTGGGACGTGCGATCCTTTAAAAATAGTAATCCAAGTAATAGCAGCAGGCCAATTAAAGAGACCACTCCAGCGGGGATCAAGATTGAGTTCAACACCCTGCCGGTAAGCTCGTTGAGCACGTCCCACATACCAAGCTCATCCAATAAATTCGTTATTCCCAGCCAGGTTTCCACTTGATCAGGCAATAGCTGCGCAACGGTCCAATTCATTGCTGGCAAAAGGATAAGAGCCATGAACAATGTGATCATACCAGCAGCCAGGAATGAAATCCCCCACCAGAGGAGAAGATCTCTTACTGAGCGAACGACAATTATCGTCACCAGAGATATAAGAAGCAGCGGCAGCAATGGGCTGATTGATATCACAGAACGAGTAGCCCGTAAAACCTGGATGGGTTTGGGAATAGGTGCTCTCGATACTTGAAAGTTCCCAGATTGCGGGCTTGCGATCACCGATTCGGGTAGGCTTAGGGATAACTGATCTGGCACCAAATCGACAGCACCTGACAGAAAGATTTCGATTACAGGTATTAACTCAGAAAGTACGTACTCAGGGGGACGGCAAAGCAGTGTTTCAAGATTAGTCGGCAAGCCCAATCCCAATTGAAGCAAACCCAAGAGCTGCTCCACGGTGCAGGATGGTTGGGCATTCAAGATGAGGAGTAGGGCCTGGGTGCCCTCCGGTCCGGCTAGTCGGCTCTTGAGTTCAACCAAAGAAATAAGGATTGGTGTGTTAACTGGGTCTTCCGAGGTAAGCAGCACATCAAAGAACTGGTCAATGATGTTCTCAGTTTGAGTTTGTAGCCAGGCTGGCTCGATGATCGTGGTCAGGATCGATTCCCATTCTTCTTGATCTAAGATCAACAAGTAAATCGGAAGATCGTTTTTTGAACTCGAACCCTCCTCAGTTTTACATCGGGGCAGCTCTGGATTCTCAAAACATATGCCCGGAGATATTTCAGCAGCCAATTGCTCAGCGAGATATTCTGGCAGCTTGTCATATATACCCTGGTCAGCGAGGGTTTGTTTATAAAAATCTGGATTTAGTAATTGTCTTGCCGGAAAAAATGTGAGCAGAACTAAGACTGTGGAGAATATGAACAGGGATGCGAAGAAACCAGCCAAAAGTTTTGCAAGAATTCTTTTATCGGAAGATTTCGATCGAATATCCACGTGGTCACACTCCGCTGACCAGGGATTTTACCATTCCCTATGAATAATGATAAAACCGCCGGATGCCACCCGGCGGCATAAAGAAATTAGTAAATGTTATATGCTGTTAGAAGATGGACGGATCAATCCTCGTCTTCCAGGCTTGTGAATAATCCGATCATATTTCCTGTTGGATCGGTGAACATGCCAAACCAACCCATATTGGGGATCTCAGATTTTGGAACGGCCGTTTTTCCTCCGAGGGACTCTGCTTTTGCGAGGGTGGCCTCGATATCATCCGTACCAATGTAAACCATCACAGTCCCGGCAGGAAAACCTTCCGTGACCGGATTCAATCCCCCGCCAACTCCTTCTCCGCTCTCAAACATGGCATAATCCATTTCGGGCATTTGTTGGACATTCCAACCGAATAATTCGTTGTAAAACTTTCCTGACTCTTTTCTATCTTTGGTTGAGAATTCTATGTGGACAATTGGGTGTTTGGACATGTTTTACGCTCCTAGATAAAAGTAAATTAGACATTGGTTGCGCAATAATTATAGTACAAATGTTCTAATTTGTAAATGATTATTTCAATGATGATTCAGCCGGGTGTTAATTTGAATCTAAGAATTTTGGATATCCCTGAATTATTGCGATCTTTACCAAATTTTGGATGAATTAGGGTTTCATCGAGTCGATGAACTGCTTTACGATCTGGTTGAATAGTTTTGGTTGTTCGAGATTCGGCAGGTGTCCAGCGTCTGCAATAATTTCGAATTGGGAGTCCTTAATGGAGGTGTGCATGGCCTCGGCTTCGCTGAGGGGGATGATCTGGTCATCTGAGCCGTGAATTATTAAGCTGGGTACGCTGATCGCATCCAACGTTGGTGTCGAATCGGGTCTAACTTTCATTCCCATCAAGGCGGAGACCATGCCTTGCAAGGAAGTCTGGGCCATGATCTGCTCGACTCGATCGACCAGCTCCGGGTTTGTTGAATAAGTCTTGGGAGACATGATCATCGGCAGCATGTTCGCGGTGACAGCCTGAACACCGTTTTCTTCTGCCAATGCTGCGCTTTCATCCCGCTTGACTTTGATCTCTGGGGAATCAGCCTTCGCCCTTGTGGCTGCCAAGATTAACCCGGCTACCAGGGACGGATAGCGTCGGTAGAAGGCGAATGCCACATAACCTCCCATCGAGAGACCACAAACTGTAACCGGTTCATCTACACCAAGCGTCTCTAAAACCTTGGCGCAATCATCAGCCAATAGATCCATCGTGGATGGACCCTTTGATGGTGGCGATCCCCCGTGACCGCGCAAATCGGGAGCGATAATTCTTGCCGTGGTGGAAAATGCTTCGATTTGTGGGTGCCACATTTCGTGGTTGAATGGGTAACCGTGGATCAAGAGCAAGGGGTTTCCCCGGCCCGATTCTTCAACATAAAGCTGTGTGTCCTGTAGATCAATTATCATGGGATAGTTTCATTTCCTTAATCTTCCTGGTCGCCGATTCCGATGGTGGCGGCGAAACCTCTCAAAGCTTGCATATGCTGGTCAGGCGACTGGAAGCCGAGACTCATAGTATTGATTGATATGTGGGTTGCGCCAACCTCTTGCCAATCCCGGATCAATCCCTCCCAGCTTGCCGGGTTTCCATCACCATATGAAATTCTCGCCTCAATGCCCACACTAGTTTGATTTTTGCCCGATTCTTCGAGAAAATGTTGAATTTTATCAAGTGCTGGGACGGCATCTCTGGCGTTCTTATAGTTTGTCATCCAGCCATTCCCCATCATTGCTACGCGCCATAGGACCGGATCGGCGTGACCCCCAAACCAGATGGGGATCGGCCGTTGTATAGGTAGCGGGTTTATCCCCGCATCCTGGATCGTGTGCCAGCGTCCAGAGTACTCTACCAGGGGCTCTGTCCACAGCTGGCGCATCAAGGCGACCTGTTCTTCAATCCGTTTGCCGCGATCGTGAAAATTTTGGCCCAAGGCGACATATTCAATCTTGTTCCAACCCAATCCGACACCTAATCTCAGGCGTCCGCCGCACAGTACATCCAGAGTCGCTGCTTGTTTAGCCACCAGTGCGGTTTGGCGCTGCGGTAAGATGATGATCTCGGTAGCGAATCCGAGACGCTCGGTCACTGCGGCCATAAAACTGAACAATAGAAACGGCGATTGAAATGCTGATTGGTACGTATAGGGACCTTTCCATCCTCCAGGTCGATCTGGATTTGCTCCCAACACATGATCATAAGCTACGATATGCGAGAAGCCCAACTCCTCAACCATCTGGGCGTAATCCCGTATCGCCATGTGATCATTGCCAAATTCCGTTTGTGGGTAAACCACGCCGATCTGCATCACATTACTCCTTTAGCTTTTCATACCAGGCTC
>JBFFIU010000265.1:0-5251 GCA_041556275.1 Anaerolineales bacterium | reverse complement strand
GTGGCTGATTTTTTCAAATCGCGACCGGGAAAACTCTCGAATCTCCTACGCATTATCGCTACCTGGTTGATCCTCTTCTTGAGTAAATTTCTCATCCTGGAAGTTGTTGACCTCGTATTCGGCGAACATGTTGAGTTGGGAAAATTCATTGATGTGATCGTACTGGTGATCGCGCTAATGGTTGCCAGAGAGGTTTTTCAGCGGATTTATATATCCCTTGGGGAGCGTGAACCCGCGTAATGAATACGGATCGGTTTATATCCATAATAACCATGCGGGTCCCGAAAGCTACGGGTTAATTTGGATCAAAATCAACTACAACTAGGAATTATTCTTACACCTGCACGGATTCATGGCACTGGAACTCATCCTGAAGAAGGTATGGAAGCTTAACGACATCGATCTGCTGAAATTGGAAAAAATCTCTAAACATAATTAAGTGGTGATACATGTGTAGGTGGCGATAATATCATTTCGATGGAAGTCTCGAGCTTAGTGAAAGAACTGCTTGTAAAAATCTTTTGGTACAACAGCGTTGAATTCTTCTCGCTGCGCTCGAAATGACAAGATGATGAATATTCCATCTAAAGGGAGGTTGCTTCATGATCACAGAAGCCATCCGTAACGGCCCAGCCTTCAGCTTTTTAGTTCTCGGCATCATCATTATTTTTGGTCCATTGATCGCCGAACGTTTGCGTCTACCGGGATTACTCGGTCTGCTCATCGGCGGGGCGCTGATCGGCCCGAATATGCTGGGAATCCTGGATGATTTTCGAGCCATCGAGAATATCGGCCAAATCGGCATTCTGTACCTGATCTTCCTGGCCGGGCTGCAGATGGACCTGGAAACCTTTCGCCGCTTTTGGAGGATTTCAGGCGGATTCGGGATGATTACCTCGGTAATCCCCTTCGCCCTGGGCACCTTCATCACCCTGCAGCTGGGCTACGACACCAAGGCTGCCATATTGATCGGCTCCTTTTGGGCATCTTTCACCCTGATTGCCTATCCGGTCCTCAAGCAGTTTGATCTGACCAAAAACCGGGCCGGAGCAGCCACGCTGGGGGCCAGCGCTATCACCGACACCGTCTCCCTGCTGGTGCTGGCCCTGGTAGCCGGTTCAGAGACGGGAGATCAAACCGGTACCCGGTTAATTCTCTCCATTGCGTTGGGTTTGGTCATCCTGGGGGTATGGTGCCTGATGGTCCTGCCCTGGATCACGCGCTGGTTCTTCTCGACCCTGGGGCGGGGGCGCATTCTGCGCTTTATGATCATCCTCATCGGATTGATGTCGGCGGCGGTGGTGGCCGAAATCGTGAGCATCGAGCCGCTGCTGGGCGCCTTCTTTGCGGGATTCGGCCTCAACCGCCTGGTGCCTAACGAGAGCGCCCTGATGGAGCATGTTGACTTCTTCGGCAATGCGCTGTTCATCCCAGCCTTCCTGGTGTCTGTGGGGCTGCTCTTCGACCCCGCCGTGATGTTCAAATCTGAAACGATCCAGCTGGCGTTGTGGCTCAGCTTGGCCCTGGTGGTTGGCAAGTTGGTCGCGGCCTTGCTCACTGGTCGCATCTTCCGTCTGAGTCGAGCTGAAGCTGGCATGCTGTTCACTATTTCGGTCGCGCAGGCTGCGGCAACCCTGGCTGCCACCATTGTCGGCCTTGAAGTGGGCTTGTATGGCGATGGAGTGGTCAATGCCGTGATGGTAGTCATTGCCGTGAGTCTGTTCATCACCTCCCTGGGCACCCCGAGATATGCTGCTCGTATCGAGCAGCCCAAGGAGGAGGCGCGCCGCTTGGGAGAGGTGGTCTTGGTGCCCACCCGTGATGTTTCCGAGCTTCTGGCGCTGCGCTTGCGATTCGCTGGACAGATTGCCGAGGCCAACGGCGGCATGCTCATCCCGGTAGTGGTTACAATGCCTCAAGAAGATATATCCGAATCCAGAGGCAATCTGATAGAAATCGACGACACATTGCACTCTCTGGGATTGGAAGGGGACAGCCGAGTGCGCGTCGGCCGCAACCTGGCGGAGGGGATCAGCCAGGCGGCGATAGAAAACAATGCTTCACTGGTCTTGCTGCAATGGCCCGGCCCTCGTCCATTCAGGCAAACTCTGGTGGAAAGTCTGGCTGACGAGATAACACGATCGGTGGATTGCCCTGTGGCAGTTGTTGCAACCTCCAAATCGCCGTTGGAACGGGTTGTTCTGGCGATATCCGAGCGTGATTTACAGCCCTCCAGGATCGATGATCTGCACACAGCGGTCAACATTGCTGCCGCGGCTGCTCCTGGAAAGCCCCTGATTGTTGGTCCTGTAAGTCCAGAGCGGCTAACCGAAGCCGGGGTCGTGCTCCCTGAACGGGCGGAGTACATACCCGGGGAAATGGACAAGGTAGAATGGGCAGAGCAGACATCCAGTAAAGGAGACCTGGTAGTTTTGGTCTCGCAAGGTCGATCATTTGGCAGAAACTCTGTAGAGATTCAAGAGCTCGGTCGCTCCGTTGTGGCTGTCGCCGCCAGCAAGGCACCCCGGTGGGAAACCGGTCACGTCGCGCCGAGGCTTTCGATGATCAATTCTTGATATTTCTTTGGATATACAAAACATGATAGCAGATGTGAACAGGACGATAGGAGAATTTGATGGCTCAAGAAAATCTAGGTCAGATTCAAAAACGAATCCGTTCGCCGCGCTCGGCCGCGCTGGCCGGGATCCTTTATTCGGGTTTGTTGATCGCCAGCATGCTGCTGATCAGCGGTGTACCTCAGATCCCGCCAGATGACATCAATCTTGAATGGCTAGAGGAAAGAGCAGATTCTGTCTCTGTGGGGTTGAGCCTGATACCCTTCGCCGGGATCGCCTTTTTCTGGTTTACGGGTGTGATCCGCGACCATATCGGTGACCGGGAAGATCGCTTCTTTGCCACTGTGTTTTTAGGCAGCGGTATTGCCTTTGTAGTCCTGATGTTTATTTGGGCTGCCACCATCGGAGCGATATTTGGCACCTTCGCCCTGACTGCCAAGATGTTGACTGATAATGACGTTTATATCTTTGGCTTTATGTTCATGAACGAGATCCTGGGAAACTATGTCTTGCGCATTGCCGGGGTGTATATGTTCTCAATCGGCACGATCTGGACCAGGGCGGAAGTGATGCCGCGCTGGCTGACCATCATCACCTATCTCCTTGCGCTGATCTTCTTGTTTTTCGCCGGCTCGATCCGCGAGGCTCGTTTCATCTTCCCTGCCTGGGTGTTTCTAACCAGTGTTTTCATTTTGATCACCAACCGGCGTTTGGAGCGCGCAGAGGAATCTGCCTGACCTTCAAGCGCTCAACTTTAGGTAGAGTGATCAGATTATTTTAATAATCGAATAGCAATAATATTGTTGGAGATTTCTCTGACGAACCAAACAAATTCTGAACCAAAGAATAATTCAAGCACATCCACGATCCTGATCGTAGTTATTGGCCTGATCATCGTTGGCTTGCTGGCTGTCATCCTTTTCGTGCTGCTTGGCAATCAGGGTGATTCCCCATCCGATCCGGGCGGGGGCGAACCTCCGGCGATTGTATTGCCAACCCAATTACCAAGCGGACCGACGGTAACAGCCTTGGAGGCGATCAACATTCGCAGTGGGCCCGGCACAGATTATCCGATTTATGGGGTTGCTCCTGCAGGTTCTGTGGGCGAAGTGGTTGGCGAGAGCGCTGACGGCGGCTGGTGGGTCATCAAGCTCCCTACCACGATCGCTGCCAGCGGGCAGGGTTGGGTTTCAGCAGATTTTGTCCAAGCTGATAATATCGGCGAACCGCCAGTTATCGAAGCACCGCCACTGCCGTAAAGGTAGATCGTTGGCTTGAAAGCTTTATCACTAAAGGCCTTTGGATTATCCTCAGCTGGTGATTTTTTATTAGCTCATTGCTCGAGTTGGTGATTTTTCCAAAAACATTGGGAAGGGTTTGCTCTCTGTGCCCATGCACAAGGATTTAAGTTTCGTCCAATACCGTCCACAAAAACCGCCTGATATGCTTATCGAGCGATTTTTCGCAATATTACACTTTGATCAAAAGCGAAAGTTGGATCAATTGGGGATAGAAATTCGTTCTTTTGATTGAAAATCAGCAATTTTTGGTTCGATACAGTTGAGCCCCACGTAAGGTAGCATAGTATATAATCCAAAAGAGTCTCTTAGTAAACAACTTTTTTGTTCCGATTATTTTGACAATGTACAGGTTATTTACAAACCTGTGTTCATGGCCTTAACATTGGCTATGCCGTGCGGATGTGCATTAACCAATTGAAAGAGAATGATTGTCACCAACTTTATAAAGACTTCAGTTGAATTTGCTTGCTAACATTTTTCCAAAAATGGAGGATTGGGATGCCAAACGCAAAGTATGACCAATATCAAGACGACATTTTGGAGACTCAATCCCCAAGCTTTACCATCGAACAAGTAAAAGATATCGCTGACCAGCTGTATGGGCTCACTGGCAACTTGTTTCCGCTCGCCAGTGAGCGAGACCAGAATTTCCGCATTAGCACTGAGGTCGGGGATCAATTTGTAATAAAAATTGCTAACAGCGCCGAGCATCCCGCGATCATTGATATGCAACTCAAGGCATTGGAACATATCGCTAAATTGGACCCTGAATTACCTGTACCAGAAGTATTGAAATCTCACAACGGATTACCTATTGAGCAGATTCAAGCGGGGAACGGCGTAAATCACAGTATACGTATACTAACCTACTTATCTGGCGCTCCTCCGAAAGATGATCCCACCGACCATGCGCTGCTCCGTCCGATGGGAGACTGCCTTGCAAGACTCGTTCTATCTTTGCGAGGCTTCTTTCATCCGAAAGCGAACTATGAACTGCTCTGGGACTTGAAGCATACTTCTAAGCTCAGAGAGTATTTGCCCCATATAACCGATGCTAATCATCAACAAGTGGTCAGCTACTTTCTGGATCGCTTCGATCAGAACGTGCTTCCCCTGGTACCAAAACTGCGGGCGCAGATCCTTCACAATGACTTTGTGCCCGACAATATCCTGGTTGCAGAGAATGATCCCGGACATATTGTTGGTATTATCGATTTTGGGGATATGACTCATACACTCCTGATTAATGATTTGGCCACCACCATCGCACCCATGCTTCGTGGGCATGCTGACACTGTCGGAGCAGCCGCCGAAATCCTTGCTGGCTACCATGAGATAGTCCCAGTTGAAGAGATAGAACTGCGGATACTATAC
>JBFFIU010000264.1:0-5257 GCA_041556275.1 Anaerolineales bacterium | reverse complement strand
TTGGATTTGGACATTCAACTTGCGAGTCCCGCGATCGATGCCGGAGATAGCGCGTCATGCCCATTGGAGGATTACCTTGGCGGTCTCCGGCCAATAGACGGTGACAACGATGGCGTAGCCATCTGTGATATTGGGGCGGTAGAATGGAATGAGTAAAAAACTTATTGAGAGGTAAGCAGCGAGCTCGAAACTTGCGGCAGATTACCCTGCAATACCTTCTTATACTCCCCGTATCGGCATGTGAGGTACACAATTCCTTTTTGTTAGCACGATCTAAGAACCGATATGTCTACAAAAGGTGAGGAGCATTTGATGGAACAGAAAAAGCAGGTTATCGGAGATCAGGAATACACCTTCACCACCGTCGTGAAGATCGCCGGGATCAACCCGTATGTCGATGTCCTGGAGAGCCTGGTCGATTCACTTAGTGGGGGAGAGAAGGCTGCGCTGCTGGTGAAGGTTATAGGCACCGGTGCGATGAAATTAGCATACATGTATTATGTGGTAGCTGCAAACCACATAATTCCTTATCCAATAGGATTCTATTAGGACATTTGAAAGGGATAGAAAGGTGTAAAATAGATTTATGAAACTATCAACTAATGACGCTGATCAATTTTTCAAACTAATGTGGTCACTTCAGAATTATGTAAACCTGAAGTTGGGAATACTCCCCGATATTTCTACGCTCGAAAAATATCAAATGCTACCATCTTCAGAGAAAATCTCTGTACGAGATGCACTTTACGATAATATAGAACTTTTCGACTCCTATTTGCTTGACAATCCTCAAGAAATATCTGATAAGGAACTTGAAATCGTAAAAAGTTGGAAGCAATTCATACGCGGTGAATTCTTTATCGAGCGATTACTAAAGAAATATGCTGTTTTTATTGGGGGTGAAGACGTATACGGTGTATTAGCCATCAATAATCCGTTTGAAGAAGTACTGCCATACGCTCAATTGCCATATTTTACAAAAGCGGTATTATTGCCGTACAAAGGGAAGATCATATATGATGGATTGTTGGAGGGATATAGCATTTCTTTTGGGAGAGGGATAAGGCTTGATCTCAAAGAGACGTATATGGCTGCAAAACAGAACGGTCGGATCATAGAGAGCTTAGATCCAAAAAAGCAAGCAGAATTAACTGGAAGGAAAACTAAGCCGAGAAAGGATTGGCGACCAACAGTTGATGATATCTTGGGACAAGCAAAGAAATTGCGTGCAAGTAGTGGCTCTCCCGCGATTCACAGCCCTGCGTTTAGTATAACAAAAGCCAGTATTGAGTTTACGAAATTAGCCCTTGATAGTCCAGAAGATATCGATGATCTTTGGAAGGCATTGAAGAAAGTTGAGCGAGCAGTAAGGAAAGCAGAAACTGTGCTTTACAGAGCAGAATACTATTAAACGAGACAATTTCTAATACTGCGATTTGACCGGGTTTTGTCCTCAGGATAAGCGGCAGGAATTGCTAAGCCTTGACCTAATGGAACAACAGGGATCAGCCTGCCAAGCAAAACCATTAAGAACACCTTATGCTTTGTTACAGAAAACCTGTCAATGAAACGAGAAGATGTGAAGGTATAAACAGGAGTAAATATGGAGGTCAAAGAGATCATCAAATCCCAATATTACGCCTCTCTTGAGATGCTCAGACAGGTTATTAAAAGTTGTCCCGATTCGCTTTGGCAAAACCCTGAATATAAAAACCAGTTCTGGCAAGTTGCCTATCATGCGATCTTTTACACACACTTTTACTTGCATCCCTCTGAGGAGGACTTCATTCCTTGGGATAACCAAAAGAGAGAGTATGTCTCATTTGATCATTCTCAGAGTGCGATGGAGGATGAAGCCCCATACAGTAAAGAGGATATCCTTGTGTACCACAAGCTTTGCCTGGCACGGATGGAAGAGCTAGTGGATTCATTGGATTTTGAAGCCGAGTCTGGTTTCTCTTGGCTGCCATTTAACAAGCTGGAATTACAATTTTATAACATCCGGCATTTGCAGCAACACACAGGAGAGTTGAGTGAACGGGTGGGCACCACCAGTGAGGTAGAAGTGAAATGGATTGGGGCGAAACCTAAGGTCGAAGGAAAGGCTACAAGTCGCTGAGCTGCCCTTGCTTCAGGGAGCAAAGCATAAATTTATCGCATATCCGGCTTGCCCACACTTTCAAGGACAATTACCGCGTAGGATCGGATTCCACAATACTTGATAAAGCAACTCCCCTTTGCCTACCTCCGAAATAGACGTCGATGTGAAGATCAAACTGAACAGTATGATAATAAAGAATAAGGCATCCTCCTCACTTCATTCGCGGTTGATGGCATCCAGCAGGAATACAAGCGGCTGAAGGCGCTTGACGTCTATTGGTGTGATCTTCACAATGGTCCCCCCAGAAATGGGTGAAGTAAACGTTGCCATGCTTGACGACACCCGCGGAAATCTTATACAGATTTATCAGGAAGAATGAAACTGCCTAATACCCCGTGGCAGCGAATCTCTCCTGCTTTTTGGCCTGGTCGGTAACGCTCGTGATATTCAAAATCGGCTTTGCACGATGAAACTCGATTGAAAATGTGCTTCCGTTCAAAGCTTTGTGCGATTGCTGCGCTACTCCAACGAGCATGACCTAATAAAATCGGAATACGTTGATAGTTGGACTAGTTATCACCATTACACCGTTGACCAATCATCTCGCTTGCACCGGATTCTTGCTGCCATAGATCTGGGACTTTGATTGTAGCGGTTAGACACTAGACGATCCACGCGTTGATGAACTGCATCGGACCCGGACGTTGGGGATCGACTATTCGGGATTTGGGAGTGTATGCCAGTTATGCTGATATTCACAACATTACTGCATTGACAGAGCTTACTGGAAGAAAATTGGCACTGGGCCAGTGCATCTCTTGTAAAAAAAAAAGGGATTTCCCAAGGGGAGCAGGTTTAGTTCTGAACAGTGACTTAATCTCTCGGCACATACTTTTCCACCAAATCTTTGCTACTTTGGATTGTGGCGCTTGAACAGCCCATCGCTGGATATATACTTAAAGAGCTTCTCGAGCAAGGATGAATTTAGTGTATTATATATAAACATTGCTCGCATTTCTCCATCGCATAAAATTGTATTATTTCATTACTGATAAAAGTCATCTGAGATCCTGTCAGGTCTTACCGGATGATTGACGTGAGGTGTCTGCCTCGCACAAACCGATTTCGTTATAAACAGGAAAAGGAGAAGTAACCCATGCCTACATATGTAATGTTCGGCAAATATACACCCGACTCAATAGAGGACATCAGCGCACAGCGTACCCAGGACGCCACCAAAGTAATTGGAGATGCGGGTGGAAAAGTTGTATCCGGCTATGCCTTGCTTGGTGAAACCGATCTCGTTTTGATCGCCGAGTTTCCCGGCAATGAGCAAGCCATGAAAGCCTCGGTTGGTCTGGCCAGACTATTGGAGATCTCTTTCACCACCTCGCCTGCGGTAAGTATAGAAGAATTCGATCAGCTGGTCGGATGAAGTTAGTGGTCTAGAGAATCAAAGGACCATCGAACCCAAGGAGATAACCCCAAAATTTTGGTTCACACCATGCAGATCGATGGCTCTGTGGAATTAGGATGGTAAGACCTGACAGGTTTCCCCCCAAACTCATTGCATTATTCTTGTACAGATACATTAAGATACTCGGACAACTCGATCTTGATCGCCTACGTAACACTGGG
The DNA here is from genome assembly GCA_041556275.1 of Anaerolineales bacterium. GTDB lineage: Bacteria > Chloroflexota > Anaerolineae > Anaerolineales > UBA4823 > PFL25. Next base: position 1,518 of record JBFFIU010000264.1, on the reverse strand, counting down.
CAAATATCTTCGATTGCCAAAGGTATCGCAATCCCATTAACCATTCCACACCTGACAAGAGCTTGGTAGTTGTTAAATCCCCATGACCATCGAATGAAGATCATGCGGGAAATCCTCAGGTAAAATCAGGTTATCCAAATCATTCACACCCAACAAAGGGAAGGAGAATTCCATGGGATCGGATTCCAGTTCAAGACCAATCCGGGTTGACACCGGGATGGGTATCATCTGGTTCATTGGTTGGCTATTCACGATTGCCTTTGCTCAGCTAATTTGGTGGCAGGCTCTCTTAGGGCTAATCATCTGGCCGTATTACCTCGGCTTAGCAGTCAGGTAGCAGGGGCTTGAGACAACTGTGGTCCTAATGGCATCGCCGGCAGTGTGAGCATTCCCAAAACTTGCCAGATTCGCTTGATTGGTAGAGCCTCAATTCTCATCCAGCTCCGCAGGCGATTCTTGGATGTGGACGCCTAAAGTCACAGCAAGTTAATTTGATGATCTTGTCTGAGCGACTAATTGATAACAAGGATTATCGTTAGTCTGGGTCTACAAAAGCATTAGATTGAATCCTGCTCTCTGATAGTTACTTGATCATCACCTCAATCAGCTATCAAATTAATCGATCATCTTGTAAAATAAACATGATAATTGTTGCAAATAAACGCAAATTGATATTTGCTCGCTTGCTAGTCTCGCATTCCAAACTAGTTACATGAATAAAGGAGAAACCAAATGACCGCTTCCACCCTCAAGACCTTTGGCCAACAGTTAAGCCGTCGTTCCTGGGCGGAACCCTGGAAAATTAAAGCCGTAGAACCAATTCGCATGATCAGCCAGGAGCAACGAGCAAAAGCTTTGGAAGAAGCTGGCTACAATTCCTTTCTGCTGCGAGCCGAAGATGTCTACATTGACTTGCTCACCGACAGCGGCACCAACGCCATGAGCGATCGCCAATGGGCTGGCATGATGATGGGCGATGAAGCTTATGCTGGCAGCAAGAACTTCTATGCGCTGGAGAAGGCGGTCCAGACATACTACGGCTACAAGCATATGGTGCCGACTCACCAGGGCCGGGGTGCAGAACACTTGCTCAGTCAGACTGTGATAAAGCCTGGTCAATATGTGCCCGGTAATATGTACTTCACTACCACACGATTGCACCATGAGCTGGCTGGAGGTACGTTTGTGGATGTGATCACAGATGAAGCCCATAACCCCAGCGAAGAGCATCCTTTCAAGGGGAATGTAGACTTGGATAAGTTAGAGTCACTGGTTAATGAGGTGGGAGCAGAAAACATCGCCTATATCAGCCTTGCAGGGACGGTCAATATGGCTGGTGGTCAGCCAGTGAGCATGGCCAACGTGAAGGCGTTGCGGGAATTCTGCGACCGTTATCACATTCTCATCTTTCTCGACGCGACGCGCATGGTCGAAAACGCATACTTCATCCAGGAACGCGAAGATGGGTTCGCAGATCAGTCCATAGCAGCCATCCTCAAGGAATTCTGCAGCTACACC
>JBFFIU010000263.1:0-5283 GCA_041556275.1 Anaerolineales bacterium | reverse complement strand
CCCATGTTTTGGTGAATTTGGAGCACTTCGGCAACCTGGTCACCGACTTTAAAGACCGGGTTGAGACTGGATTGGGGCTGCTGGAAGATCATCGAGATGCGATTTCCGCGCATATCTACCATCTCTGCTTCAGAGAGCTTGAGAAGATCGCGGCCATCAAAGAGAATCACTCCATCCATGACTTTCCCGGGGATGCCGATCAGACGCATGATGGAGAGTGAGGTGGCACTCTTGCCACACCCCGATTCACCCACCAATCCTAATACTTCTCCCGGGTACACCGCGAAGTCCACGCCGTCAACAGCTTTAACAACTCCGTCCTCGGTGAAGAAATAGGTTTTTAAGTTTTGAACGTCTAATAATGGTTGTTTGTCATTTGTACTCACTATGGATCTCTCCGCAAATATATTCAAGCTCTAGGGTTCTAAGCATAAACCCGACACAGCCAGATAATCTTTGATTGGTTCTAATGTGCTCACGTGAAAGGAACCTGCTTCCGGGAAATTGTCTCGCCTGCCAAAGACGGCGTTTGTTTGTGCGTGCCTTCCGACGATAGGCAGGATGAGCTGCGTTAAATTCGAATAAAATTTATAACGTGAGTGCACTCGAATTGGTTGTGAATAAGATAATTCTACCACCATCATTTGTGGGTGAGTTTGGTAATCCTGATAAGTTTCATCTGAGATGGTCAGTGAATCCCATCGCTTACGTCCAGTTAAGTTTTGGTTAACCAATTCGGTCATCGTTTTGAAATCGTTAGTGCCTGCTTCAAGATAGACATCCTCGCCAAAGCAGTGAATGACGATCGACTGGGGTTGATAACTAAATACGGGTGATGCCCACAACAGGTCACCCGTATTTAGCGCGATGAGCAAATATATTAATGGTACAAGGAATACTAAGGCTATGCCAACCAAGCGAAGGATGGAGGGGGATGAAGGTTGGTAATCCACAGCCAGGTTTTAATGTTTCAAGCGTGGGTCCATGGCATCGCGTAAGCCGTCGCCGATATAGTTGAAAGCCAATACGCAAATGAAGATCATCAAACCCGGGTAGAAGACCTTGGCTGGCTGGGTCCACATCTCATTCTGGTACTCGTTAAGCATGTTACCCCAGGTAGGTACCGGCGGTTGGATACCGAAGCCCAGGAACGAGAGCGCTGATTCCAGCACGATCACACCCCCCAGACTGAGGGTGGCAGAGACAATGATCGGAGCCAGAGAATTCGGAATCATATGACGAGAGATGATACCTAAACTGCCCAAACCGAGGGCTTTGGCGGCTTCGGTGAATTCCTGATTGCGCAGGGAGAGCACCATACCGCGGATTAATATCGAGGCGCTCATCCATCCGAAAAGGATCAGGATGATGGTGATGATCACCGCACTGCTCCATTCCGGTGGCAATCCAGGGATAGTCAAGCCGCGCAGCAAGGCGGAGAAAGCCAGCAACAGTGGCAGCAGCGGGATGGTGATCAAGAATTCAACAAAGCGTTGGATAATGTCATCCACAGTTCCACCGTAATACCCTGAAAATGCCCCGATCACGACTCCGATCACGGTGGCAAAGATAGTGACGATAAAAGCAACCGCCAGCGAGATACGGCCCGCAAAAAGTAAACGGCTGAAGACGTCCCGCCCGATGCTGTCCGTGCCCATCAGGTGCTCTATTGAAGGAGGGTCATTGCTCAGGATCTGACCATTTGCGTCGCGGGCTAGGTCCCGGATCGGATCATAAGGGGCAACCCAAGGGGCCAGGAAACAAGCCAATGCAATCAGGGAGATGGTGACGATTCCACCTAAGGCCAGTCTGTGTTTGCGAAATCGCCTCCAGATGATTTTCCAGGGCGATTCTTCGGTGACGGTAGACAGGGTTTCACTCTCGAGCGAGACGACGTTTGCCATTGATTAACTCCTTGTGAATTCGATGTTCGTCTTATGTAAAGCGGATGCGCGGGTCAATAAAGGTATAGACGATATCCCTTATCAGTGTCGCTATCACGACAAGAATGGCAACGATGAAGAGATATGCCATGGCGACCGGCCAGTCGCTTTGGGTTAAGGCATCGAAATACAGGCGGCCCATACCTGGATAGCTGAAGATGGTCTCAGTAAGGATGGCGCCGCTGAATATGGCAGCGATGTCAAAGACGAGAATGGTTACCACCGGGATCAATGCATTGCGCAAGGCATGCTTAATGATCACGACTCGCTCGAAGAGACCCTTGGCGCGCGCTGTGCGGACATAATCCTGGCGTAAAACTTCCAGCATCGAGGAGCGTGAATAGCGACTCCAGCCGGCCATATACAGCAAGCTCAACATGATGGCTGGCAGGATGAGGTGCACACCACGATCGATGAGGCTGCCAGGCGTGACGCTGATTAAATCCAGGAAGCTGCCAGCAGGCGCCTCACGCACTGACACGACCCCCGTGGAGGGCATGAAAGGCAGTCCCCACTGCTTAAACTGGTAGGTGAATATCAGGATCAACATCAATCCAAACCAGAAGATAGGCATGGCTGAACCGAAGAAGGCAAAGGTCGTAGCAACATAATCCGTCTTGCTGTACTGATTAACTGCCGAGTAAATGCCGATGGGTATGCCTACGATCAGGGACATTATGATCGCAGTGCTCATCAACAAGATCGTATTTCCTAAGCGGCTCACTATTAAATCTGTGACCGGCTGCCCGGTAGCTAGCTTCCAGGACCAACCGAAATCTAAGCGCACCATGCCCTGGGTGGAGCCGTTAAACCCGGCATATTTTCCTAATAAACCACCAGGACCGAACAGCCAGGCTACATTTGCCCAGCGACCCTGCGCAGGACGTAGTTCAGCTTCTCCGGGTGGAAACTCCCAACCCGTCGCTTCAGAGGTGGCGATGGTAGACTTCTTACCGTTTGGATTTTCAATGAGTACATCCCACCTTTCCTGGGAAACAATACTCCCGACAACAGTTACATCTTCTGGCGCTTTTTCTGTTGGAGGGGGTTTGACTCGAACCTGATCTGCCTGGAAGACTCCCGGTGATGTTTCTTCACCCCAAACCCAGAGCAGGTAACCTGGATTGAGCTTAGCCACACCTGGGTCGGCCCAAAAACGATGTTTTTCCAATTCGTAATACTGTTCGCCAGTTTCATTATCTATCTTGACGATCGGTTGGCCGTCACGCCCAGTCTTGACTTGCGAATACTGAGGGATGCTGACATAAACCCAATCTGCACCCAACCAATCATCGCCGATCAGCCAGGTTATGTAACGCAGCATTAAAGGCTTGTCGAGACCGAGATAAGCCTCCAAACGGGCGATATCGGCATCGCTGACGCGGGTCTTGCGGTCACCAGAAATACGCAGCCCCGAAAGCGGCCCTCCCGGAGCAACATTGAGCAAAACGTAAATGGCGAAGGTGGATAATAGAACAACGATCGACATTTGAACTGCACGGCGGATCAGATAAGTGGTCATCTCTTTTCTACTCCTTGGAAGGGGGAATCACTCAGCATGTAGCGGCGCGATAAGCTAATGGATTTGATTTTCCCCACCTGCGTGTCGTTAAATGGCGCGCCACCAGCGTTCATGTTAATTGTTTTACTCGCATTAAGCGCGGAAGGTTCAAAATATGTACTAATAACAGCCAATTTCTCATGTTCGCATTATTTTAAGCGGGAAAATTATACCATGGGCGTTATTTCTCTCATGGATTCCTGAATTAATCGTTACTGTCAAGAATTTCCATATCTATAAGTACTCCATAGAGAGAACTCGGCGATTGTGGAACTTTCTTTTGAGCTCCTTGACCCAAGGTTTGCTTTGGTTCTTTCCTGAAAAGAGAGGTAAAGCACCATGCAGCCAAGTGTCATACGAAACTGCTTTTTTCCTTCTGGATGGAGAGTACTCACTTTGCTGAAAAGTTAGCTTCAATGTTAGATTACGCAACTGAGGTCTATATCTGCATAATGTCACCATCGCTCTGGCCCCGGGAATACGCCAACTACGTCCTCTTCCTTTCATTCTCCTGGCAACCAGTTTATCAACATTGCCCTCAATACCTCCAAGATTGAGTGAGAGTTCATGTTCTGATAATTGCACGTCCATCAGCGAATTCTGATTATCTTCTAGATATCGGATATATCTTGCAATTCTCACTTTTTTTCTACCCCTGGCGTTCTTATAAGCCTCATTGAGTTCATCCACAACTTCTCCAAAACCTTTCTGACGCATCCTCTCTACCATTTGCATTGTTTCTCGATTGAAACCCATCGCTGTCTTGCTGGCTCTGTATAAGTGGAACCTGTCAAGCACATTTTCTCGCTTCTTTACCCAGAGATAATCGAAACTCTGCTTCACCCAGGTATTGCCATCCCCTCCAGTAATCAAATGCTCCACTGCACTCAGGTCATAATGCTTGTCTGCCATCTTCTGGATGGTCAACTTCCATTCTTTGTTATTTCTGACTATTTTTGTCATGCACACCTTGTTTTCTAACCTTTTTCGGCCCACTCCGACCGTCTTTTTCCCCGTGTACATGATCCCTACTCTCGCTTCGACCTTGCGCTGCTTCTCTCGCTGTAGGGATATCATTACCCCATCGCTCTCCCCAAACAGAATGGGGGCTTTTATTTTTTCTTCCTGGTCTTCTGACCCATCCCATTGCTCTATCTCTGTCTCTTCCATATCTGCCAGTGCATTGCCTAGCGACCACACCATGCGCTGGATCTTGCTGTGCGTGATCTGTTTCCTTACCAGATAACTTAACTCATCCGCCGCCTCTCGGTATGAGTTCTGCGTTGCTAGCCATGCCCCCATCATGCGGACCACATTCGTTTCTCGTTGATATCTTTCTAATCCCACCATCTCATCCAATGGCTTGCGCCTTTTCCCTTCTCCATCTCGATACACTCGTCTCTTTATCTCCACTTCTCCAACTGCTGTGATTACCCGCCGTTTTTCTCGCCCAAGATTCTTCCAGTCACTGGCTTCTCCTTCTCGTATTTGATCATCGATTGCTTCCAAGCCTCCCCTTATCGTTTCCCTTATCATCTCAAACATGATCTTGATTAGTTCGCCATCCAGACTTCCCGCTTCGGCTTCTATTTCTCGATTTACTACCTTACCATTGATTTCTGTTGTTATACTTATTTTGACAGTCTTTTCTGTCATTGAGAACTCCTTTTCTTCGGTTGTCGTAAACCTTATTAGATTGGAGTTCTCTCTTTTTGTAAATACTCAAATATGGAAATATGATACAGTACCGTTTTTGATTCCTGCTCCTTCAAAAGTGGG
>JBFFIU010000262.1:0-5309 GCA_041556275.1 Anaerolineales bacterium | reverse complement strand
CACCATGGCCTGCATGCCGTCTAAGCGCCCTTGGGAGCGATTGACTACCACAAAACGCTCTGGACGATCTGCTGGGTCTGATTTATCGATCAAATGCAAAGCCATCGCTTTACCTGAACCACCAGCTCCAAAACAGAGGAAGTGCCCACCCGTGCGCCCGAAATAGCCCTCCCCCAAGAAGGCGTCCATGCTTAATCCGGAGGTCAAAGGGTCCTTGGCATGCCCCCATAGCTCGTCGCCACGTTTCGAGATGCTGGATACCTCCCCGGTCAGTTGAGAGGATGAATGCAAATGATCGAACATATCCCTGGCAGATTCCAGTAAGTCGATCTTGTGCGTGGTGACTAAACCTCCCAATGAAAGCAGATCGTATTTAAGTTGAGCCACCGTTTGGCGATATTTATCAGGCTTATCATGGATCGCATGATCGATACCCTCGATAATCACGTCTGGACGACCAAGCACCTTCATCCAACGGGGAAAGACTTTCATGATGGAAGATCCGCTGGTTGTCACCCCAACGAAATAAAAAGTAGGAACAGTTTTCCTCACGATGGGATACGGGCTTTCTGCTATCATGGTTGTGCTCCTGAAATTGGCATAAATATTCGAATTAAACCCTTTACCATATTGCGAAGCGAGCACCCTAACGAGATCTTGGGAAGACTCGCATACGAAATCAACTTATCTCGCAGCCTGGCGCGCCTGCTCAACGGCTTTAACAAATTCACTGGCGCGCGCAGTGATCTGCTCAAACCGACCCTCTTGAGCCCAGGCTGTTGGACACAGATTGCTACCAGCACCAACAGCCACCGCGCCTGCTTCAAACCAATCCACCAGGTTTTCCGAGCTAACACCACCGGTTGGCATCATGGGGATGTCTGGGAACGGACCTCGCAGCGCTTTCAGATAAGCTGGCCCACCCAACGATCCGGGAAAGACTTTCACCATATCAGATCCGTGATTGTAGGCCTGCACAATCTCGGATGGAGTCAGTGCTCCGACCATAACGCCAAGCCCACTGGCGACCATCGTCTCCGCCAGCTCTGGTTCCAGGTGTGGGCTGACGATGAAGTGTGCACCAGCATCTCTCGCTTGCACCACCTGCTCAGTCTTGGTAATCGTGCCCATACCCAACAGGATCTTCTTCCCAAATTTCTCATCCAAAGCTTTGACGACGCTGGCGGCTTGTGGGGTAGTAAAGGTGATCTCGATCCCATAAACTCCCCCAGCAACCAGAGCATCAACCATATTGAGGGTTAGCTCCGGGGAAGGCCCGCGGATCACCGCCAGCAAGCCCAATTCCTGAATTCGTTCTAAGGTGTCCTGTTTTTGGTTCATTTGCCTCCCGACTTCTGCTAAACTACCCGGTGCTTAGGTTCTTCACCCCGCAAAACTGCCAGGCAATCGTTGAAAGCCGCCCAACCCATTGCGTTGGTGGCACCATCTGTATGGGAGCCCATGTGGGGGGTCACCAACACCTGCTGCATTGCCAGTAATGGGTTATCCGCTTCTGGGGGTTGCTTCGCAAAAACATCTAACGCCGCCCCACGCAGTACCCTGGACTGAAGCGCCGTGTATAATGCGTCTTCATCAACCAATTCACCGCGCGCAGTATTGACCAAATACGAACCTGGCTTCATTTTACTCAGGAATGTGGCATCCACCATACCGCGAGTCTCCTCAGTGACCGGGCAGTGCAAAGAGAGTAAATCTGATCTCCGAATCAACTCCTTGAGAGGGAGTAATTCCACATTCAACTTAGCGGCCTGTTCTTCGTGGGCGACTGGATCGAAAGCGAGAATTATGCAATCAAAGCAACTCAATCGCCTGGCGACCTGTTGCCCGATGGCGCCAAATCCCACCAGACCGACCGCCTTGCCTGCCAGGGACAGACCGCTCATGCGCGGCCACTCCCCAGATTTGGTCATTTGGGTTGCCAAGGGGATATTGCGCGCCAGCGAGAGCATCAATCCCACGGTAAGTTCTGCAACAGAAGCTGAATTCGCGCCAGGAGTATTTGTCACGATAATCCCTTTTTCTTCTGCTGCTTCCAGGTCGACCGCATCCACGCCAACACCATAGCGGGCGATGACCTTAAGATTTGTGGCAGCTTCAATCACTTTTCGGGATATCGTATCCAACCCGGCTATATAGCCATCAATTTCCGGTATTATCTCCAATAACTCCATGTCGCTCAAGGGACGACCTTTTGTGTTATAAACCACCTCGCCGACTTCTGCTTCAAGTTGAGTCATCAGGTTGGGATTATTATTACCATAGGAAGTCGGAGTGACTAAGACTCTACAATGTTTGAGGTGGCCAGACATCACCGCGCCTCTGGGGGTAGCCAGCGCGGGTTGTCCACAATTTGGGGGCTGCTGTCGTGTTGCAGGACAAGTTTACGAAAACCCTGTACCTCGATCGAACCATAATCGTGTCCTGCGTTACCAGGATATACGAAGAACATGACCAGGTCTTCGCTCATACTGGTATTGACCGAGCGGTGTGCCCAGCGCGGGGGGACATAAAGCACCTTATCTGGTTGTAAGGATTCGACTGCCCATTCACCTTCAGGAGTCTCCATGACCATAAGACCTTCGCCTCTCAAGCAATAATAAACCTCGGCAGTGTCCAATACAGAGTGGAAGTGTCCTTTGGTCATGTAAAATTCATCTCCCACCTTGCCGGGATGGACAATGGAAATCCCCTGGAGCAGCTCGCCGGCAACCTGCGGTCGTTTGATCTCATAGACCTCATACAGCAGCTGGTCACCTTCAGCTAGTAAGGCCTGATAAGCTCGCTGATCTAAATATTGTCCACCCATAGCTGATAGCCTGCGCATAATGTGATTATCGTATGCGCTCAGGATCAATTCTTCCGCTCGTAGTATGTCAAAGGTGAATGGTCGCGCTAATTCTTCTGGCATTATCCCTCCTTATGGTTCCAAGACCACCTTGAGTGCCTTACCGCTCTCAGCAACAGATAATGCTTGGATCGCTTCACCGAGCGGGAATCGCACTCCAATTAATCTGGACAGATCGATTTGACCGGAATTAACGATCACTGCCGCCCGATGGCAGTCCTGCGTAGAGCAGGCGGTTGTTCCGGTGATGACCAGTTCCTTGTAATGCACGAGGTTGGAATTCAGCTGGATGGTTGGATGGTCTTTGGGCAATCCGCCAAAGAGATTTATTCGCCCTCCGATGGCCGCTAGCTCCACCGCCATTTCCTGGGCTCTAGGCGCCGGTGCGGCCACAATTACCACATCGACTCCCATACCATTGGTTAGCTCGTCGATGACCGCTGCAAGGTCCTGTTCATTAGGATTCACCACCAGGTCGGCGCCAAATTCCCTTGCTTGAGCGGCGCGCTCGGTAATCAGTTCACTGACGATCACAACTCCTGAACCGCGCAGCTGTGCCAACATCACGTGCATCATACCAATTGGACCAGCACCCACCACCAGGACGGATTCTCCAGGCTGGATGTGCAGGGCTTCCTGGCCACGCAGAACGCAGGCGAACGGTTCGATCAGAGCTGCAGCAGCGGGGTCGATCTCCTTGCTGATCGGGATTAGGTTGCCTTGCAAGATCGCCGCTGAAGGGATGTGCATATACTCTGCAAATGATCCATCGATCGTAATACCAGGCGCAGAGTAATTGGCACACAAGTTATTGTTACCTGATATGCACTGCCGGCAGTGACCGCAGCCCATATTCGGGGCTATGAAGACGCGCTGCCCTGTTTCTATTCCACTAACTTCTGTGCCCAGATTAACAATATCGCCTACAACTTCGTGACCAGGGATGCGTATCGTCCCAGGCGTATATTTTCGGTGTGACCCATGCCAGATGCGCAGATCGGTGCCACAGATGCCTGTGCTGAGAACCTTCAATAGGGCTTCACCAGGTCCGATTTCAGGCACTGGTCGCTCTTCAATACGCAGGTCATTTGGACCATAGTAAACGGCGGCCAGCATCTTTTCACTCACGATTCTTTCCCTTTGATCACTTCATCCAGGTAGATAGGGCGTTCTTCCAAAAAAGATTTCGTGCCGGCAAGAACTCCAGCAACTGCCCAGCGACCGTCTTCTCCGCTTACTTTAGGTTGGGTCTCCGTTTGGATGCAATTGATGAAGTGTTCCATCTCCCGAATATAAGCCCATTCAAAGCGTTTCGGCCAGGTGCGGAATATCGGCGTGATTAATCCTTGATCGCGATTGATGCCCACCGTAATGGCTTGTCCTTTCAGCTCGCCAATCTGCATGATCCCTTTTTCGCCAACGATTTCAACCCGGGCATCATAGCCATAATCACATGGGCACACGGCAGAAATGCTTCCTAACCCACCGTTCTCGAATTTGATATTTACCAGTGAATTATCGTAGTAGTTCTCGGTATCCACACCCCGAGAAGGGCCTTTAAAATTGGCCACCTCTACATATACCCGTTTATAGTTTGAATCCATCAGCCAGCGGACGCAATCCCAATCGTGGCTGTTGACCTCTGCAAGATTTCCGTTTGATCTGCTTAGATCGCGCGCCCATGCAGGGGGCAGGCCAGGGCCATGAGTGAGCGATTTGATCATCATTGGTTGGCCGATTTCACCAGCTTTGATTCTATCAGCTGCACTGATGAACTCTGGGTCAAAACGCCTCATGAAGGCCAGCTGTAAGAACACCTGCCTGTTTTCGGTTTCAGCAATGATCTCATCACATTCTTTAAGGTTGAGAGCCATTGGTTTTTCTAGCAGGATATGTTTTCCTGCTTTGGCAGCAGTTTTGGCTAAATCAGCATGGGTGAAAGTCGGTGTTGTGATGACAACGGCTTCGAATTCAGCCTTATCGAGCGCATCTAGCAAAGAAAGATACCGATTCTCTATCTCATATTGATCAGCGAGTCGGTTTAGCACAGTTTCATCATTATCGACGACGGCTACCAGCTTACCTTCAGGCACGTGATGGATAAGTGAATTTGAGTGAACATTTGCTACCCGCCCTGCACCAACCAGGCATACACGAATTGGGTTACTCATGTTCGCTCCTAACAGTTTTTATTTGATTTATAAGTATTTTCTTGAAGAGCATGCGAAAAGATGCTATACAGAATCGAATTTCCTGGCATACAAGCAATTGTAATCCTGTTATTACAGGATTATAGTTGAATCCGCCTTCTTCGTCAAGGAAGGATTGGAGAATTCTGCTAAATGTTGATGTACAGTGGTCGTTATGAAATTTCAAATTGATAAAATGTGGCGTCTTGCGTACTACCCGCCCCCAACCCGGATGGCGCCTGAAGCTTTGTTTT
>JBFFIU010000261.1:0-5310 GCA_041556275.1 Anaerolineales bacterium | reverse complement strand
ATGGGATAAAGTTAAAATTGCGATTAAGAATGTGGCATTAGAATGTACTCATGATCCCATAAAAGCCTTATCGGTCTCATCATTGGGAGAAGCGGTTGTACCGGTTACTAAAGATCGCCGGATGCTAGGATCATCAATATTATTCTTCGATAAACGCGGAGAGGAATTCATTACGGATTTGAGGGGACAACTAAACGATGAAAAACTGTACGCCATTAACGGAAACACATTGGGAAACCAGTATAGTATTACGAAGTTGATGTGGATAAAGCGACACCAACCCGATCTCTATGAACAGGCCGACAAATTTCTTCTTTGGTCAAGTTTCATAGCTTATATGTTAGGTGCAGAACCGATCGTTGATCACTCTTTGGCAAATCGAACGTTACTTTTTGATCTGGATCAGAAGGATTGGTCAGATGAATTGCTGGGGATTGCCCATCTTGATCGCTCTAAACTACCGGTTACAGCTCAATCTGGGGTCAAAATTGGATCAGTTTCAGCGCATTTAGCAGACGAATTAAGTCTTCCCCCCGGAGTAGCTATCACCAACGGAGCCCATGACCAGAATGCAAGTGCAGTTGGATGTGGTGTGATCCAACCCGGACGCGCAGTGTATAGCATGGGCACTTTTATTTGCATTACACCTGCTTTTGAAAATCGTCTTGATCCGAGTACGATGATCAAACGCGGACTCAATACTGAACATCATGCTGTGCCCAATAAATACGTCTGCTTCATATACAATCAAGGGGGATCGATCGTAAATTGGTTTCGAAACACCTTTGCCGCCCATGAATATCAACAAGCCGTATCTGCAGGAGAGGATATCTACGATTTACTATTCCATGAAATCCCTCACGATCTGAGCCGTGTAATTGTACTGCCGCATTTCACTCTCACCGGTCCGCCAGATTTCATTTCCGATTCCTCCGGCGTGATGGTAGGATTGAACCTCGAAACATCACGAGGAGATATCCTGAAAGGGATCCTTGAAGGAGTAACCTTCTCTTTAAAGGAAGTGGTCGACTCACTGGCACAGACAGGTATCGCGATCAATGAATATCGTCCGGTGGGAGGCGGCAGCAAATCAGATGCGTGGATCCAGATCGCTGCAGACATTATGGGGCAACCTTTCATACTTCCGATAGTTAAGGAAGCTGGTTGCTTAGGAGCAGCTATCATCGCTGGTCTCGGGAGTGGAACTTTTGCTTCCTTCGAACAAGGTGTTGAGGCTTCTGTGCACCTGGGACGCACTTTTGAGCCAGACATGAAAATGATCCAGCAATATGAAACTCGCTATGAGGCATACAAGAGGTTATGGCCTTTGATGAGTGATTACCTTCGAGAGTTGGCAGCTGCGAACTGAGAAATGACTTCTTTTATTCTTTGTTTTGATGGTGTGAGGATGATACGGACGATACTTTTTTTCTTGTTGTTGTTCATTCTCGTTGCCGTTTCTGCTTGTCAATCTGAAGTGGCAGATCTTGAGGGATCAAATTTTGCTGGAATCCAGACCACTCCACCGATTGAGACTGATTCCCTATATGAGGCTAATCCCATTGTCACTCTCGACAGCTCAGATCAATCACAATCTTCATCCTTTACAATTCTTGATTCCGTAGAATACGATGTCCAGCAGCGTCTAAAGCTGGTCAACAGCGGACCAGAAAGTCCTTCAAAACAGAATCTATGGGTGGCACTGATCCAGGACATTTACCCCTACCAGGATGTCCTTGAGCAGGAGATCAGTCCGGATAATTTTCAGCTGATCACGGATGAGTATGGTAATCAAATTGCAGAATTTGACTTCTCAGAAATGCCGCCAGAATCCGAGATCGTGGTGCAGATCAACTACCGGGTAAGGGTTAACCAGTTGGAGTACGATTTATCTTATTGCCAGGGAAAGCTGCCTGATTTTTTCAATGATCCCGAATTGCATGTCGAGTCCCAAAATCCTCAAATCCTCCAACTTGCCGGCTTGCTATCGCAAGGCAAACAAACAACCTGTGAACAAGTGCGAGCCTTCTATGACCATATTGGGGACAATCTTGTGTACAGTTACAACGGTGGCAATTGGGGCGCCCAAGCTGCGTTGGGTGAAATGGGTGCCGATTGCACAGAATTCTCCTCCTTGATGATGGCTCTCAGCCGTGCAGAAGGCATCCCCGCACGATATATTGAAGGACTGAGCTACATTCCTGAAGGGGAAGAAACGCTAGCCCGACAAGAACACGCCTGGTTAGAAGTATTCCTTCCTGGTATTGGATGGACGCCAATGGATCCCACCCTGGGGCGTTCTTCAATTACGCAAGAACAATATTTTGCGAAACTACCGGCAGATCATATCATCGTCACCCGCGGACGCAACCCATCAGCTCTGCGGGGAGGCAGCTATTGGACGTATTTATACTGGCCGGGAAACAGCACGGAGATTAAGATTGAAGATGAGGAATGGGAAATAAACCCTATTGGAGATTAATTTGCCTTCTTTCCGAGAAACAACAATACGAGAATTTTCAGAGAGGATCTTTTCGTATCTACTCCATCCTCCGGCGTAGGAATGCATGCATGGTGACGGACAGGACGATAATCAGGCCGTAAATCAACTGGGTATAAAATCCGGTTAAGCCAGCAGCTACTGTCGCAGCCTCGATGGCGCCAATAATGAAAGCTCCCAGAAAGGTGCCAAATATGGTTCCTACGCCACCAAATACTGAGGTGCCTCCCAGGAATACAGAGGCGAGCGTACGCAGTAGTTGTCCCTCACCCAGGCTTGGCCAGAAAAAAGTCACATGCAGGCTGGCTACCACTCCGGCAAAGGCCGCGATCACACCAACCAGAACAAAGACTAGTATGCGCGTTCGCCGGGTATTGACGCCCATCAGCGCGGCGCTTTCGGCATTATCCCCGATCAGATAGACGTGAGCGCCAAACCTGGTGCGGTTTAGCAGCACCCAACACAAGATGGCAATGAATACCAGCCAGAAAAACTGCACCGGCACCGCGCCTCCAATTTTGCCAACCAGCAAAGGGTGCAAGAGGGTCTCTCTCGAGTAACCCAGGGTACCGCTGGCTCCCTGGGAGAGCACCAAAACCATACCGCGCCAGAAGAACTGCGTACCGATCGTGGCGACCAGAGATGGGATGCCAAAAAATACAACAATTAATCCATTCAATAATCCAGCCAATATCCCCATGGCGAGAGATGCAGCAAAAGCCAGCCAAATCAAACCGGTAGCATCATAGGTCAGAATGAAGGCAACCATTCCCATCGCCATAATGGAGGGGAAGGACAGGTCGATCTCCCCAGCGATCACAGCAATCGTCAGGGGCATGGCCATGATGGCAAAGAATGGGATGGTGGCCATAAAGGCCCAGTAAATATTGGGGGAAAGAAAGGTATCCGGCGCGACAAAAATAAATAATGCCCAAAGGGCGATAAAAACTGCAAAAATTCCTAGCTGTGTACCATTCTGTCGGGCGAATTTTGACAGGCTGAAGGTCTCTTTATATTCGAGGTCCGCTTTCTTTTCCGTCAGTTCTTGAACAGTATCATCCATGTCACAATATCCTTATATTGATCGGTATCATTGTTTAAGAGAGAACTCCGGTTTCTGCAACCCGGTACATTTTATCCATCAGATCATCGAGGCTGATATCTTTGGTCATGAATTCACCAGCAACCTTCCCTCGATCGATCACGACTACTCGGTCTGCAACGCTGTAAACATGGAAAATGTTATGATCGATAAAAATGGCCGCTTTTCCAGCCTCTTTGATCCCATGCACAAATTCTATTAATCTCCGGGTCTCTTTCAGCGAAAGACCCATGGTGGGCTCGTCCAGAATGATAATGTCGGCATCGAAATACAGCGCACGCACAATCGCCACACCTTGCTTCTCCCCACCTGAAAAAGTGCCCACTCTTGAGTCTGGATTGACAGCTGCAGAGGTGAAGCCCATCGATTGAGTCATCAAGCGATGCGTCTCTTGTTTCATTTCCTTGATCTTCAAAATACCAGCTCTATTTTTTAGTTCCCGACCTAGGAAAATGTTCCTCCAAAGCGTTTGCAGCTCCGCCAAGGCCCGTTCCTGGTAAACCGTCTCTATCCCTATTTCACGAGCTTTAGGTACGGTCAGACCTTCAACCTTCTCTCCATTCAGATACATTTCTCCTTCATCAGGCTGATAGTAACCAGTGACGATCTTGATCAATGTGGATTTTCCCGCTCCGTTGTCACCCAGCAAACCAACTACTTCATTTTCTCCAAGAATAAAATCAACATCCTTAAGTGCCTGGACCTCACCGAAGGATTTTGAGACTTTTCTCAATTCGACACGATTTGCCATTATCGGACCTCCAAGATTTGAAAACGAGGACTAAACTGAGAGAGCAGATCGAAGCTGATTTGAACGATGTACCTCAACTATTTAGCCCTCGTTTTGATGATTTTCCTGTTCATCCCACTGAATTAATTTCAGGGTTAAAAACATGGAAACTTGGATATTGGATATTACCTGATCTGCCGTTCAACAAGGTCAGCCAGCAATTCTACGTTGTCAGCGTGAGCGAAGCCTGCGCCGGTATCAATGTGCAGACCGGTGAAAGCGTAGTTGTGAGTGAGGCAGATCTGCAGGACCGCAAGATATCCCTGGAGAAATTGCTGCTGGTCGATCACCAGATCCGTCCAGCCACCGCGGATGGCTTCTACAGTGGCAGCAGAGAGATCGAAGCCTGCTCCGAATACATCATCAGGTCCCAGACCAGCACTCTCAAAGAAGGCCTGTTGAGTTCCGGTCAGATTGCCGTGGTCGGTTACAACCAGTTTGATATCCGGATTAGCAGACATCATACCCACGAAGACAGGTATTCCAGCAGCTGCATCTGCGTTGGTGGCATCATCGATTTCCTGGTAAATCACCTCCAGACCAGAATCTTCAAGAGCATCAACGATACCCTGAGTGCGTTCGCCACGACCAGCCTGAGCTATCAATCCCCAAACAAAGGCCTGATCACCAGCTTGCAAGCCAGCGCGAGCTACGGCCTCTTTACCCAGTGCATAGCCTGCTCCGTATTGGATCGCACCGACGTAGCCAAAGCCATTCGGGGCATACTGCGCTTGCAAACCGGGAAGCTGAACGTTCATGCTGGTTACAATAATGCCCTTGGCTTCTGCCTCTTCCACCAGTGGGGTAAAGGCTTCATTGCCAGGGTGACCCATGACAGCAATGCCATCGGGATTGGTGGCCATCGCTTCCGAGAATTGAGTGATCATCTGTTCGGGGTTCCAATCAGACCATACTACT
>JBFFIU010000260.1:0-5350 GCA_041556275.1 Anaerolineales bacterium | reverse complement strand
TTATTCCCCATTTTATTTCTAGGAACCCGACACTTTTACTCTGGGTGTCACTGCGATGGGTGCAAAGCACCCTGAAGCAGTCTCCTCCAAAGTGTTGAAATGTATAAAATCAGGGAGATTGCATCGGTCGCTTTGCTCCCTCGCCTAGCAAAGAACGCTAGAGTAAACCAATGACAATTTCAAACTGTCAGGTAGCTAGTTTTATTTTGGAGATTCAATTTCTTGAGTGATTGTGTGTTGGTACACTTTAATGCCGCGGGCTAATTCATTTTCCAGTGCCAACTCAAGATGATCAAGCCGGACGATCGTGACTGGTGAATGTTGGAGAACTTGAACCCAATAGTCAGGTACAAGACCGTAAGCCTGCAAGTATGCCCGTCGATCCGCTGGAAAATCTTCAGAAAATGCAAGCACCTGTACCCTGCAGCCAGCAGGTACCTCCGCCAGAGTAGTTCCAACTTCACCCAACTCATTGTGATCGCTCCGGGGATTATTGGGAAACAACATTTGTACTAATCGGGCAAGCTTTGATTTCCGCGCGTTAATCGTTTGATAACCACAGGCTGGACAACACACCAGGGTGCAGTTTTTATTAACTGGGCAGGATTTACAACCTTGATGTTCCTGAGAAGCATATTGCTGCCCACACATAGGACATTGAATATCCAAATAACTCATCAACCCCACCCGATCAGCGTCAGTAAACGACTCAAGAGACCACCGACAAAAAATGCTAAAGGTATGACCATAAGTACCATTCCCAAGGCAGTTTTCCAATTTCGCTCTTTGGCGATCATCATCACGCTGGCAACACAGGGGATGAACAGAGTGATCGTCACCATAGCGACCACGATCTGCGTCGGTGTTAATAATCCCTGGGATTGCATAACGAAAAAGCCTGTGGCGCCAAAATCTCGGCGCATAAAACCTACCAAGAATGCGGCACTTGCTTCAGGCGGCAACCCCAGCCAACCTGTAACTAGAGGTTCCCCAGCTCTAATGATTCGCTCCAGAATGCCAGTTCGATCCAACAAGAACAAGAACACGGCACCCAATAGAAAAAGCGGGACCACTTCTTTAAGATACCACTCGATACGAGCA
This sequence comes from Anaerolineales bacterium, assembly GCA_041556275.1. Lineage (GTDB taxonomy): Bacteria > Chloroflexota > Anaerolineae > Anaerolineales > UBA4823 > PFL25. The sequence goes on along the minus strand of JBFFIU010000260.1, from coordinate 4,249 downwards.
GCAGTCTTGACGACCACGTTGGAGAGCACTGGCCAGCGTAAGGGCGGCAATTCAACCAATAACTGCGTTCGTTCTCCTGGCACCAATCGGGCAGCCAACCAACCAATTGTAAGCATGACAACCCCTAAGACAACGCTCCATATCAGCACTGCGGTTAAGGAAACGCCGGCCAGCATGCCCATGATGACACCCAATTGAGCAGAACAAGGGATCGCAAGGGACAACAATAAGATCACCAGCAAACGCTCTCGCTTGGATTCCAAAACACGCGTTGTTAGTGTTGCCATCGTCACGCAACCCAAGCCTAGCACCATAGGTAGCACCGCCTTGCCATTCAGCCCCAGGCGATGAAACAAACGATTACTCAAGGCTGCCAATCTGGGTAGATATCCCGAATCCTCCAGAACACCGAATGCAAGAAAGAAGGTTGTAACAATGGGCAAGATTAACGCCAGGGCATAAGTCAGCCCGAGCGTCCATAGTCCGTACTCCCCCACCAGCAAATCTGCCAGAAAAGGTAGTGATACAAAACGTGTTACCAAATCTTCTACCCATGGGTTTATGATCTGACCAAAAAGATTCTCCTCCAATAATCCAACTAGAAAACCGGCCCCGAACACACCCACAAACCAGTACAATGCATAAAGTACTCCGCCCAAGATCACCCAGCCCCAAATCGGATGTGTAGTCAGGCGACTAAGGAGTGTCGATTTACTTCTCCACCCCAATCCACTTTCCTGTAGAACCATGGATACTATTCGATCGACATAATCCAGACGCACTCCCTGGATAACCTGTGCTAACGGATCGACAAAGGAAAGCTGCACGGTATGACGCAGAGTCACCAAATCCTGAAATGTTCCGTCTTCAACCTGTTCATGCATCCATTTCTCAGTTACCGGATCACCGCTCAACCACAATAAAGCCAAGGATCGGGGTGCGATCGGTGTGTTTTTCAAATGTTTATCCGCAAATTGAGTGCAGAACTGATCCACAGCAGTTTCTATCTCAGCCGGGTAGATTAATCGGAACTGTGATGGACAGCATTCTTCCAAAGCAGTGATCAATTCTTGGAGACCCCGACCGCGTGTGGCCGTGGTCGGGATTACGGGGATGGAAAGAGTTTCGGCCAGGAGGGCATGCTTGAGCGTCACTCCTCGTGATTGAGCCTCATCCATCATATTCAAAGCCAGGATTAACGGTACACCCATCTCGGCGAGCTGCACGGTTAGCGTCAATGTTCGGCGCAGGTTCTTCGCATCTCCAACTTGCAAGATCGCCTTCAGTGGTTCGTAAAGCAACACACGCCCGGTGACCTGCTCATCCTCAGATTGTGGCGGAAAAGTGATCACACCAGGCGTATCAACGAGTATAGTATCCGGAATACTCCGCAAACTACCCCGCGCTAATTCAACAGTTGTGCCGGGGTAATTGGATACGATCACACGTTGCCCGGTAAGTTTTTGAAATAGGACCGATTTGCCAACATTGGGGTGACCGACGAGGGCAATACTACCTTCTCGGTCTTCAGTGTTCATCGGAATCGCCGGATTGTACTGCAAACTCATCTCAGGTCGATTCCTGATTTAATCCGCGCTCAGTCCGCAGGCAATTACGACACAAACCATACAAAACGATCGATCCTGTAGTGACACTTGCATCATTTTTTTCCTGGAAGCGCAATTTGATGAACTCCAACAATTCCGTATCAAACTCGATCACGGTCCTGCAATTCGTACACATAAAGTGATGGTGCTCGCTTGGTAAGGCAGCATCAAAACGCTCCTGGCGGCGATCTTCAGCAAAAACTCGAGTGCTGACCAGGTTTTCATTTTCGAGCCAGCGCAAAGTACGGTAAACGGTTGACAAATTAAGCGTTGAATCTCGTTGGCGGGCAATGTGAAACAATTCTTCTGCAGTAGGGTGTTCGCCAAGCGAATCGAGAATAGAAAACAACAAACGGCGTTGGGTTGTCATGCGACCGCCTTGAGAACGTAAGCGCACATGCGCCTCTTGAACTAAATCACCCATTCATGGCACTCTTATTGCAAATCATTTGCAGTAATTTTAGATCATAATTTTTGCGAATTACAGTGATGTTTATCCCCCTCCCCAATGACATTATGCATATCTTCTATACTTAAAGAAGGATACCCTTTTCAGGAAAGAGATGCTCGTTCAAGGATAAAATTCAAGCACACTCTTTAACACTTGTTCAGTCAAGGATTCATCGATCGCCACCCAGACAATTAAATCTCCAGATCGGAAGTAATAATGCTGCTGCCCCATGCCTTCGAGTTCATAGACAGTTCGGCCTTGGATCTTCGACTCACCTAGGGGCGAAAAAGGCGAATCTCCTCGCGCGATGGCATCTCTCATCGCAGTCATTAAGCCGCCAGCCATGAATCCGATCGGTGTACCGGCCACCCATATTCTTATCTCACCGTGATTACCATATGATCCTACTGACCCTTTGTTCAAAGGAAATCCTTGGCTGTGCATCATGGACAGCTCAACCAGCGCAGAAGAGCCGGTCACTTTCCTTCGTAAAGGTAATTCTCCCAATTCATCTGGCAATGGAACAGGAGCAATGCTTTCCATACTCCGCAAATAGAGGGCGTAAACCAATCCAAGCCCAACGATCAGCATCCCCAAGCTGATCAGAATGAATGGGAACCATTTCCTGGACATAGCCTTATTATTTTACCCAGAGAAAGTCTCAGCAAGATGGTTTTATGTCAGGAATCAATCTAATTGATGATCAATTTTCGGAAGGTTATGCAATTCATGCCGAATCCAATTGCATATTACGTCTTGTTTGGAATATAATGTCTCTTATCCTTTCTAGTGGAGGCGAAGTCGGAAGATATCTGCAAAAGGATCGCTTTCACCGAGCATTCCACGGATAGATAAGAATCACAAACAAAGGAGATGAGAACCAATGGCGATTGATCCTGTATGCGGCATGGAAGTTGATGAGAAGACTGCTAAATGGAAATCTGAGTATGATGGCAAGACTTACTACTTCTGCGCACCCGGATGCAAGTCATCTTTTGACAAAGACCCAGAAAAGTACTTAAGCGGTGGTGGAACTCATACTGGGCATACCCATCACGAGCATTAACAATCTTGGAAAGATTGGACGGAGCTGATTGGGCTCCGTCCTTTGTCGTCTTATTTTATTAACGTCAATTCGGGTTAAGAGTCCGGTGAATTAACGTGTCATTCCGAACCCCCAACGGGCCTGTCCCTGATCGGACAGATCGGGGAGGTGAGGAATCCCTATCGAGATGCATTGCAAAGGATCGCTGTAGGGATTTCTCGTCGCGAAGTTTATCCTGAAGTTCTGAAGGGCTCCTCGAAATGACAAGCTTCTTTGTATAATCCATGCTTATCCCGAACTCAGGTTTATTAGATAGCTTGCAATAGGAATCTTGAATTTATCGAGTAAGAATTTGACAAATGTTATCATACTGATTACAATAATACCTGAATATATATTCAGGTATTATATTTTGAGTCATGAATACTAATCTAATGAGCGACGAGCACATAAAACTCAATGATCTTCAAGCCCAACAAGTAGCTGAATTATTCAATATCTTGGGCGATGCCAGCCGGGTGAAGATCATCGCTGCCCTATTAAAAGGATCATTGAACGTACAGGCGTTGGCAGACGAGGTGGGAATCAGCCCATCAGGAATCTCTCATCACATGCGTGGTCTTCGCCAAATGAACCTGGTCCGGGCCCATAAACAGGGCCGGCAGGTGTTTTACTCACTGGTTGACCAGCATGTCGAGCAATTATTTCAACGCGGCGTAGATCACGTTTTGCACGGCTAGAGATCGATGGAAGAAAAGACCCTCCAACTTGATATCCCTTTATTAATCCCCGGATTGACCAACCATCAGGATGCATGTCTGGAACGGTTGGAAACTTCCCTCAAGAACCAGAGGGGCATCCAACGCGCCCATGTAGAACGTCAAAATGATCCCCAGGTCCTGTGCCTGCACTACAATCCATCCTTAACCTCGCTCGAGCAAGTACAAAGGATCGCCGAACGTACTGGGGCGAAAATCGCCAATCGGTATCGTCACGAGGTGATCCCGATTAGAGGGGTGGACTGCTCAGATTGTGTCACGGTTCTGGAGCACAGTATCAGCCGCATCGATGGTGTTCTGGATGTAAAAGCCAGCTACACAGCGCAAAAGATCTTTATTGAATATGACTCCAAAGCCACAAACCAGG
>JBFFIU010000259.1:0-5350 GCA_041556275.1 Anaerolineales bacterium | reverse complement strand
TATAACGTCGATTTCAACATCCTGTGCACCGTGCATGCAGGCAATGCCGATCATCCCTTGGAAGTTTATCGCTTCTTCCGCGACGAAGTGAAGACGGATTTCATCCAATTCATCCCGATCGTGGAACGCGCCACGCCAGAGCTGCTGCCGATCGCCAACCGCGGCTGGGGCGATCAGAATTTGCCGACTGAGGTCGAGCTGGAGGATTTGCCAGTGGCGAAGAGCTCAAAGCGTCCGCTGTACACGCTGGAGGGCAGCCTGGTGACCGAGCGCTCGGTGAAACCAGAGCAGTGGGGTCAGTTTATGATCGCGATTTACGATGAGTGGGTACATAAAGATGTAGGCAAAGTCTTCGTGCAAATGTTCGATTCGGCGCTCGGTTCATGGGTAGGCCAGGGAGCTTCGCTGTGCATCCATCGCCAGACCTGCGGGGATGCCCTGGCGCTGGAGCACAATGGGGATTTATACTCCTGCGACCACTTCGTGGAACCCAAATACCTGCTGGGCAACATCAAAGAAGAGCATATGCTGGAAATGGTGGCTTCCGATCAGCAGCGCAAATTTGGGAATGACAAACGCGATACGCTGCCCCAATACTGTATAGAATGTCCGGTGCGTTTTGCCTGCAACGGCGGCTGCCCGCGCAACCGCTTCATCAAGACACCCGATGGGGAAGATGGGTTGAACTACCTATGCGCCGGATACAAGTCTTTCTTCACGCATGTTGACGAGCCGATGCGCCTGATGGCGGCATTACTGAAGCAGGGTCGTTATGCTGATGAAGTGATGGGCATCCTGGCTCGAGAAGAGGCAGCCATCCAGGAGACAGCAGGCGCAAGTGAAATACCCCAGAGTGAACCTAAAAAGAAGAAGAGAAGAAGAAAGAGATGAAGTTGATCTCAATGACCATCCGTAATATATAAAGGTATTTGTCAGTTTAGCCTTGGGTTTCATTTAGGCATAAGGTTCCCCTTGGGCTGTCTGGTGATTTTTCATGGAGTAGTCTCTCACAAAATGTTGATATACAAATGAACAGGGAGATTGCTTCAGTCGCTGCGCTCCATCGCAATGACATTTTAGAAAATCAGGGAAAAGTGAATTTATCCACCTGTTAATTGGGAGATAACAACACACGATGTTAAGACTCTTACGCACAAAAACCATTCCACACCGGCACGAGGAGTCTACAACATGGCTGGAGCTGTTCTTCGACCTAGTGTATGTCGCCATCCTGGTCGAATTGGGCAACCGTTTGAGCCACGATATATCCCTGCTGGGGGTGATCGAATTCGCGCTGCTGTTCATCCCGATCTGGTTGTCATGGCTGGAGCCAGTCTTCTACAGCCGCCGCTTCCCCACCGACGACATCGGTCACCGGCTGCTGACCGTAGCTTACATGGCGGTCATGCTATCCATGGCCTTTGAACTGCATGACGTGACAGGCGCTACTGCCACTACATTTCTATTGGCTTATGCTGCCAGCAAGACCATCCTGGCTCTGATGTATGCCCGGGCCTGGTATCGGCATCCTGAATACCGATCCTTCACCGGAGCTCATGTCGTTCTTTTCTCGACACTGACTGTAATGTGGTTGGTGATCGCCCTCTTTCAACCGTTTGGATTTCCATGGTGGGCTGTGGCTACGGCATTAGGGTTGATTGCCCCATTCATCATACCCAGGATCTTCAAGTGGCTTGATCGTCCAGAGATGGAAAAACCTCCAGTGAAAACCCACTACGTCCTGGACCGCTTTGGCGAGTTAACCATCATCGTCCTGGGTGAGTTCTTCCTCAAGGCTGCGTTAGGGGCTAGCGAGCGTGAGAACTACCTGCTCACAACATTCCATGGAGTGTGGCTGCTAATGATATCAGTCGGCTTGTGGTGGCTGTATTTCGACCACCTGGATCACTCCAATCTGAATGATGAGAATGCTAAACCGCGTTTCTGGATCGACCTGCATTACCCATTCCTGGCAGCGCTGGCAGCTTATGGCGTGGCGGGGACCAAGGTGTTAGACCTGGCTCCAGGAGAGGCGTTAGCTGATGAAAAGCGGCTGTTGTTGTGTGGAGCGCTGGTTGTGGTGCTGCTGGCTATTGCAGCTCTCGAGTGGGCTGTTCCCGAGAGAGCTGAGGAAATGGCGCGCAAGCCACAGGTGTGGACGCGGGTCTTGGCAGCATTCGCGCTTACCGTTCTGGCAATTTGGGGTGGGGGGCTAAGCTCCCCTCTTCTCATCATCACCATCGCGATCATCATTATCGCGCTAGTAGCGATTGACATCTCCCAGCGGATGCGCAACCCATTGATCACAATAACTAATCATTGATATTCCCACAAAAAATAATTTCGGACTATCTATATTCCAGAAGTGAACAATTCTAATTAGGCTTGTAAGGGTAATGATGGCGCCGATGACTATGAGTGTCCCAGTCTTTTATTCTCATTATACATATCGAAATGAACCATTTGGATCAACAATGAGTTGATCAGGTAGAATTACCTCATCTAGAATTTCAAAAAGGAGAATCCCAATGAGCGAACAAACCCTTTCCTTCACTCAGCAGGTCAAAGCCCCAGCTGAGGTAGTTTACCGAGCCTTCACCAACGCCACGGCATTACGCGAATGGCTGTGTGATGTCGCCACGGTAAGTCCACACCCCGGCGGCAGACTCTACCTATGGTGGACATCCGGGTTTTATACGAGTGGCAGCTTCACCCAGGCAGAGGAGGGCAAAAAAGTTGCCTTCACCTGGTTTGGCCGCGGAGAACCAGCTGTCACAAGAGTCCAGGTGAATTTCACCCCGCAAGATGACGGCACGTTGGTAACCCTGGCTCACAGCGGCATAGGCAGCGGAGAGGAGTGGTCGCAGAGCACTGTCGAGATCGAAAAAGGCTGGGAAAACAGCCTGAAGAACCTGGTCTCTGTGCTCGAAACCGGTGAAGATCAGCGCTTTGTGATGCGCCCCATGCTAGGGATAATGCTCAATGATTTCAATGCCAAGATCGCCGAACAATTGGGAGTCCCGGTCAACAAAGGTATCCGCCTGTCAGGAACCGTAGACGGCATGAAAGCCGGGGAAGCCGGGCTGAAAGCAGACGACATCATTGTCGGTATGGCGGGTGTCGAAATCCTCGATTTCGACAGCATTGAAAAGGCTTTAAGTGGATACCGTGCTGGAGATGAGATCGAGGTAGAATTCTACCGGGGAAGCGAAAAGAAGAGCGTCATGATGGAGCTCTCCAAACGACCGCTACCTGATATCCCCGCGAGCGCAAAAGAACTGGCAAATCAGGTAAGAACCCGATACGAAGAGATCGAAATCCAATTGGATGAATTCCTGGAAGGGGTGAGCGAAGAAGAGGCAGATTTTAAATCAGCACCTGATACCTGGAGCCTTAAGGACAATCTGGCTCATCTGATCCAAGATGAACGATTTAATCACATCTTTATTGTGGAACTGGTTGGGGGTCACGAACGCTTTGCAGATGATTATGGTGGAAATATCGATGAATTTAACCAGGCAACGATTGCCACCTTCCCAACCATCCAGGATTTGGTCCAGGAATACAAGCGCAGTATGGACGAGACCGTGCAGATCCTAATCCATCTCCCCAATGAATTCATGGCGCGAAAAGGCAGCTACTGGCGCCTTGCATACAACTTTCTTGAACAACCCTACCAATTCTACCTTCACTTGGATCAGATGAAGGCGACCATTGAAGAGGCAAGGAAGAGTTAACTCCACCAAACTTGAAGAGATAGTACTTTAGCGGTGATCAATAGCGAACCTCTCACATTGATCATCGCTTTTTCTTTTACCTCAAGCCGCAAATGAATTTTAGTATAGTGTGTATAATTGGCGAATAAATTATCTTTGAAATCAATGTGACAGCACTTATTTTTTGAGGAGATCAAATTGGAAAATCACTCTGGAGTTGGCGAGATCATGGAAGTGATCCTCTACGTCGAGGATATGAAGGCACAGGTATCGTTCTACCATGATAAATTAGGATTAAAAGTCAAATCCCCCTCAAATGCCGAAGATTTCAGTGAGGTCTTTTGGGTGGAATTGGAGAGCGGACCTTGCACCCTAGCGCTCCATGCGGGAGGCAAGCGCCGTTTGGGAGACGATGCGCCGAAGATCGTATTTAATGTTGGAGATATTCTGGCAGTCCGCCAGACACTACTCGATCGGGGCGTCTCTATGGCTGAGATCCGCTCAGCAGCGTCTGGAATCTGGGTCTGTGATGGCGTCGATCCGGAAGGGAACAAATTCTCGATCGAATCGCACGAATAATCCTCAAATTGGGATTGACTCTATTACACCAACTGTTCATTTCAATCATTTTGCAAAGAACTTATTCATAAACTAAAGAGATTTTATATAAATCGGGAGAATAAAATGAATTATCGCTACCTGGGGCGTACCGGGCTGAAGGTATCTGGACTATGCATGGGAAGCATGCAATTCGGCTGGACTGCAGATGAAGACAGTTCACATGATATTCTGTCTGCCGCATTCGAGGCTGGGATCAACTTCATCGATACCGCAGATGTTTACTCTCGATGGGCAGAGGGGAATCCAGGTGGTGTCGCAGAGAGCATCATCGGCGATTGGATGCAAAAAGCGAACATCCCGCGCCAAAAAGTGATCATCGCCACAAAGGTGCGTGGGGTGATGGGCGATGGCCCGAATGATGAGGGTTTATCCCGTGCCCACATCATGACGGCAGTTGACGCATCCTTAAAACGCCTGGGCACGGATTATATCGACCTCTATCAGACTCATTGGTATGATGAGAACACACCCATTGAGGAGACTCTTTCCACAATGGATGATCTGGTCCACCAGGGAAAAGTGCGCTACATCGGTTGTTCGAACTACCCAGCCTGGCGATTGATGCAGGCTCTGTGGGTCTCCGACCGGGATAACCTTGTGCGCTACGATACGCTGCAACCCCACTACAGCCTTGTCCACCGGGGTGAATTTGAAGGCCAACTGGCGGATATCTGTCGAACCTATTCACTGGGCGTGCTGCCCTACAGCCCATTGGGAGGCGGATTTCTGACCGGAAAATACCGGGAAGATTCCCCAGCACCAGAGAGTTCCCGAGCGGGCGGGGTGCAACGTCACTACTCAGCGGCAAATTGGAAACTCCTGGATAAAATGGAAAAATTGGGGAAAGATAAAGGTGGGAAGTCAGTTTCACAGATAGCGCTGGCATGGATGCTGGCTAACCCGTTGATCACCAGCCCGATCATTGGGCCGCGCACATTAAAGCAACTCGAAGATAACCTGGGAGCTGTTGACCTCAATTTGACTGAAGAGGAGGTTCAATTACTGGATAAAGC
>JBFFIU010000258.1:0-5352 GCA_041556275.1 Anaerolineales bacterium | reverse complement strand
TTGAATCAACTTGAACCCAATTGAAATCATGAAAATGATCTCGTATTCGGTCAGTTGCAGGCTATCCATTTAAGACCCTGACTGAAATTCGAGCCCTGCTGCGCTCATTACTTCAATATCCTCTCTTGCTTTTTAGAGAGGATATTTTTATCAAGTGCAATTCAACTGAATGATTCCGCCTCAAAATTTCTTAGGGAATAATATTCAATAATTCGGATTATCCGTGATTTGAGCGCTGAAAAGACCCCAAAAAGCTTTTACCCAAATCAGTTATCTGTATAATATATCTGAGAGGAGATATTGAATTAACAGGTTCGGTATTCAACCAGTTCGCCCGTTACCTCCAACAGAGCATTTCATAAAATACCAGAAGAGCCTATTTCTATATTCTCGGGATGAATCGAATTTTCAAGAAAGGATTTAAACAATATCATATGGATGAAGAATATCAAATTGTCAATGTTGATCAGCCAGAATGGGGGATAATCGGAGGTGGCATTAGTGATTACAACAAACAACAAGCAGGTGATGATAAAGGTAAAAATCTGTGTTTCGTTCTTAAAGCACCTGACCAAGAAATTGTAGGCGGTGTGATAGGCGCAACATATTGGGATTGGTTGTATATTGACTTAATGTGGGTTAAAGAGGAACTTCGTGGCCACGGATTTGGCCATCGTCTTTTGACGCTTGCCGAAGATGAAGCGCGACAACGTGGTGCTAAGAATGCTTATTTAGACACATTCAGTTTTCAGTCCCCAGACTTCTATAAAAAACATGGTTATCAGGTTTTTGGCCAACTACACGATTTTCCTGCTGGGCATCAACGCTACTTTCTTACAAAACAGCTTTAGAAGTCGATTTTTCTGCGGGATAAAGGAGGCATGAGCCATGCGTGTGATTGAGCTAAACAGCTGGCCTCGAAAAGAGCATTTCCGTCTCTACAGTGGGATGGAGTTCCCCCATGTCGGTATTTGCGCACAGGTGGATATCACCGATCTGTGGGCAAACCGAGTCAGAGCTGGAGCTTCACCGACCATCACCCTGGTATACGCGATCACAAAGGCGGCGAACCGCGTGCCCGAGCTGCGTCAGCGCATCCGCGGTGAACAAGTCATTGAGCACGATATCGTTCATCCATTGATCACTGTGCTTGGAGGTGACGACGTATTTGGAGTAACCCCTCTTACCTACGATCCCCACTTCACAACCTTCGCGTCCCAGGCGTCCGAGTCCATCGCCAGGGCCAGGGAGAGCCCCTCCATGACGGATTTCCCCCACAATCAGGAAGGTAAATTTGCTAGGGATGATCTGCTTTCGATAACCGTGATCCCCAGGCTGGCATTCACCGCCTTCTCGCTCACGCGACGACCTCAGGTGGACTCCATCCCGCTGCTGGGATTGGGTAAGGTGCTGAATGAGGGAGATCGCCATCGGTTACCGTTCTTCGTCAATGTCCATCATGCGCTGGTCGACGGATTGCACATATCGCAATTCGTCGAAAACATTGAGGCAGAAGCACAAGATCTCGGTGACACATTCAGATAACGTCCGGGCGCAAATTCAAGGGCTTTCGATTCGAGATGATCAAGAGTTCCGGTCGCTCTTCCCCACGCGTCTATGCGATTTTGAGAGCGACGACCCTCCCTTACCAGCAGAAAGGTGCTACAACTAGGTTTGAATAATGATGACTCCTCAGAAATTCACATTAGAGGTCGCACATACTTAATTGGCATCTGGTAATCCCAAAACACACAATTAGGTAAAGACTGCATCAATCAACCAATTACTAAGGAGGTAAAACCGCATGAATAAACCTGGTCTTGAATCTGTGGACTCTACCTGGAACGCTCTTTACAAAGTTGGCGGAGCTGCAGCCTTGTTATGCGCCCTGATGTATATCATTACCTTGGTAGTTTACGTTCCTGCCAATCTCGCCAGCCCACCGCCCGAAACCGTACTCGAATGGTTTGAGGTATTTGAAGACAGTCCGGTCACCGGGCTCTTCTATCTCGGATTGGCTGATGTCATCATCATGATTTTCTGGGGTCCAATGGCCCTTGCCCTTTATGCTGTCCTCAAGAAATCCAATAGGACCTGGTCGTTAATCGCAACCGCATTTGTCTTCGTTGGTATGGCAGTTTTCATCGCCACCAACACGGCTTTTTCTATGCTCTCCCTCAGCCAGGAGTATGTGGCTGCAACGACTGAAGCAGAAAAATCCATCCTGCTGGCAGCGGGACAATCGATGCTTGCCGTGACCAGGGGCACTGGCCAGCTTTATGCAGGCATGCAGCTGGTTTGGCTGGCCGGCTTTGTTCTCTCGATCCTCATGCTGCGCAGCGAGACGTTCAGTAAAGCCACCGCCTGGGTGGGCATCCTGGGATTCGGCATCCTAGTGGTAGGCATTATTGGCGGGGGTCATTATACGAGCACTGGGGACTATACACCCATCCAGGGGGCGATCGTCGCCGTGCAGTATATCGGCGGGGGTTTGCTTTCGCTGGCCTGGTACATCTTGGTTGGGTTGAGACTTTGGAAATTGGGCTAGCTCGAAAGAAAACCCATTACCCTTAGGTATTCCATTTATACGCCTCCATCCCTACCAAACGCTCGAACACACGGCCACGCCAAATCATGCGCTGGAGAAGCGCCCAAAGACAGGCCAATCCGGCGATGATCAGGTAGTCCCGCACCCCCAGGGGTACCAGTTCGAAGAAACCGCGCAGCACGGGCACGCTCATCACCAAGCCGAACAGCGCCAGCATGATGAAAGCCAGCAAGCTGGGGCGTGGGTCGCCGCTCAGCTCATCACCCGCCACCCACCATGAATTAGGCGGTTCCACAAAAGGTAACAGCAGCAGCCCGCAGAAGATAGAAGCCGCGGTCAGCGCAGTGCGCGCCAAGGGGACATCATTCGTCACTCCCAAATAAACCAGGTAAACACCGGTGACCAGGAAAGAGATCGTAAAAGCGGCTGGCAGGACAAAATGCAAGGTGGATCGCAGCATGCTGCTGGGCGATTTTCCTACCCTGGCCCAGACCGCGATTGCCAGGATAGGGATACCCACTGTCAGCAGCGCGATCAGTGCGTTGTGCTTGGGTGTCACCGGAAATGGCACCCGGGCGATCTGCGTAGCAACGACCAGCAAGAAGACGTAGAGTGTGCGCGTTAAGAGCAAGCGGATCACATCCAGCATGCCGCGGATGATACGCTGACCCTCCTGCAGAGCGACCGGCAGGGCGGAAAACCGATCCTCCAACAGTACAATGTCTGCAATGCTGCGCGTGGCAGGCGCACCACTTTGCACAGCAACACTCAAACGGGCGCGTTTAAGCGAAAGGATATCATTGACGCCATCGCCGATCATGGCTGTGTAATATCCCTTCTGGCGGTAGGCTTCAATCAAGCGCTCCTTCTGCTTAGGCGTGATGCGCCCGAAGACGGTCGTCTCCTCGATAACTTCTTCCAGCTGGGCTGTGTCCATCTGCTCAAGATCCAGCCCCGAGAGGATACCCTCGTAATTCAACCCGGCCTGCCGTGCCATCGCAGCCACCGTTGCTGGGTGATCTCCAGAAATGATCTTGATCTTTACGCCCAGGTCACTGAAGTGATCCAGCGTCTGGCGGGCATCCTTTCGTAATTCCTCCTGGAAGACAACCAACCCTAACGGCACCAGTTTCTTCGGAAGCTGAGGTGTGCCATCTCCCCCAGACAGCTCAAATTGTCCTTGACCACGCCCAAAAAGCAGCACCCGGTGGGCAAGCGCAGTCTGGCTTTCAACTTCCTGCATGATCTCAGCGTTGGATGGAATTTCTTCTGCAAGAATTTCAGGCGCACCGAGTACATATGTAGTATCCCCTCCATCCCCAGCATAACGCAGCCCGCTCCACTTATACTCTGAGGAGAAGGGTATCTCTTCGCTCACCTCATGTGCGATTCCAGGTATTTCGCTCAGGATGGCGGAAAATGTGCGGTTTTCAACCCCCATACTGGCTGCGAAATCACCCAGGATAGACAATAAAGCCTGCCGATCTAATATGCCCTCCCCAAGCGGGATAACATCACTCAGCAAAATCTGGTTCGTCGTCAGGGTGCCAGTCTTATCCAGGCATAACAAGTCTACATGGCTGGTGGACTCGACCGCGTTCACCTCCTGGATCAGGGCTCCCTTCCCCGCCACACGCAGCATGCCCATGCCATACGCAGCGGTGGTCATAACGAACAATCCCTGCGGAACCAGCGCCACCACAACCGCCGCGATGCGCAGATATTCAACCACTGTCGTTCCGGAGAGCAGCAATGAAACCCCTAGCAGGACGCCCAACAAGGTGACCAGCACCACCAGGACACGGATGATGGTATCGATATCGCGCTGCAGGGGAGTCTTCTCCTGGCGAAAGGCGCGTGCTGCAGCTGTCAGGCGGTTAATCGTGCTGTCAGCACCTACTTTCTCTATCTGATAAATAGCAGAGCCAGCGGTGCAGAAGCTGCCGGAATATACCGGGTCGCCAATACCTTTGTAAATGCGCTCCGATTCGCCGGTCAGGTTTGATTCATCGATTGTAAACGGTCCACCACCGATCACTCGTCCATCCGCCAGGATTTGATCCCCAGCGCGGCAAATGAGCACATCGTCGAGCACGATCTCATCCGGATCGATCGATCTCTCCACCCCCTCACGTATCACACTCGCCTTTGCACGCACCTGCAACGCAAGCCGGTCGAGTTTATACTTGGCTCGCCCTTCCTGGTATACACCTACCACAACATTCAATAACACCAATCCCGCAGTGACCAGAGCATCGCCAACCTGTCCCATTAAAACCAGCAGGGCGCTGATAGCGAACAACACAGTGTTAATGAAGGTGAAAGCGTTCTTGCGCAGGATACCCAGGTAAGAGCGTCCAGTTTTGAACTCCACTGCATTACTCAGTCCGCGCGCTTGCCGATCCAACACCTGTGCATCTGAAAGACCCTGTATAGAAGAAGTCATGTTCCAAGTCATCTCTCCTGCAAAGTATATACCGAATTATCCTGCCGGGAAGCAGTGTCTCTTTGGGGTGTGTTTTGCTGCCAACGCCCCTGAGGCACTTGGCAAGTGGATACCTGTTGTCATCCCCAGAGCACTTGTAGCAGAGAAAAATATTCGTTATGGTTATATTAAAATTCGACCAGCAACAAATGTCCATCACATGTTGTATATTTGTGACCAATAAGTTGTGAAATCCGCTTCCCTTTAGGCTCAAACTTATCGCACAGTTATCAAACGAAGAAGCGCGTTTTTGCTTGCGAAAGAAGGAAATGTTCTATATACTGATATAAACCTACATTAGCATAACTGTCCAACATTT
>JBFFIU010000257.1:0-5365 GCA_041556275.1 Anaerolineales bacterium | reverse complement strand
TGCGGTCAAGAAGATTGCTAATTCAACTCCTTCGCGTAACACAGCAATAAAAGCAAGGACAAATAAAGTCTTTTTCCCACTGTCCAATACTGCTCGACGAACCTCTGATTCTAGCTCATGTCTCAATGTTCTAGATCGATTATGCATCCAGAAAATCATCCAGGTAAGGATTCCAGCTGCAAACAGCATCGTAATGCCTTCGTAAATCATTTCGGAATCACCAACTAGGGAAGCTCCCAATCGATTAAGTCCCAATGCGATGATGAAGCTGACCACTACTGCACCAATTGCCCCTCGCCACACAACAGGGCTGAGATGGGTACGATTCAACTTGCTCAATCCCCCAAGAACTATCCCAATCAAAAGGGCGGCTTCTATCCCTTCGCGTAATGAAAGCAAGTAACTGGATGCCATGAAAACTCCTTAGGATTACAATTGGTCACTTATGGATATGGTTCTGCAACCAGTTCTTCAATTTTTTGATCGAGCTCCGGAGATACTAAGGGACCAATCTTTAATCCTCTGAGTTCACCATTCTTGGCTACGTAAAATGTTTCTGGAACCCCCTGTATCTTATAAGCTTGAGATATTTTGGTCCTCAAATCTGGTCCATTGAAGTAGGTGATATCAAACTCCTCCATATAAGCCAGAGCTTCCGCCTCAGTATCCAGGTAATCTACACCGATAAACACTACACCCAGATCCTTGTACATTCTCCAGGTCTGCTCAAGATATGCTGCTTCCTCGCGGCAAGGAGGACACCAGGAAGCCCAAAAATTGATTACCACAACCTGACCACGCAGGTCGCTCAATGTGAGCGTCTCTCCATTGAAACTCGTCAATGTGAAATCCGGTGCGATGCCAGACTGAACAGGTCCTGCTCTGGTTTCTTTCAATCCCCAGCCCAACAAACCCAGAAGAGACAGGATGAAAGAGAAAGCCAACACCTGCCACAGTATCCTGCGAGGTGTCACCTTTGGAGGCGTATCAACAGCAAAATCTTCAGATTTTTCTATCGATGTCATTCGCATGATCCTATGATTACTGTCTTCGGACTGAGGCTTCGGCCCAGATTTCTACCTGTGGGGTCTGCGGATCATTATTTTCAATGATGATGCCGCGTCTCACCGATTGGCCACGCACATCATGGAACCCGGCATCCAATATCATAGTGACTATGCTCATTTTCCCCGGAGGGATGACAGTAGCTGTAAATTCGGCTGTCGTGCAGCCGCAGGTAGTATAGGCGCGATTAATCGTCAAGGGTGCCTCGCCTGTATTCGAGATAGCAAAGTCATGCTTGACCACATCAGTTGGTCCAATACTGCCAAAACTGTAGAAGTCTTCCGATATAGATATCTCCGGTTGAGGTCCATCTTTAGGTAGAAATGAGATGGATGCCAGGCTTGGTGGTTCCATTTCATGAATAGCAGTCAAAGGTTGGTTATAAACCACGTCTTCGGCGATTATTTCAAATCCAGTTTGCGCTGAACTGCGTCCGGCAAGCAGATACCAGGCAGATGCTATCAGGCCAACTCCTACTGCCACTAATACAACGGCCGGCACAATTCTTTTTTGCCTGCGTCGTTTTCGGACACGCTCCCGGCTCGCCTGGCGAGATAGCTGTTTTCGTTTTACCATGCTTTACTCCTTAATATCCTGGATTGAAAACATCCACAGGTAATCAGTCAATGCCCAGGTTTGGTCTTCGCTAAATATATGCCCCCAGGAAGGCATGCCAGTCCCCATCCCGCCACGTATGATTTTTCCCTGGAGCAGCGCTGGGCTGGCACTGAAAGTTTTAAGTGGGTCAGTAAAATCGGGGGGGTGAGCCAGTTCATCTTCCATAGAATCAGGCTCTGGTGTAATCGAAGGATCCAGTGCAAATACACCATCACCACGCCCATCGGAGCCGTGACATGCAGCACAGTTCTGGCTGTAGAGTTCTTGACCCTCATTGATGGATTGATTTGTACTGCCCTCGGACCAAACTACCGCGACTAGGTCCCACACTTGAGCATCGTTCAAGTTCCTGCTGAAGGACTCAGTGCGAAGATCACCCCAAGTCTGGTAGGGAGTATGGGACAAGTAATATTCACGGGAGAGATACCGATCTGGAATGTCAATCCCTAATTGCTCACCGCGTTCGACTGATGGTAGTCGCCCAAGGTTGATTTCTAGCAGGTCTCGGGGTTCATCTAGGTCAATGCCTAAATCTAGATAAAGTGGGGATGTACCTTCTTCAGAAATTGCAATTGGTGTGTCGCCTTCTACCGTGATGGTGCCGCGCATACGCCAGTGATTTGTCCCGCACCAACGTGTGCAAAAGAAGGTGTATGTACCCGGCTGGTTAAAATTGAGCGTGATATCAGTCGGCTTCCCAGGAAGGATATCAACAGGCTCCAGGTCGCTCTTCCCAACGGCAAAGCCATGCACAACATCATCGGAAATGAGACGCAAGTTGAGCGGTTCGTTTACTTGAGTGGTGACGTCATCGGGAAGCCATCCCCCCCTCTCTGGCATGGTAGCGTGAACTTCCACCACGCCGTCCTCATGTGTCCAGCGAGTCGCAATGATGATGAGGGAAGCCCCAAAGACCAATAATAGTGCAGAAATTCGAGCGATATTTTCCATTTTCATCCGACGAATAACCACAAAAGGCTGATAGTAATAAAAGAGCAAAAAAAGATAATGGGCAAAGCTTGGCGGGGAGCTTTCATTTCATCGGCAATTTGTTTGCTCTTACTGGCCGACCAGAAGAGTCCTCCAATCAGAACGAAGGCTTGGAGGATGGGTACGTACTGGCTGAGATATGGTTTCCAAATCGCATTGGATGTTCCCAATAAGTCCCAACCCCACCCGAAGGGGTCGGAAAGCACCGGCAGCAAGTAGGAGCCATTAGCGAAAACGAACGATACACTGAAAGCGATCCAGGCTGTCAAACTCAGCGGCACCAGTACATTGGAATACGCGTTGAAGATCTGTCGTTTATTTTGGACGGATGGTCCTAGTCGCTGAGCTGCTCTCGTCACTAAGTAGAATAATCCAGGTAGTGCTGCCCAGATAATGACGAGCAGACCAATGGCATAACCCCACCAGTAAAGTGACCCGATTTGGTAGGCAGCCGCTTTCAATGCACTCCAAGGACCCAGCATAACCACAGAGTAAATGATGGCGCTGCCCAACATAATGAAGGCCTTGTAACTCGAATCGAGAAATTTTCCTTTTACATTGGACAAGTTGTCCCCTGAAGAGCGCAAGTTGATCAGGATATTGTCATATTCACAGGTTCGCAAGCATTCCATACAGAACCCACAATTGGTATTCGCCCTCAAACTGCCTGGATATACATCCCACGGACAGCCGTAACCAGCTTCGTTACCTTGGTAGCAGGATTTTTCTTTATGGGAAGCACAAATGGTTGAATCGGCAACCCGTAGTTCTAAGGGTGCCTGTTGAGAATATATGCCAATAAAACCACCAACAGGGCATAAGTACCTGCAGAAAACTCGACGCTCATAAAATAGGCTGACTCCAATGGCGACGAGTATAAGCGCCAGAAGCATCCAGGCTGTAACAACGGGGCGGGTGAGAATTACCACACTAAATACTGCCAGGATCGAAAAAGCCCCATTTTGTAACCAGATGTTACGGATCCTCTTGGGGAACCGTCGACTTGATTTTGAAGAGCGCCTATTTTCAGGCGGACCGAGTACAGCCTTGTTTTGCAACCACTCTCCAGGCATGGGAATTGGACAGATGCTGCACCATCCGCGTCCAAAGATCGGTACAGCAACCAATATCAGCGCCGCCCACCAGGCGATCCACACTACGACAATGCTGATATTCCGGTTTCCCACTGGGGTCCCAAGAAACCCGGCTAGAATGGCAATTAAGAATCCACCAAGCAGAGCAGAGCGGATGATCAATTGCGGCCAGCGGCTCTTGATCCAGAAATTGAATCCTGGAAGGCTATTCAAAGATATGCGGGTCACTGGCGGAATCTCCACGCACCCGCCATGGCTGCCAGGATGGCCAGTCCAGCTGCTCGCCATAACAACAGATTGGGACCGACTTTAAGCTTGCCTATCATGAACGGGTGCAGGTCCCCGCAAGTAACTGAACAGCGGAAGCGGAAGCTCCCGGACTGGTCAGCAGTGAATGTCAGTTCGCTGGTCTGCCCAGGATCTGTGCTGATCTGCAAGTCGTACCCGTCTAGATAAAGACCATGCACCACATCGCTGGATGTCAAGTTGATTGTGACCAGATCACCCTGATTAACTTTGATTTCTGCTGGACTAAAAGCAAAGGACCTGGAGTCTATTAGGAAACTACGATGCCTTGGTTCATTCCGGGGAAATGGCAATGGGGCGAAGGCAACTAGCAGAGCTGCAAAAAGAAACACGATTAGAAATTTGTAGTTCGAAGAACGCATCTTGTCATCCAGTCATAGAGCTCTACTAATCCTGCATTACTCCATATTTGAAGGACCAAAAAGGCTGTAGGTCTGGTCGACATAGGTGCGAATTTCACTAGTCGATTTTCCCTCTTCGAGCATCCGCATAGCATCCTGGGTGATGTCGACGCAGATTGAGCAACCTAAGGCATGGTTATCAAAAGTGAGTTCGCCATTGTCACCTTCCCCAGAAATGTAGCAGGAGTAGTTAGAGGTATGACCCATCCCACCACAACCGCAGTAACAAGGTAATTGGCTGAGGATGTCCGGGTTCGCTACAGCGAACTGATATGCTTGCTTTACAGTTACAGGTGCAGACTGCACTTCCAATGGCATCCCTGTCAGGGGAGCTATCTCGTAACTTTGTCTTTGAGGATTCTCCAATGAATTAGTAGTACTACAACCGGAGATTAATAAGCCGGAAACAATAATGAAAAAAATTACAACAATAGGATATTTATTTGTCACAATAGCTAATTCTCCACATTGTTCTGTTTTGTACAAATCATATATGATCTGACTTGGATTTGTAATCCGCCAGATAGCTGGAGTCGACATAGGCAATCTTGCTCATGCAGAATGTCATTATTGAACATGATGGAAGTCAATAACACTTCAGCCATGTTCTCCTGAAATCCGAGGAGGGTCGAAATATCACATTCCCCAAACATGGAGGGACAAGTGATCACTAATTAGACAGATTTTCTCTCAACGAAGAGATTGTAGGGAAACACGATAATGGCTGCGAAGTACACACTATAAGATATCAACCAGATCAAGGCGAATATGATCCCACTCGGTGTCAGCGGCCAGGCAAATCCTGGCATGAGCAGCAACCAAAACTGATACATTGACCAATCAAATATCAGATCGCCAGCAATGCACAGGATAAAAGTTATTAAGCCAGCG
>JBFFIU010000256.1:0-5423 GCA_041556275.1 Anaerolineales bacterium | reverse complement strand
CCCTCTCTTATCCCGAATCGAGGTTGATTTAATTATTGCAACTTACCCACTTTTGCGCTAAACTCTATCTAAGAATAATCTCTCCTGAATCTGGCAACAAATTGGAATGTTTTACAGTAATACCACTTACATTGGGATAGACCCTACGGCTGGCACCCGACCTTTCACTTACGCCGCCTTAGACCTCGAACGGAGTCTGCTGGCGATCGGTCAGGGCAATATGGAGGAAGTGCTGGCCTTTACGGCTGGTCAGCAATCGGCGATCGTTGCAGTTTGCGCGCCGCGCAGCCCTAATCTGGGATTGATGACCCGCGCAGAAGTGCGCGATCGTCTATCGCCACCTCCGCGACCCGGTCGATGGCGGAATTTCAGGGTAGCTGAATACCAACTGCGCCAGCACAATATCTTCGTTCCAGGGACATCCGCTTTAGCGGAGGATTGTCCCGGTTGGATGCAGCAGGGTTTCATCCTCTACCAGAGATTGAATCACCTGGATTACCGCACGTATCCTCAGAAGGATGCCCCCCACCAGTATCTGGAGGTGTATCCCCATGCCAGTTTCACTGCCTTGCTGGAAGTAATGCCGTTCCCGAAGCATTCATTGGAAGGTCGCTTGCAGCGCCAATTAGTCCTTTATAAATGTGATTTAGATATCCCCGATCCGATGTACATCTTTGAGGAGATCACCCGTCACCGCCTGCTGCAAGGCATCTTACCGATAGAGGATCTCTATGAAGTGGAGGAACTGGATGCGCTGGTGGCCGCTTACACCGCCTGGTTGGCGGGTATGCAGCGAGAGCAAGTAATGTTTTTAGGAGATGAGACGGAGGGTCAAATCGTTTTACCAGTTTCTAAATTGAAACCCAAGTACTAACACCCAAGATGCCAAAGCACAAAACAAAATTGATCATCAATCCCAATGCGGATGTGGGGCGCGCCTGGCGGTGGGGAGCAGATTTACGTTCAGTTGTGGAGGAGTTTGGCGGTGCAGATTGGACCGGGACAGTTTATCCTACCCATGCCACAGAATTGGCTCGCCAGGCGGCTGAAGGCGGTTATGAATTGGTGATCGCAGTTGGTGGAGATGGAACAACTCACGAGGTTATTAATGGCCTCATGGAGGTCCCGGAAGAGAAACGACCTCGATTAGGGATCGTACCGGTTGGCACTGGGAACGATTTCGCCAGCAATGTGGGCATCCAGTCGAAGCCTGATCTTGCCATGCGCAGGGTTTTCACCGGGCAGCCTAAACGTGTCGATATCGCCTCGATCGAGAGCGGTGATCGTTGCGAGTATTGGGATAATACACTCGGCATCGGTTTCGATGCTACCGCAAACATTCGCTCCCACAGGGTACCCATTCTAAGGGGCTTTTTCGTGTACCTCATTTCCGCCATCCAAACGATCATGCTCAACCACGATCCGGCGTTCCTTGAGTTTAAATCGGATCAAGAGAGCTGGCAAGATCATAGCTTGCTGCTGGTGCTGTGCAATGGCGCGCGAGAGGGTGGTGGATTCCACGTTGCTCCTGAGGCTTTGGTTGATGATGGCTGGCTGGATTACGCCTCCATTACAAATGTGCCGCGTTGGATGATGTTCCGCTTATTGCCTGAGGTGATGAATGGAACTCATGGACGATTTCATCAGGTTAGAATCAATAGATTTCGGGAATTACACTTGAAGTCGGATCGTCCATTGATCATACACACAGATGGTGAGATCTTTGCTGGCTTCGGCACCGACATCCGCGAACTGTCGGTGAAGATTCTGCCGGCTGCCCTGGAAGTCATGGTTTAAATGTTGATGGAACTCCTGTGAATCAAAATTATGCCTGACCTCACCCAGACTTTGGGGGGATATGACCTGGGATACCTGCAGATCGTGGCCGAATTATGGGGGATAGAGCTTGAGGCAATGGAATTCCAACAGGGTTTGGAAACTCTAGTCACCCTTATGCTTCAACCTGAACAAGTCAGCGAAGTGGTTGATACCCTGACTGAAGGAGCAAAGGATGCTTTAGCAGATTTGCAGCGCAATTCTGGTCGTCTGCCCTGGGCACTCTTCACGCGCCGCTATGGGCTCATCCGGGAGATGGGCCCCGGGCGCAGGGATCGCACCCAACCTTTCCGCGATCCAATTTCGTTCGCAGAGGTCTTGTATTACCGCGCGCTGGTAGGTCGATCTTTTTTTGATTCACCTGGCGGACCGGAAGAACATGCCTATATCCCGGATGATTTGATGGCTATATTGCTGGTTGATAGTTTCGATGCTGAACCTGCTTTGGGAGGTTCTGCTTTGCCTGCGCAGCGCGCTCATCCTTTTCTCGCCAACGATTGCATCCTGGATGACGCCTGTACAATGCTCGCTGGGCTGCGCCTGGGCATTCCTGCGGATGAAGTCCCGCTTTCTTCCTACTCAGGACCTTTCCCGCTGACGACAACGACGTTGAAAAGCCTATTGCGCGCAGCAGGCTTGCTGGATGAGCGTGATTCACCAATATCTGAGCCGACCCGCCGGTTCTTAGAGTCAGAGCGCGGGGTAGCTCTGACTCAATTGGCCCTGGCCTGGCAGAAAAGTGAGAACTTCAATGATCTTGCCCTAATCCCCGGGTTGGCTTTTGAGGGGGAATGGGAAAATGATCCACTGACCACAAGGGGAGCTGTGCTGAATTTTTTGGCGACCATAGAAAAGGGAGCCTGGTGGAGCTTGACCGCATTTATTGCTGCGATCCGCCAGCAGAACCCCGATTTTCAGCGTCCAGCTGGAGATTACGATTCCTGGTTCATCCGCCACCGTGAAAGTGGAGAATACCTGCGAGGTTTTGAGCATTGGGATCAGGTGGATGGGCAGCTGATCCGCTTCATCATCACCGGGCCACTGCATTGGTTGGGGATCGTTGATCTGGCCGCGCCAGCGGAAGATAAATCGGTCACAGCCTTTCGCTTCTCAAAATGGTCGCAAGACCTTCTAGGGGGCCGGGCACCAGCAGGTATGTCCGTGGAGAAGGGAAAGATCCAGGTCAGATCTGACGCGCGCCTGCAACTCTCGACTCATGTACCGCGAGCTGTACGTTACCAGATTGCTCGTTTCTGCCAGTGGGAAGAATATAATGAGAACTCATTTCGCTACCGGATCACGCCACATTCATTGGAGAGAGCCCGAAACCAGGATCTGCACATCAGCCAATTACTAGCCCTGTTGCGTATAAATTCAGAGTTAATTCCACCCAATCTGGTGAAAGCGCTGGAGAGGTGGGAAGAGCAAGGGAGTCAAGCTCACATGGAGCAGTTTCTGGTGCTGCGTCTGGGATCTCCTGCGATTTTGGATGAATTGCGCGCCTCCAAGGCAGCCCGTTTTCTAGGCGACCCGCTCGGACCAACAGCGGTGGTTGTTAAACCTGGCGCTCGAGAGAAGGTGCTGGCCGCCCTGGTGGAATTGGGTTACCTGGCGGAGATCTTCGGTGAAGATTAAAATGTTGCCCAAATTTGACATCCACCCATGATTTTGATAAACTGCTTGGAGTCCGATAATCTCTTGAGAACCCCATATCCCACTTTTATCCCACAAATATCCCACTTTAACCAACATGAACAATCAAATTAAGGTCCTGATCACCGTTGAATTCGCCCAAGAATTGCTGGACCAGATCCAAGCGGTCTCACCGCGTTTAGAGGTGATATATCTCCCAACCCTTACTGTGGAAGAACTGCCAGAAGACTCCTGGGAGGGTGTCGAGGTGCTTTACACAAACAAAGTGCTTCCAGAACCGGAGCAGGCTTCAGACTTAAGGTGGATTCAGTTCCACCGGGCAGGTAATGAGCGCGTCATTGATGCCCCCATCCTGCGGAAACCAGATCTGGTCGCCACCACCTTAAGCGGTGCCTCTGCACCACAGGTTGCTGAGTATGTGTTGGGTATGATCCTGAACCTTGGACACCATACACCAGAGATCATCGATTTTCAGAAGCAGAGGGTTTGGCCAGCAGACCGGGGAGAACGTTTCTACCCTCAGGAGCTGAACCAGAGCACAGTAGGTATTATCGGCTACGGCAGTATCGGGCGAGAGGTGGCTCGTTTGTGCTGTGCTTTTGGTGCTAAGGTCCTGGCGACAAAAGCCGATGCGAAGAATCCAGAAGATCCCGGGTATGGAATAGAAGGTGTTGGTGACCCAGGTGGTGATTCTGTGCACCTTCTCTACCCTCCCCAGGCATTGATTTCAATGCTCAAAGAGTGTGATTACGTCGTCGTCGCTGTGCCTTTGACCCCTGATACGCGCGGGATGATCGCTGCTGAAGAGCTGGATGCAATGAAATCCTCCGCATACCTGGTTGATATCTCCCGGGGCGGGGTGGTAGATCACAGGGACTTGATCGAGACACTGCGGACCGGTAGGCTTGCGGGCGCCGCGCTGGATGTTTTCCCTGAGGAGCCTCTCTCCTCTGATAGCCAACTTTGGGGATTGCCAAATGTCATTCTTTCTCCCCACATCGCTGGCATGACCGCACGTTATGATGAACGTGCAGCAGATCTTTTTG
The DNA here is from genome assembly GCA_041556275.1 of Anaerolineales bacterium. Taxonomy (GTDB): domain Bacteria; phylum Chloroflexota; class Anaerolineae; order Anaerolineales; family UBA4823; genus PFL25. The sequence goes on along the minus strand of JBFFIU010000256.1, from coordinate 888 downwards.
TAGATAATCTGAATCGTTATCTGGCTGGAGAAGATCTGTTAAACCAGATCGATCTCGAACGTGGTTATTGAGTGCGTTACTGCAAGTTTGGGGGAGTAAACCAACTTTCATACCGTAGAATTGTGTGAGATGATCCATACATATGCTGAACAAAGGATTTGACAATATGAACCTTGAAGATCTACTTGCAAAAATTAACGCATACCAACCTGAGATGTTGGAAACTTTAGAGATTTTGGTCAAGCATGAATCGCCAAGTACTGAGAAATCAGCCCTGGATTCTTTCGCTGGTCGAATTTCCGAACGCTTTAGCTCGTTGGGCGGTGAAGTGACCCTTCTTGCAAACCCTACGAATGGCGATCACGCCGAGGTCCACTTTAAAGCACCACAGGCCAGATCAGATCGTCCGGGTCTGATCTTGTGCCATTATGATACGGTTTGGCCTCTGGGGACGATACAAGAACGACCATTTCGTATTGATGATGATAAAGCGTATGGGCCCGGGGTATACGATATGAAAGCCAGCCTGGTGATGTTTGAATACGCTTTGCGAGCAATGGCTGATTTTGGGGCTCAGCTACCACGTCCGATAGTCCTATTGGTGAACTCAGATGAAGAGATCGGCAGTTGGACTTCAAGAGAGCTTATCGAGAGGCATGCTGGCCAGGCAGAATATGTCCTCGTTCTGGAACCGCCAACCTTTGAAGGAGCCCTGAAAACTGCGCGAAAAGGTGTCGGAAACTTCCTGCTCAAGGTAAAAGGAGTCGCCGCCCATGCTGGTTCTCAACCTGAAAGGGGAGTCAGCGCGATCACCGAGATCGCTCACCAAATCTTAGAGGTACAAGATTTGGCGGACGAGGATAAGGGTACAACCATTAACGTGGGCAT
>JBFFIU010000255.1:0-5424 GCA_041556275.1 Anaerolineales bacterium | reverse complement strand
TCTACTCGATCCAAAAACAACTCCGCATTGGCCTGAGAGTACCGATATCTGGGCAAAGGCCTTCATTGCCATCCCTTACCGGACTCTATGCAAATGCGAATTGGCGAGAGCGCGAGATCTGGGATATGTTCGGCATCCGTTTTGAAGGTCATCCTGACCTGCGGCGGATTCTGATGCCGCATGATTGGGAGGGTCATCCATTAAGGAAAGATTATCCTCTCGGGTACGAAGAGGTTCAATTCTCCTTCAATGCTGAGGAAATTGATCAGGATAAACCCTATGCAAAAGAGTAAACCCAGAACATGTTAGATCAAAGAGAAGTTTCATTTAATGAATTAAGGCATTTAGTCTCCGAGAGAGCTATTGAGGGCGAAACAATGCTCCTCAATATGGGCCCACAACATCCCAGCACGCATGGTGTTTTGAGGCTGTTGCTTGAATTGGATGGTGAGATTGTTGTTAATTGTTTCCCTGATATTGGCTTCTTGCACACCGGTATCGAGAAAAACATGGAAGTCAAGTCCTACGAGAAAGTCGCTGTGATGACCGACCGGCTCGATTACCTCAATAACCTTGGTAATAACCTGGTCTATTGTATGGCGATCGAAAAGCTGGCCGAATTAGATGTGCCGCCAAGAGCTCAGGCCATTCGCGTGATCCTGACCGAATTGCAGCGCATCGCTTCTCATCTGGTCTGGCTCGGCACCCATACCCTCGATCTGGCTGCGATTTCGGTTTTTTGGTACACATTTCGTGAACGCGAGATGATCATTGACATCAATGAGATGGTTTCTGGTCAGCGCATGATGACCACTTTCTTTAGACCCGGAGGTCTCTGGCGAGATGTACCCGTAGAATTTGAAGATGCAGTCCGCCAGTTCATCAGCATTTTTCCAAAACGGATCAAGCAATATGAGGACATGCTGAGTGAAAACCCATTGTTTTTGGAGCGCACCAAGGATATTGGGATTCTTACATCAGAAGATGCCATCAATTGGGGGGTAACTGGACCAAGCTTGCGAGCTATCGGAGTCCCTCATGATTTACGCAAAATCGAGCCGTACTCGGGTTATGAGCAGTACGAATTTGACGTCCCGACCCACACTGATGGCGACACTTATGCTCGTTATTTAGTACGCATGGAAGAGATGCGGCAAGCCTTGCGCATTGTTCAGCAAGCGCTTGATAATTTACCTTACGGACCTGTACGCAGTAGCAACCGCAAATTCGTGCCACCACCACGCTCCGAGCTGGGGACCAGTATGGAAGCGGTCATCCACCATTTCAAACTTTGGACTGATGGATTTGATATGCCGGAAGGATCAGTCTATGTCGCGTCAGAATCACCGCGTGGTGTTCTGGGTGTGTATCTGGAGAGCGATGGAGGTCCAAATCCTTACCGCGTTCATTGGCGGACACCTTCCTTTGATAATCTTCAAGTCTTGCCAGTACTGGCCAAGGGTCACTTGGTCGCAGACCTGGTTGCTTTGATAGGCACCACAGACTTCGTTTTGGGAGATATCGACCGATAAAGTTCTGATTGAGGAAACATGATTGCTCAGAAATACGCTGCCGAGATTGAGACCATTCTTGCCAAATACCCATCTGATCAGAAAAGATCGGCTGTTATGCCGCTGCTTTATCTCGCGCAAAGCAAAGAGGGATTTGTGACCAAACAAGACATGGCTGAGATCGGCGATATCCTCGGGATCACGGCTACCGATGTAGCTTCAATTGTCGGTTTTTATACTCTTTACTATGATAAGCCTGGTGGTAAATTCCGCATCCAGGTTTGCAACGATCTGCCTTGCGCTTTACGGGGCGCGGATGAATTTCTGGATAAATTGTGTGAGAACCTGGGGATAGAAATTGGACAAACCACTCAAGATGGGTCGGTGACTGTTGAAGCCGTGATGTGCCTGGCGGCATGTGACAAGGCACCGATGTTCCAGGTGCAATCGAGGGAGGGACTCACTTACTATGAAAATCAGACCGTTGACAGTGCTCTAGAAATCGTTGAGGATCTGCGCAATCAGGAATTAACATCATGACCGAGTTGATCCTTCTTCGCCATCGAGATATCCCTGACCTGGATCAGCTGGAGGTGTATCGAAAACACGGTGGTTTTGAACCATTTCGCCGCGCAGTCACTGGGATGAACCCAGCTGAAGTAACTGAAATCGTTAAGGAATCTGGATTACGTGGTAGAGGTGGTGCAGGTTTTCCAACAGGATTGAAGTGGTCATTCATCGATCCTGATAATTGGCCGCATTATGTCGTGGCAAATGCGGATGAATCTGAACCAGGAACCTTTAAAGATCGCGAGATCATGGAAGGGAATCCATATCAATTTTTAGAAGGAGTCGCCATTGCAGCTTATGCCATACAGGCTCGCGAGGCGTATATATATTTGCGCGGTGAGTTCTGGGAAATTGCTGCAGAAATGGATCAACAGATCTCCAATCTGGAAGAGGCTGGATTGCTCGGTGATAACCTCTTTGATACTGATTATTCCCTCCGTATCTATACCCATCTAGGTGCTGGGGCATATATTTGTGGGGAAGAGACAGCCCTGCTGGAATCAATGGAAGGAAAACTTGGACAGCCTCGTTTGCGTCCACCATTTCCTCCTTCTTATGGGCTTTATGGTAAGCCGACCGTTGTAAATAACGTAGAGACCTTGACCAATGTGCCTTTAATCATTGAACGAGGTGCAGATTGGTATCGATCGATCGGCACTGAGAGGAGCACCGGTCCGAAGATCTTCAGTCTATCAGGCAGGGTCAATAAGCCTGGGAATTATGAGCTCCCCCTGGGAACAACATTCCGTGAGTTGGTCTTCGAACACGGTGGTGGCATTACTGATGGTCGTCAAGTTAAGGCCATCATGGCAGCTGGCGCTTCCTCGTCCTTGATCATTGCCAATGATGAGGCACTTGATACCCCAATGGATTATGAAAGTGTGCCCAATGTTGGGGCTAGTCTCGGCTCAGCATCTATCATTGTCATCGATGATTCGGTGAGCATTGATTGGGTGCTGTACAAGACTCTACATTTCTTCAGCCACGAATCTTGCGGGAAGTGTACACCATGTAGGGAAGGGACCTTTTGGATGCGCCATATAATCGATCGCATCCATGAAGGAGAAACTTCATGGAGCGATGTCGAATTGCTCAACGAAGTCGCTTTACAGATAAAAGGCAAATGTCTCTGCGCATTAGGTGAGTTTGCGATAGAAGCTGTGACATCTGGTATAGAGCGATTCGATTCAGATTTTCGAGCCAGGGTTGCAGATACAAGGAGCGAAGAGCCAACCTTATCCTCCTGATATTATTATCGGCGTTTGATCAGGTAAGGATTGAATTTACGTTCTCATCGAGAATTGCGAGATCGACGGATCGAATATGGGTAAATTGATTAGTTTAGAGATCGATGGAAACCGAGTCCAGGTGCCCGAAGGCACTTTAGTAGTCGATGCTGCCAAGCGCGCGGGAGTGAATATCCCCGTTTTTTGCTATCACCCTAAGATGGAGCCGGTAGGCATGTGCAGAATGTGCCTGGTGGAGATCGGACGCCCGCAGATAAACCGGGAAACTGGCGAATTCAATCGCAATGAAGATGGCAGTATCGCGATCCAGTTTGGTCCAAAGCTGGAAACAGCCTGCACTATTCCAGTTTCCGAAGGGATGGTCGTACAAGGCTTTACAAATGAAGTCGCACGTGCACGTAAGGATATCATCGAATTTCTGCTCACATCACACCCCTTAGATTGCCCGATATGTGACAAGGGAGGTGAGTGTCCCCTTCAAAATCTAACCATGGATTATGGTCCTGGTAAAAGCCGTTTCCTGTACGATGAGAAGAAGCATCTCGGTAAGCATGTGCCCTTGGGAGAGTTGATCTACCTCGACCAGGAAAGATGTATACAATGTGGGCGGTGTGTTCGTTTTCAGGATGAGGTTGTGGATGACGCGGTGATCGGATTTGAACAGCGCGGCCGCTCTCTTCAAATTGTCTCTTACTCAGAACCGGGATTTGACTCATATTTCTCTGGCAATACCACCGACATATGCCCGGTAGGTGCACTGACAACAAGTGATTTTCGCTTTGGGGCGCGTCCTTGGGAGATGAAATCGGCGGCTTCGATCTGCACTCATTGCCCGGTGGGATGCAATCTGACACTGAACGTCCGTCGAGATCATAAATCTGGTGGTGGATTTGTGGTTAAAAGAGTGCTGCCACGTCAAAATGAGTGGGTTAATGAGATCTGGATCTGTGACAAAGGACGCTTCGCCCACCATTATGCATCCAGTGATGATCGTTTGACACAACCAATGATTAGAGTAGATGGCGAAATGAAACCCGCTACTTGGGACGAAGCCCTCGATCTGGTCGCGGAGAAATTTAAAGAAGCAGGATCGGATTTGCAAACCCTGGTGAGTGGCCGAATTTCCAACGAAGATCTTTTCAACATCGGTTCAATTACGCGAAGTTTGGGGGGAAAGACTGCCTTGTATTCGGAAATGGCAGGCGGAGATCTGGTCTCAATGGCAGGTGTTGGACAGGGGACCAACATCTCCATGTTGGGAGCTGGTACGACCATCCTGGTAGTGGCCTCAGATTTAGAAGAAGAGGCACCCATTAATTGGTTGCGCGTCAAACAGGCAGTTGAGCGTGGCGCGAGGTTGATCCTGGCGAATCCACGTCCAACTAAGCTCGAACGATACGCGACCCATGTACTGCGTTACCCATATGGCTCTGAAGCCGAATTCGTGTTGGCGATGATTAATTCCTTATCAGCAAAACCTCTGGATATATCTGGTTCGGTTTTTGACACAGCTCGAGTTAAGAACTTAAAGGAATCTGCTCGAGATTTTGCACAAGCAGATAATGCGATCATTTTGTTTGGCAGCGAGGGAACCAGCCTGGAATCTGGGCAGCGTTTGGCCCAAGCCTGCACAAATTTACTCATCATCACCGATCACATTGGTAAAGTAAACAGTGGTTTGATCGGTGTCTGGGACCGCGCAAACACTCAAGGTGGCTGGGACATGGGGTTCCGGCCGGTCGAAGACCTCGATAGCACTCTCCGTAATAGGCAAGCTTTATACATCGTTGCCGCTGATCCTGCTGGAGACGAACCGGCACTTGTGGAGACTCTGGAATCAACCGAATTTCTGGTTGTTCAGGAGCTGTTCTTGACGGAGACGGCAAAACTTGCCGACGTAGTGCTGCCTGCTCAGGCATTTATTGAACGTGAAGGTACACTGACGAATGGAGAACGACGTGTTCAGCGTTTCTATGCCGCAGTTCCAAAAGTAGGTCAAACCCTACCTGACTTCGCCATTGCCGCTCAAATCGGGAGTAAACTGGCCATCGACCTGGAGGGAAAATCTGCAGCGAGAGTTATGAAACAGATTGCTG
>JBFFIU010000254.1:0-5431 GCA_041556275.1 Anaerolineales bacterium | reverse complement strand
ACCATCTGGACGAACTGAAACGCCTTGATGCGCGGGTGCTCAACTACGAGATGGTTGTCGATCCAGAAATTGTCATCCTCAGCTCGGAAGTGAACGGTATGGTGAAGAATTCGCCTGAGATGGTGAAAAGCGTGGTCGCCGCAGCGGAGTGCGCTGGTGTCCCCTATAGGGTACAGCCTGCCTTCCTCGGTAATGCGAGCGATGCAGGCCCCTTCAGCCGGGCTGGCCTCAAAGCCACAACGCTTAATTCATTCAAATTTCCACAGCAGATGGTGGCGTTCTATCACCAGAAGCGGGATACTCCGGAGGTTCTGACTATCGAACCGCTCTTGAATGTGCTGAAGCTAACCTTAGAATGGGTGCGGACGGGCGGTGAATGATAAACATACTTATACGATGAAAAGAGGATAAATGATGGCTGACAAGAATGAAATTACGAAGACCCTCGATAAGTACCGCACGGAGATCGTGGCTAGGAGTCCAAACTCATATGCGATCTGGCAGAAAAACCGCACTGTGATAGCGGCAGTGGTCTTCCCTTTGGGGAGGTGTGTGGAAAAGCCGAGGCTATGAGTCTGATGGAATACGATCTCGACCTGGAACATTCGATCCTCGTAGCAGGAAAGTTGAATAGTAACCCCCTTACCATCGCGACCGGGACGGCAGTTCTGCGTCGGCTGAAAGAAGAACCTCAGCTGTATGTAGCATGAACGGCTTGCACTTCACCCCCGGTCATGGTTTCATAAGTGCCGCCCACACAGTTGAGGACATCACTCAGTTGATCGAAATTTATCAAAACGCAATGGGGGAACTGAGGGTGCAAGGTGTGTGGTGAAACAAAACAGACTGTCCAAACCGTAGCTATTGAGGCCTGGCGCGCGGCATAGATAGGTGAATCTGTGCATGTTGCGCTGGCGGGAGCTATCCCCTTTGATCCGGGCTGGTAAGGGCAGCCTCTCATTGGAATTTGAACCGCTAATTGCAGAAAGCTTAAACAGAAACATTAAGAAGATTCTGTTTCCTTTTCTTCCTCGCGCAACAAACCACAAGCTAGTGCCTTTGTAACTGCTGCGGTGCGATTCTCAACTTGCAATTTACCAAATATATGGATCAAATGCGTTTTAACCGTTGCCGTACTGATGTAAAGTTGCTGAGCAATTTCCCGATTCCTTAGCCCTTCGGCGACCAATGCCAGCACCTCCAGCTCACGCTTGCTGAGTCTCTCGCCCTGCCATTCCAACTGCACTGTCTCATCCCCTGGGAGGAAGTATACTGCTCTATGAGTCAATTGTTTGGCAAGTCTGTCCTGACCAATTCGTCCGCCCAACCAACCGCTCAAGGGAAGTAACGAGAGCAGCAGGATTTTGAAGATTCCTGTTGGGGAAATGATGTTCAAAGGGACATTGACGGTCAGTGCCAGCAAGATACTGAAAAACAGACCAGATATTCCAATCAAAAGACCAGCTGAAGCACTTCTGTCGCGCAACCGAACAGTGGTTAAGACTGAAAATATGGCAACCAATATAAGGTTTAGGTTTAATCCGCTGATCTGCCCCACCTGTTGCGATAGTTCCCACAATTGTAAACCGGTTAATGCACCAACCCAGGGTTCGCAGCCAGACAGGTTGGGGAAGATTTTACAAAGCGGCAGCGAAACATGTGCATCTTGGCGAATAGCAGACGGGATGATGCGGGCGATCTCATAGAACGCCGTCTGAAATAATAATCCGAGCATCAGGCTAAAAATTGGGGCAGCTGCTCCCATAAGTATTGACCAGCTTATTGTCCGTCGAAGTTCAGACACGGATTTCCTTCGCATACTCATAACTTTATTGTACGTGAAATTTTCAACAGGTAAATCAGATCGCTATCCCTTTGACCGGGATAATCAACCCTTCGGTTGATGACAATTGCGCCAAGATAATGTACATAATCTAGGGTAGCTGGGAGACTTGGTATGGGAAAAAAAGGAAAACAATCATTTCCAAGATGGTTATTCACCATCCTCGCCATCGGCGGATTACTGGCTTCAGGGATATATATCGGGATCATGTCCGTTCAGGGTTTTTCAGGAATGCGCCTGGTTCAGTCAGTAGGCTTTGGTATTTTGGGCTTGCTGATGTTCTGGGGTGCGTTATCCAGGAGCTAAACTGCTTCTGAATGGTTTACTGGAGTATGAAGGAAGACCGCGCCATGCACCAACGTATTAATTGGCCATCCGTCTTCTTTACGCTCCTGGCAATGGCTATTGTATATGGGGTTGGAACAACTTTCTTTACCATCGAACTTGAACGACTGGTGGAGCATATGATCACGCCCAGAATCATAGCCAGTTCCGAAGTGGATATGCTTAATCGCGAGATCTATTCCGGTATTGATCAATTCATGGCTTCAAATCATGTAAGAATGATCGGATACATCTGTTGTGCGTTTATGGTCTTGCTCGCTGTTGTTGGCTTGATTACAGAAAGGAAAGCCCTGGCTTCCCTGGGTAGTATCGGGTTTATCCTGCCAATTTACGCATATTTTATCTTGCACATGTCTTTCCTGGCTGGTCTCGGAATTTTGACAGCCCTTTGGACGCCCTTTTGGGGAAATTTGGTTAAATTGGGAGATATTGCTTACCTACCATATATGATTCTGGTTTATCCCTTCTCTCTCTTTGGGATGGATATCCGGAAATTTCTGGCTGGATTTTTCGCCAGCTTGGGTTTACTTATCTTCATCCTGGGGATATTGGCCTGGTTTTATGCCAAATCCCAACAAAAAAACACCGCTGATTTTTGGATTTACCGCTTCACCCGCCACCCGCAATACTTAGGTTGGATCCTATGGAGTTATGGGCTGATGCTTCGGGTTGCACACAGGCACGATACGGTGTTGCAAGACACTAATCCAGGAGCCAGCCTACCCTGGGTGATCTCTACTTTGATCATTCTCTGTGTGGCGCTGTCCGAAGAAGTTTACATGCGCTCCCAACATGGTCAGGAGTATGCGCGCTACAGCAGCCATGCCTCCTTCATTTTTCCAATTCCTGGTTACCTTACGCGAGCCATTTCTGCACCTTTTAGGGTGATCCTACGTAAAGGCAAAGTCGAAACTACCCAGGATGTGCTCTTGACATTTGTGATCTACCTGGTTGTGATTATGCTGTTCTCCCTGCCCTTTGTACTGCTGGAATGGCCTCCTTCTGGCTGGATGAATTGGCCTTTTTGATCATGGATGATGCACAAGTTTATTGAATTGGACAAAAAATATTGTTACGGGTGACGCCATTTTAGCTTTGAGCCGCAGTCTCAGCATCGCTGAAGACATTGAGGGAAAAACAAAGGGGGGCAAGTCAGATCAATGGATTTACAGCTGGTGTGATACTCACGCCGGAGATCGCTTAATGTCCGCTGGGCGATATCACTTTTTAAGTTATTAACCCTCATGAAATTCATTCCTGGGTGGTCGTCAAAATAATGTGAGACATCAAATCACGCCACGCAAACATCTCTATGCTGCTAGAAAACTTGAGATTTGGTTGGATTATAATTTCATTAATTTGCTACTCCTGACCACCAAGTTTAAACGCTCGCCGGTCAACCCTGACCTTGGTCGAATGCCTCAAGTGAGGAACTAGCCATCCAACCACTTGCAGAATACGACTGGGGACGTAAAGTGATTTGCGATCGATCAGGTAGGATTAGGGCTATAAAATTCCCCCAGCAGGTGGTCACCGGCGCCTCAGATCGAGGCTTTTGGACGGTACATATATCTAGAAATTTGAGGAGGGACAATGTTCAGTCTCAGGCATTCAATCCCAATCATATTTCTTGTCTTACTTGTTAGCTGCGTTTCGGTCGAGAACGAGATCACTACTACACCAACCACAAGCATAATCCAGCCAACACCCACTGCTTCACCGACTCCTTCAACATCTCCAAATAATAATGCATTTGGGGTAATTGCTTATTCTTCTGACCAGGATGGGGATTTTGAGATCTGGTTGATGAACGCTGATGGAAGTGAACAACGAAAACTAACGGATAACAACGCGATGGATGTATCCCCCGCCTGGTCGCCGGATGGTGATCGAATCGCATTCATCTCCAACCGCGCTGGCAATGATGAGATCTATGTGATGAACGCCGATGGCACTAATGTGCGGCGCTTGACCCAGACAGCCGATGCCAGTGAAAGTTTTCCATCTTGGTCTCCAGATGGAGCCCAGATTAGTTTTGATTCGGACCGGGGCGGCAACTGGGATGTTTATGTGATGGCTAGTGATGGATCCAACCCATACCCCTTGACTGATCACCCGGGTGAAGATTGGATTTCATCCTGGTCGCCGTCCGGAGACCAGATCGTTTTCGAATCAAATCGCGATGGGAATTATGAAATCTATGTGATGGATTCTGATGTTAGCAACTTGCGGCGGGTGACAAATAATCAGGTCCATGATGGCTTTCCAACCTGGTCACCGCATGGGAATCACATTGCTTTTATGTCACGAACGGGCGGCAATTACGATATCTATGTCATGGGTCCCGATGGAACCAATCTGCAACAGTTAACTGACGACCGCGCTCAAGATTCCGATCCTGCTTGGTCTCCTGATGGAGAATGGCTAGCCTTCGTTTCCCAACGTGATGGGAATGATGAAATCTACATCGTGAACAGCGATGGCAGTAATGTTCGCCAGTTGACAGACAACGGAGCCCAGAATTGGTCACCTGCTTGGCAGCCATCTAACATGGAAAATGCCAGCTCAAACACATGGAGTGGTCCCTATTTTGGTCAGGATCCTCCCAGAATGGAAGCCGAGATATTTGCTCCGGGTTTTATTTCTTCCCCTGATTTTTCAGAATATTCGGGTTCGTTTTCCCCTGATGGTGGCGAATATTATTTCTTTCGTTTTTCCCATAATTCAGAATCAGTGCTCCTGTATAGCAAGTTTGAAAATGGAAAATGGTCGGTTCCTGAACAACTTGCAGTAACTGCAGGATATGCTGCTTTCGAACCTTATGTAACCATGGATAATCAAAGGTTATATTTTGCATGGGGGTATCCCGTTCCTCCAGGACAGCCTGAGTTTCCTTATTATTTTGTCGAAAGAACGCCAGATGGTTGGTCGGAGCCAAAATACGCAGGCCAAGGCATGTTTTTAAGCTCAACCCAGGATGGTTAATTGTATACGACCGATATGTCATCGAGGGCTGTTGATATGAAGACGTATATCGCTAAAATTACAGAAATTGATGGTGTATTTACCAACTACGAAAGATTACCCATAGAAGATCCATTTGGGAATCCAGCACACCCTTGCATTGCACCCGATGGGAGTTACATCCTTTTTGACGTGGGAAGCGGAAATCATTTGTTTGTCAGTTTCAAAAAAGCAGATGGAACCTGGGAAGAACCGATAGATTTGACAAAACATGGATTT
>JBFFIU010000253.1:0-5439 GCA_041556275.1 Anaerolineales bacterium | reverse complement strand
TGAGGTGATACTGAATCACAGCATCGACTCCTTCTGCTTTCTCAGGAATGAAGGCTTTCGGCATTCGATTCATTAATTCTTCTATCGTGATTTCATCAGCCATTTACATTTCTCCTGATTAATTTAAATTTTCAAATATACTTGCGGCGCCCATTCCACCGCCAATACACATTGTCACCATGCCAAACTGTACATCCCGACGTTTCATTTCGTAAATCAGCTGGGTGGTTAATTTTGCACCTGTGCATCCCAATGGATGACCAAGGGCAATCGCTCCACCATTTACATTGGTAATTTCTTGATCGAGACCGAGCTCCCGAATAACAGCCAAGCTTTGGGCAGCAAAAGCTTCATTTAATTCGATCAGTTCAATATCTTTCAAAGATAATCCGGTCAGCGTTAGTACTTTCGGGACAGCAACAGTTGGTCCTATCCCCATCAATTCCGGAGCGACCCCACCTACCGCATAGCCGACGAACCTGACCAGGGGTTGAAGTCCCAGTTCTTCAGCCTTGGCACGTGACATTAGGATCACCCCAGCAGCTCCATCCGACATTTGGGATGAGTTACCAGCAGTTACAGAACCACCTTCCTTGAAAACTGTTCTTAATTTCCCCAACGCCTCAATTGATGTATCCGAGCGTGGACCTTCATCCTTTTTGAAGGTGAACGAGCGTTTAACAGAGCCGTTTCCGTTCGAACCTGGCTCGATGGTCTCCACTTGAATTGGCGTTATCTCAGGATCGAAAACACCACCTTCGACAGCTTTACCAGCACGCATATGACTGATGAAGGAGAATTCATCCTGATCATGGCGATTTACCCCATATTTTTCAGCTACGTTCTCAGCTGTTAATCCCATATTGGTATACATCTCTGGTGATTCAGAAGCAAAAAATGGATTTGGGGCAAACTTCAACCCTGTCATTGGAACCATCGACATTGACTCTGTCCCACCTGCGATGATCGCTTTAGCCTGCCCTGCCATGATTGCGTGAGCTCCGTGAGCGATGGTTTGCAATCCCGATGAACAGAAACGGTTTACAGTCTCTGCTGGAACCGATTGCGGCAATCCCGAACGTAAAGCCACCATGCGACCCATATTCATACCTTGTTCACCTTCTGGGAAAGCACATCCCAAGATCACATCATCAATATCTGCCGGGTCCAAACCCTCTGTTCGTTGCAGCAAATCCTTGATTATTTCTGCTGCCAGATCATCGGGTCGAGTAGTGGCCAGGCTGCCTCGCTTGGCTTTTCCAATTGCGGTTCGAGCCGCGGTTACGATCACTGCATCTCGTTCTGCATCATTTTTTTCCATGGCACGTTCTCCTAATTATTCAAAGGTTTTCCAGTTCGCAATAAATGCCACATGCGTTCCTGGGTCTTTTCCTCACCACACAAAGAAAGGAAAGCTTCTCGCTCCAGATCGAGGATGTATTGTTCGTCCACCCAGGTAGAGCGACTGATATCTCCCCCGGTCATTACATGGGCAGCTTTTTGAACAATCAAAGCATGATGATCGGTCATATAATTCCCCTCTTGATACATAAATATCCCAACCTGTAGTGCGGCTAGGCTATCGCGTCCTGCAGCATAAATTTTTTCAGGTTTTGGTGGTAAGTATCCGGTGGATACAAGGTTAAGCACTTCTTTTTTGGCTTCTAGGAGCAGGTGATCACGATTGAACACAATCCGGTCACACGGACTCAGAAAGCCCAACTGCCGGGCATCTTCAGCGCTGGTTGATACTTTTCCTGTCCCAAGCATCTCGACGATCCTCATCAAGAATGGAAGAGATTCCGCGTTTTGAGTGCGCATGGCAGGATTCAATATTCTGCGAAGAAGTTCTTTTGTCCCCCCTGCCGCAGGTATTACTCCCGGTCCGACCTCAACCTGACCTGCATACAATTCTGCTCCTGCCACAACTCGACTGGCATGCATGGTGATCTCTAATCCCCCACCAAAATCAAATCCAGCAGGCGCGGCGATCACAGGTTTGGGAGAATATCGCATGCGCATATTGGTATCCTGGCCAGTCTTGATCGCCAATTCCAATTGTTCCCAATCCTGGTTTTGGGCAAGCATGACTATCATGAATAAATTGGCGCCGGCACTGAAGTGATCTCCTTCAGTACCTAACACAAGACCATCAAAATCCGTATCCAGCCTATCCAATCCTTGAGTCACCATGGAAATTATTTCATCATCAAGGATATTCATCTTGCTGTGAAATTCAACACACGCCACACCGTCTCCCAAATCCCATAAAGATGCGCCTGGATTCTTGTCGATCAAGGTTTGCTCATTCAAGACGAGGATCCCAGGTGAAGGTTTCAAATCCTTGTATTCTCCTAATCCAGGATCGTAAACACCGATCTTAGTTCCATTACTATATTGATAGAAGGTCTGGTATCCTCCAGTCAGCATTTCTTCAACCCACGGAGCAGGTTCGAGGCCTTCTTTACGCATACGATCCAGTGTTTCACCCACGCCTAACATATCCCAGGTCTCAAATGGACCAGCATCATGACTGAAGCCCCAACGCATCGCATCGTCAATCGGTTTTGGCGTCTCGGCGATCTCGGGTATTCGCTTTGAAGCATATGCCAAACCCTGGTAAGTCAAGGCCCGGACTAACTCTCCTGCCCGATCTTCAGCTGCCAATAATACCTTAAGCTTTCCACCCAGATCCTCAACTTCTTTAGCTTCTCCAATAGAATCGAACTTTGGGTTGTTTGGCGGCGCATATTCCAGTGTTTCCAGATTCAGCACCCAGAATTCCTTCTTGCCATTTTTACGAACTTCTTTATAAAATCCCTGCTTCTTTTTTACCCCCAACCAATCATTTCCCACCATCGTCTGGATGAGTTCATTAGAACGTTCGGACTCAAGAAAGCGTATAGCTTCTTTATCTTGTGGGATCGCAGGTACCAAGTTACGTCCAACATGATCCCAAACATCAATCCCCACCAGATCGATCAAACGGAAAGTTGCCGTTTTTGGTCGACCCATTGGAGGCCCGGTGATAGCATCAACTTCTTCTACCGTGTAACCTCGTTGGAGAATGTAATCAAGTCCGAAAGCACCTCCTGCAAATCCCAAGCGATTGGCGATGAAATTGGGGGTATCTTTGGCAAGAACCACACCCTTACCAAGACGATATTCTAGAAAATAACTGATTTGTTCGACCACCGAAGAAAGTGTATCCTCGGTTGGAATTACCTCCACAAGCTTCAAATAGCGAGGTGGATTAAAGAAATGGGTACCCAAGAAATGTTGTTTAAAGCCATCTGAGCGCCCATCGGCTATCGAAGCCACCGGAATTCCAGAAGTGTTGGAGCTGATAATTGATTTATCGGAACGGATCTCATCGATCCGCTCCATTAAACTACGTTTGATCTCCAAGTTTTCGATGATGGCTTCAATCACCCAATCTGCTTCAGCAATTACCTCAAAGTCATCCTCTAAGTTGCCAGTAGATACAAGCGCAGCATGATCCAAGGTAAAGAAACTAGCTGGACGGGATTTCAATGCTCGCTCGAGACCTTCATTTACAATTCGATTGCGCACTTCAGGATCATCTAATGTCCGTCCATTTTTCTCCTCCTTCGGAGTTAACTGGTTGGGGACGATATCAAGCAGGGTCACTGGGATACCAACATTAGCCAGATGAGCAGAGAGAGCCGCTCCCATCGTGCCCGAGCCAATGACAACTGCCTTGTTAATCTGGTGTTTCATAACGCCTCCTTGAAGATCATTAAACTAAAGCGGCATAATATTTTTTTGGTCGGAAATTAACCACAGTCAGCAAATTACCTTTCCCGATTATTTTCATTGGTCAATCATCAATCAGCGTAACTGACTTCCGCGATATCCAAGAATATTTCGGGCTACAATCAATCGGTTGATCTGACCAGTTCCTTCATAAATGTCAGTTATCTTTGCATCCCGGAACCACTTCTCTAATAGATGATCACGCGTATAACCGATCGGCCCCATTATCTCAACCGCTTTTTGAGTGATCTTATTGACGACATCCCCCGCCAGCACCTTACTCATCGATGCTTCGAGAGGATTGGGCTTGCGATTATCAGCCATCCAGACAGCCTTGATCACCAAAAGCCAGGCTGATTCAAGCATCACTTCCATATCGATGACATCTCTCTCAACATTGGACAATTTCTGTCTGGGAAGCCCGTATCTGATTTTTACACCTTCTTGAGCGAGCATCTCTTTCAGCAACTCCAACGTCGCCCTGGCAACGCCAATACCAGTAGCAGCAACTAATGGTCGCGTCGCATCGAAGGTTGCCATTGCTCCCTTAAATCCTTTGGTTGCTTTCTCTTTTGGTACTTCTGCGCTTCCCAGGATGTTCTCATAAGGTATGCGAGCATCCTGAAGAACAATTGAAGCCGTATCGCTCGCTCGAATACCCATTTTGTGCTCAAGTTTTGTAACCTTAACTCCAGGTGTTCCTGCCTCTACAACAAAAGGTCGCATGCCCGCACGACCAGCAGCTGGATCGATGGTTGCCCAAACCACGACTAATCCATCTCCCTCCTCCAAAGATTTTTGTCCAGCTGTGACAAAGATCTTTTCACCATTAAGAATCCATTCATTGGTCTCCTTATCCTGAATAGCAGTGGTACGGATCGCGGAAGTGTCTGAGCCACAATGAGGTTCAGTCATTGCCATCGCACCAAAGGCTGGCGTTTCCTGCTGGAAGCGCTTAAGAAATTTCTTCTTCTGTTCTGGAGTCCCTGTCGCTTCTACAGCAGCTGCGCCTAGCCCACCACCAGGCGTGACCAGATACATCCCAACATCTCCCCAAGATAAGGTCTCCAGCATGAATGCCAGAGATTGGTATCCAATTGGTGGATATTTTTTCTTCTTTTTCTCCTCTGGCTTTTCTTCTTTAGCGTCCCCATCGCTTGGAGTTAATGAACCCGCCCCAACCGCTTGCATTGCCTGGTGCATAAAATTTATGTAATCCCAAGGGATTTCATGCTCGTTTTCGTCAAAGTGACGTGAGTGTGGACGCATCATCTCTTCCGCAACAGTTTGCAGCAGATATTTTTGTTTCACGATCGGTTTTGGCGTTTCGAATTCAATCATGATTTCCTCCTAAGTGCAGGAATATCCTATCATCTTCATCAGTTAGATCATGGCTAACCCAGTAAAGGTGGCAATCCCACGCCCGCTGCGCATCCACATCTCCACTGGATGTTCTCGTATGTATCCATGCCCTCCTAAAATTTGAACTGCACGGTCAGTTACCATCATGGCCATGTTGGTCGCCCCAGTATGGGCAAGATATGCGTATTTACTTGCATCTTCTTTTCCCTCATCCAGCATCCAGGCCGCCTCCCAGGTCAATAGTCGGATAGATTCAATCTCTGTCGCCATCTCAGCCAGCATGAAAGCAATTGATTGTTT
>JBFFIU010000252.1:0-5460 GCA_041556275.1 Anaerolineales bacterium | reverse complement strand
CTTGAAATCATAAGGCACGAGCTCACCAGAGGTAGTTTGAGACTCACGGAAAGCAGGCTGGCGACATCCATACCAATTGAGGTATGGCCGAATAAAACCAATCTTGGATTCCTCTCTTGGAATAATGCAGTAATTGCTTGCTGATAACCCTCGGATGTGAAGTCAGCTAATTCGGGAGCGTTTAAGTACAATACACGGTCAGCAGCTAAATTAGCGGCAAGATTTTCGACATCCGCCCCGAGTAGAACAGCAAGGACTTCTCCACCAGTGGCTTTTATAATCTCACGGGCTGCAGCTAGCATCACAAAGGAAATATCACTAACTTTTCCACGTAAATGTTCTATGACGACAAATACATCATTGCTCATCACATGCCTCCCGTCACAGTACGCCCATCTCTTTGAATATTTCGATCAGATTATCTGCAACTTCTTCTACGTCACCTTCCAGGATAGTTGCTCCTTCACCAACTTCGGGTATGTACATCCGATCGACAAGTGTACTCCCGCTCGAATCCAATTCTGGTGCCTCAATCTCTTCGATTTCAGTGGACTTCATAGCTTGGCGAACTTTGCTGACAGCAACATATCTTGGTGGTTCTTCTGCTACTTGGATGCCAAGCACGACTGGTAGGGATGCTGACATCTCGGCATTCAATCCGCCAGGATATTCCTTCATGGCAAGGACGTTTCCATTTTCGATGGATACACCAGCGACATATCCTATGTATGGCATTTCCAAATAGGCAGCCAGCAACGGTCCAATTGAACCATCCAGGTCTTCATGAGCCTGCACTCCAGTGAGGATTAAATCCGGATTCAGATCCGGTAATATGTTGGCATAGACACGGGCAAGTGCATGGTTGGTCACGCCCTCCTCAAAATCTCCCAGTATTTTGATCATGCGGTCAGCGCCTTTTGCAGCAGCTGTGAACAGAATGTCATCAACTCCTTCTACGTCAGGTGCCATAATGGTCACATGGGCCGGAGATTTTTCTTTTAACAAGATCGCTTGTTCGATCGCATGATCATCTAACTCGTTGATGATCAATCGCAGCCATGTCATATCGAGTCCAGTACCCGAATCATTGATCTCTAACTCTTCAACAAGATCAGGCACGAGTTTTGCAAGAACAACTATGTTCATAATTATTCTCCCTAGTCCATATCCCCAATAGAATCGGCTAATAATTCGGCAATATCTTTGACAACTAACCGACCTGCTCCTTGAACCATTTTTGCCGCATCCTCAAAGCGAGGAGGTTCATACGGGCAGGCAACTGCTAAGATATCCGCGTTAACGTTCACAGCTTCTTGAATTCGCCATTCTGACAATCGGACATGGGCTTTCTCCCATTGGAACCCATCTAGCCACATTCCCCCACCACCTCCTCCACAACAAAGACTAGTTGAACGTGAGTGAGGCATTTCCACTAATTCCACTCCAGGGATGGCTTTTAATAAAGTGCGCGGGGCATCATAAACCCCATTTGCCCTTCCAAGATAACATGGGTCATGGTAGGTAACCCTGAGTTCACCATTTTCTTTTAAATGGGGCATAAGTTCATCAACCCTTCCCGCAACATATTCGGTGAAATGCTGGACTGGATAGGATATTCCAAGAGCAGGATATTCATTTTTCAAAGCATTGTATGCATGGGGATCGGAGGTTATGATCTCGTTAAAATCATATCTACTAAAAACCTTCCCATTCTTTTCGGCCAGCATCTCAAAAAGTCCACGTTCTCCAGCTAATCGCTGCGAGTCGCCATCACTATTCTCTTCAGGTCCTAAGATAGCAAAATCAACTCCTAAGATGTGAAGTATCTTCGCCATTGCTTTGGTAGTAAGCTGGACGCGAGGATGATAGGAAGGGTAATCACTCACGAACCATAGAACATCGACGTGACGTTTTGCCTCCTTGAAGGTGGGTACTTTAAAATCCAAGCCTTTAGTCCAAAGTGAACGTTTGCGAGGAGATTCGCCCATCGGATTTCCATAGCGCTGAGAATTCATCAATGCATCTTGAAGTTCTGTGGGGACATTACCGGCTAGCAACATTTCTTCTTTAGTACGGGTTAACAATCCGGGGGTTAATGGGATTTCTTTAGGACAAGCAGTTGTACAAGCGTAGCAGGATACGCACATCCAGACTGAATCGCTTTCGAGCACGTTCTCAAATCTACCCGCACGTAATTGGGCGATCATCCTTCCGGGAGGGAATCCCATGAGGTAGCCGAAGGGACATACTCCGCTGCAGTTGCCACATTGTAAGCATGTCCGGATACGTTCACCGTCAGATACATCAAATAGGCTAATGTAAAACGCGTCAGTGATAGATAGTTCAGGCGTTTGGGTGGCAGTTGCTTTCATAAATACCTCCTTTAGGATCGGGTAAACATGTAATACCGGATCAACAACGCTTTACTCTGATGGAATGATTTATTAGTTGAGAGAAAGTAGGAGAACAAGTGTAAGAAGATTCCAATCGTAAATAGGACCCACCTCCATGAGTTCGATTTATTCGCCTACGGAGGAATTCACGATTACAAGTGATCAGTACGCCTAAGCGTTGTACGAGTAGCAAATTACATAACTCTATAGTTATATATGGTCAAATTATGCGGATTCCCGCACATTTATAGTATCAATTATGAGCAGTTTTGATACTAGTAACAAAGTACATATTACTTTGTGCTAAACGTCACAAATGGAAAAGCAGGTTCAAAAGTATACTTAAAAAAGCGTTTAGAAGAATTATGGTTGAAATTAATGGCAGTACTAATGAGTTGATGATTGTGTTAAACTATTGTCGATGAAGGTCATAAATTACGTATAATTGGTTGTATTGGAAAATATAATTTATTGTTACTTGTCATGGAGAAATATTTTGATGCCTGAACTGAATCCAATTCAATTTCAACAAATGAATTCTGGTCAGTGGGAAACAATCGACAATTATGTGATCGTGGAAAAGCCGGTATCGTTATTTGTCAATAACGAATTGTGGCTGACTTTTATGTGTACCCCCAATTATTTGGAAGCGCTAGCCTCAGGTTTTCTTTTCAATGAAGGTGCCATTTCTACGAAAAGCGAAATCGTTGATATCCACATTTGTGAAAGTGGGGATATTGTTGATGTTTGGCTTAAACATGGAGTGCAAAAACCCAAGGAATGGAAAAGGACATCGGGATGTACTGGTGGCTATACTGGGACAGATGTCTTGGCCCTGGAACCAGAAATTTTGAATGGTAAGCCGATCAACGCACATAGTATTCATGAATTGGTGGAAAGACTTTTTAATACTCAAAATTTGTATCGCAAAGCAGGTGGTGTGCATACATCAATTTTAAGCGATGGAGACGAGGTTAATGTGATGGCAGAGGATGTTGGTCGTCACAACTCATTAGATAAACTCGCTGGCAGGATGCTGTTGGAAGAAATTGATATGTCAAGGAAAATAATCTTAACGACTGGTCGAATTAGTTCTGATATGCTGCAAAAAGCCGCGAATATTGGTGCACCGGTTGTGATCTCAAGGACATCGCCGACTTCATTATCGATAGAACTTGCAGAAAAATGGGGGATTACCTTGATTGGTTATGCCCGTCGTAATAGATTTAACCTTTATACTCACCCAGGAAGAATTCTTGAATTCCAGTTGGAAGAAGGTCACCAAATAAAATAATCCATCCAATCGAGCCGATTGGATGGAAAAAGGTAATTTCAACCTTCCTATACCTGTTTCAAGGGTCTTGATTGATCCCTCTTGATGCGGGGATTTTTGAGACGCACTGCGCAAACCTTGTACTCTGGAATCTTCGCGACCGGATCGAGGGCAAAATCTTGCGTGAGCATGTTGGCAGGGGCTTCACGCCAGTGGAATGCCAGAAAAATAAGTCCTGGCGGCACACTATCACTAATTTTTGCGCGAGTGCGAACTGTTCCCCGTCGACTTTCAATGATAACCGCCTGGTCATGCATTAAATCTATACCAGCTGCATCTTCAGAGTTAATTTCCACATAACCGCGCGGTTCAACCCAGGCCAACGGCCCGCTGCGTCGGGTCATTGTACCCGTGTGATAGTGATATAAAACCCGACCAGTTGTCAGGATGAGGGGATATTCTTCGTCGGGCTGTTCTGCAGGATCATTTGCCATCACCGGATTGAACTTTCCAAAACCGCGCGAGAATTTCCCTACATGCAAGATCGGTGTTCCGGGGTGCTGGTTTTCAGGGCAAGGCCACTGAAGGCCTTCACTAACCAGTCGCTTATGGTTCATGCCAGCGTAAATCGGTGTTACCGAAGCAAGTTCATCAAAGATCATTTCTGTTGAGGGGAATATCCAATGTTTGCGATCACGCTCGATGCCCATTTTTTCATCAAATCTTGCCGCGATCTCTCCGGTAATCTGCCAATCAGGACGAGCCTCTCCCGGAGCTGACAATACTTGATGGATCAACTGAACCCTGCGCTCGGTGTTTGTAAATGTGCCATCTTTTTCCAGCGAAGAGGCGGCTGGTAAGATGATATGGGCCAGCAAAGCGGTATCGCTTGGGAAAATATCCTGCACAACCAGAAAGTCCAGATTTCGCAACGCTTGCTCTACATGGCTGGTATTTGGATCAGACATCATTGGATTCTCCCCCATAACGTAAACTGCTCGCACCTTCCCCTCTGAGGCAGCGTGCATCGCTTCCACGATCGTCAATCCAATTTGACCTGGCAAGTCATTTACTCCCCATGCCTGGGCCAGCTTTTTACGCTTTGCCTCATCCGTAACTTGTTGGTAACCCGGGAAAACATTTACCAGGCAGCCGACATCACATGCACCCTGTACGTTTGATTGTCCACGCAGTGGGTTTACACCGGTGGAAGGTTTTCCAACCTGTCCGCAAAGCATGGCGAGGTTCGCCAAGGTCATCACCATATCTGTACCATTGCTGCGCTGGGTGATACCCATTGCGTAGAGAATTGAGCTGTGACCGCGCGGATCCTCGTACAGTGATGGACCACTGTTTCTCTCCCCGAAAGCATAGATCCGCGCCGCCATTTCGATCTGCTCGACCGGAACACCTGACTTAAGTGAAGCGAGCTCAGGTGTGTATTCTGCGAGCGCCAACTTGAACTCATCAAACCCTTCTGTCCGCTCGGCTACGAACCCTTCATCTGCCCAGGCCTCGCGGATAATAGTGTGCATAATCGCCAGAAATACATAAATATCTGTACCTGGCTTGACTTGAAGGAACAAAGTTGCATGATCAACGAGTGGAATTCTTCTCGGATCGACAATGACAAGATGAGCACCACGTTTCACAGCCCGAATAACTTCGTAGCTGATAACAGGATGTGATTCAGCGGTATTTGAGCCGGTGATAAAAATGCAATCCGCATCGCGAATTTCAGCGATCGAGTTTGTCATTGCGCCACTTCCGAAGGCCTGCACGAGGCCTGCAACT
>JBFFIU010000251.1:0-5531 GCA_041556275.1 Anaerolineales bacterium | reverse complement strand
GGGTGAAACCAACAGCCTAGCGCGTTAATATGCCGCTACTGCGTCAGGATTGCAGCTCTTCTGCTTCAGCGCGAGGTCGATCGTAATGAGACGTACTGGATACAGCACTCACTCTCCCAACCGGTAGTGGAATATACCGGTAGATTTCCCTAATAATGGGAAATAACGCATCCAGCGATAGGAGCGCATACGAGGCTCAGGATCATCGAAGTAAAACCACTCATCCAGCAGCAAAAGCCCATCTCCCCAGCTTTCCACATCTTTGCCACGTTTCAAACCCCAGCGGAGGCGAGCGGAGACTTTGGAAAAGGCCAACTGAAGGTTATCTGTCCGGATGATAAAAGGGGTGTGCGCATCGCAAACTAACTCTGCCCCAGGAAAACAGTCACGCAGTTTCAGGAACAGTGATTTGACCTGCGCTTCCTCAAAATATGGAAAAACACCTTCAGCCAAAAACATAAAATGGCGCGGTTTGAATTGGCTAAGTTCCTCAAGCCAACCATCGTCGAAAACGGAAGTAGCCAGGGTGTGGTAACGGTCACACTCGCTGTGGATCAATTTTTGTCTCAGCGCCATCACCGCAGGCAGGTCCAAGTCAAACCATTCGACGTGGCTATCGTCCACGCGCTCGAAGCGGGTATCCAACCCACAACCGATATGAACCACGTTCGCATCCAGGTTTCGACTAAGGAAGTCGCGCACGTGGCTGTCGAATTTGTTCGTACGCATGATGATGCCCACTTCGTCATGCTGCTGCAATCGGATCCGTGAGAAATCGTAATCGAAGAGATTGATCATCGCCACTGCCTGGTCATCTTTAAGCATGGCGTCCGGGCGCTGTGATTCACACGCCCGCACGTACAGCGGTATGAGCAGAGTTTCAGAAACGCCTTCCAGAGATTCGAGAACTTTTTCAGACATAGACTTGCTCCTTCTTAAATTTCGAGAAAACCAGCCGTTGCGCTGCCCGTAGGCTTTGTATTCATCGCCAAAAGCTTAGACCAGGATCTGCTCCTTTTTTTGAAACGCGCCGGAGAATTGACAATATTGAGAACGCACACGCAACGGAGAAATAGGTACATCATTTCAGATTGTATACGCATCACACCTTTCCAAAGCTTGGAAAGAATGCAGGAACATACTTGCAGTATGCCTGCCACTCATCACCATATTCCACGGCTAGTGCAACTTCTTCGCGACGAGCGCGGAAGAGTAACGCCGGGGCGAAACAGGCAAAAAGCAAAGTAGTCCAGGTTTGATAAATTAACAGGCTACCGAACGCAGCAAGGATGAACCCGACATACATGGGATGACGCACGATGGCAAATGGTCCATTTGTAACCAATCGGTGATCTGCAAACAACTGCGCGCCGAACCCGGTCGAGACGAAGTAATTCGCGCCGAGGGTTAACCTTCCCCAAAGGGCAAATGACATGCCTGGAAAAAATAACAGAGAGCCGATCGCCAGCATACCGATGCGGATTTCTGCTGGAAGTGCCAGCGGCAGGGGAATCCACGCCAGTATGCAAATTCCGAAATATATCACTGAAGTAAAAAGATAGAACCAGGGCGATCGCAAATACCCTCCCATCTGCCCGGTGACGAGCCCGGCTCGGCGTCGGGTGCCGCGCCAGATACCGTAGAGAATCACTGCCAATGTGGCGTATGCCAGCAGCCCACCCAGCCAGTGAATAACTGATTCAACAGATTCAAGGTTCATAGCTTTATAAACTGCTATTTTTCTGTTCTAAATCACCCGGTCAAAATTTCAACTGTCCCTCGTCCGCCATCCACTCGGACGCGGTCGCCTGTTTTCAGCCGCATGGTGGCATTGCCACAACCGACTACGGCAGGGATGCCCAATTCCCGGGCAACGATAGCGGCATGGGAAAGCGGGGCTCCCACATCGGTCACCACTGCCGCGGCGCGTGGGAATATCGGCGTCCAGCCCACATTGGTGGTGACCGCCACCAGGATTTCGCCAGGCTGGAGTTGATCGCCCTGCTCAGGAGAATTCATAATTCGAACTAGACCCCTTGCTTGTCCCGCTGATCCAGGCGATCCCTTGATCTGATGCGTGAACCGTCTCCTGATCCGATGGAAAGCATCGTAAATATCGGTGCGGCGATTGGGGTCAGCAGCCCATGTGACAGGATCGAAGCATCCCAGGATAATGGTTGGATATTCCGGCAGAGCCGAAAATCTTTGGTAGGCAGTTTTCCGAGCGGGGATCTGGCTAGCGGCATCATCTCGCCCACCGAGCAATCGAATGATTTCATCCTGCTCTAAAAAGAAGGCATCCTCACCCAGACCGCACAGGGCTCCTGCACGCAGGACATAAACACGCGAGACCCAAAAGGTGCGAATATTTTCGGAACGAGCCGCTTCCCGTAGACGAGTGAGGCGGGCAGCTTCCTTTATCCTTCGCAGGAATGCATCAAATTTCCGCGGCTCAGTTTTTTTCAGATTCCTCAACGCAGCATCATGTCGGATACGCTGCTCCTGCAACAATGTCTCTACATCAACCGGAGCGTGTTCGAGGAGGTCTAATTGCTCATCGATCCAATGGGGATTCTCTGCTGGCCGGGGAATGGAGATTTCCACTTCGTGTGGACCGCGATGTCCATACTTTTTTACGTACTCATCACGATCCATTTTTCCGCGTCTCAACTTGTCGAGGCCGGCGACGATCCCCAGGCTGGACAGGAATTCATCCTCCGTGCTCACGCTGGACAGAAGTGCAATGGCGTTATGCGGACTGACAATTTGGAGCAAGTCGCGGCGCAATTTGCCAATCATGGTTGCCTGCACGAATGCGGATCCAATCGCCCACCAGAAACAACCGACCCTATGGGGTTGAAAAACTTCGTTTGACCAGCGGACCAGTTCATCTTTACCGAGAACTGGCAGAGTATGATGTTGTGCTTCGCACCAGGCAGGATTCATCTCGAGAAAGTTTTGTATGCTCTTCATGGATTTGCGAATATTGACCACGAGTCTAAGCATGTTGCGCAGGACAAGCGCCTTATCGCGGATTGTTAAAGGAATAAGTGGAATATCCCACTCACCAAGTTCGCTTGGATCGATGCCGTACAACTCCTTGCTGGAAGGGTCAAAAGAGTTCCTTTGCCAGAGCGTTTGATATGCTGTCGCTTGAACACTGACGTTGTTATAAAGGCGGCCACAAATATTCCCAATTTGCAGAGAGCCGGGCAGCAAAATCATATTTACATACCCATTTCGGAACCTTGACCAGGTGTAAGGTGTCATAATGTCCGGGGAAGCCTCGCGGATATTGACGCTCGACCAAAAATATTCACCGATCAGGCTGTCGTTATATTCGCCAGTCAAGGGATCGTAATGGAAGCGATATTTGGATGCCATTTCGACCTCCTTGCATGTCATCTACTTCAAATTTAATATTCCCACGCTGCCGTCCACTGTGATCACCTGACTGTTACGGTTTCTATCTTCAAAGCTAAATCTCAATCTCTCCGGCCCTGATTGGCCTGCTCTCGCCGGACAGTTGCCTTGAGGAAAGCGATCACAGTTCGGTCCAGCAACCCCGGCGCAAGAAGTTTGAGCCAGGCGATCAAGCGCCCAGGTCCCATCACCACTTCGCGTTGCCTTCGACATGCTGCCCGCAGAATGATCTCCGCGCAGCGCTCAGCAGACATCATATTCTTCGAATAGATGGCTCGTCCGCCCGGCCCTTTGGGCACGCCGTGCCTGTCCATCCGCGCCTCGTGGAAACCGGTCACCACCCAATAGGGACAGATCATGGTCACACTCACCCCATGTCGCTTGATCTCAATGCGCAAGGAGTCAAAGAAACCGTGCATGGCAAATTTGCTGGCAATGTAGGGCGAGTTATAGGGAAGGGGCGCCATGCCACCTAGGCTGGAAACCGCCACGATACGCCCACGGCTGCGGATCAGATACGGCAGGGCATAGTATGTGCAGTAGACCGAACCAAAAAAGTTGACGTCTATTGTGTGGTGGAACAGGCTCAGATCTGAGTAATCTTCCAGACAGGCGATCACAGCCAGACCGGCATTGTTGACCAGCAGGTCCACCCGTTCAAACGCAGCCACAGTCTTGTCGACCAATACCTTGCACTGAACTTCATCGGCGACATCTGTCGGGACAGCCAACGCTTCCCCCCCGGCTTGGCGGCAGGCAGCTGCAACTTGTTCCAACAACTCAGCACGCCGAGCGGCCAGCACCACATTCGCCCCCTGACCTGCCAACAGCAGAGCTAACGCCCGGCCGATCCCAGAGGATGCCCCGGTGACAATTACAACCTGATTTTGAAATATGTCACTTTTCATATCTTTCTCTTACAGTATCGTTTCAGCGGTTCACGAAAGAAGCCGTAGACCTTTCTTTATCTTTCTTTTGATTGTCTCCACACTTAATTGTCAACTCAATGGAATATCCGCAATAAACCACTTCATATCACACACTTCATCGCCATCAGATAGGGTGTGCTCTCTCTGATACCTGCAACCTTCAACGATACGTTCGGCGGCAGCATAGTCATAAGTACAATGGACTTTTCTAAAAAGAGTCAATTCTTCTTCTCCGAATTGATTGAAGAAGTCAAAGGGAGGGCATGAATATATGTTCATACGATATCCATTCCCGTCTTTATATAGCTCCGATCGATAGCCTGGTTCACCATATGGAAAGTTCAACGAACCTATAATGAATTTTCCCAGAAGATCTATTGGATCATTCACCTTTAGTGCGAGCAGCTTTCTTCTTAACCGGTAGTAACCACTAGAACTCACACCAAAATGCCAATTTATATCCCCGGTCAATTTTATAGCGTAACCAGGATCTACCTTTTCTTTTAACAAAGCCCTGTATATAGCCAGGTCCAATAATGAGGCGTATGCCAAAATATAGTTACCGATATTATCCAAGTCTTTGAAGTAAGATATCAATTCTTCAATATTCGAATTAGCATGAAGAATGATCCGTTCAATGTCTTTGGAAGTAAAGCGCCCGTACTCTGGCTCACCGTCCCTTCTACATCTGGGTGTTAGTACTTGCACAACACTTTTCTTCTTGGTTGTCCACGTCAACTTCCGGATGATCTGCTTGACGAATTTCTTTGACATTTCTGACCTCCTTTTTTCGGTCCAATAGGAATTTATGTAAATGTCGAAAGGAAATCTTCGCCTATTGTGTTCCAACAGTGATGTCCCTGGGGGATTTCCACGATTTTGCCGCACGACAATTGGCAGCTGCAATCTTCTAGGTCTAAAGGTGCTAGTTCCAACACCAGCGGCGATTACTACCTAATCTTCAAAAGCATTTGATCGCAAGACAGCCTCCTCATACCCATCCAATCACAATGCCATAGCCTCCAATTACTGCCCGTCCCGCTTTTTTTCCGGTAAAGTAAGCAGCTTTCAGTTCCTCCTTAGTGGCATTTTTTACTTGTTGGAAACCGCGCGCCCGTAGAAATTTCCCTACCGTAGACTCAGGAATGCCAAAGGTTAGCTCTTCGCCAGACATAAAGC
>JBFFIU010000250.1:0-5580 GCA_041556275.1 Anaerolineales bacterium | reverse complement strand
CCTGGTGAACATCGAAGCTGATGTGACTGTGGGGCATATACTTAACCGGCTGGCTGAACAATCCGGCATTTTGTATACCGTCTCATCTGGTGACGAGCCTGGCTGCCTGATGGAGCTGTGGGATTTCGTGATGTCGTTGGGTTACGAGCCAATCGTGATCGGTAAGGGCAAAAACAACCCGCTCAATCCAGCAGCTAATCCCGACACCGTAGCTGAATCGGCTAGAAAGGCGCACAAGGATCCTTACCAGGTGGCTTCATACGTGGATGGCACCAAGACCATGTTTGAAATGACCTGTGCGGCCAATGCCACCGGCTGCCGCCCCATGCAACGCGGTATGTGTGGACCAGAGGCGACCCTCGAGACTGTTTCAGAGGTGTTTGCTTTAGAAGAGGACGGTGGCATAACCACACGTCCTGGCACGATCGACTTCGTGCAGGGCGATTCTATGGCCGGTGGTGTATTCGTCACTGTTCGCATAGAGGATGAACGCATACGCGATGATCTGCAATACCTAAAAGTGGGTCAAGGTAAATACTTCACCTTTTTCCGGCCCTATCACCTTTGGTTTTTAGAGGCACCCATCTCAGTAGCCCGCGCCCATCTGTATCAGCAAAAGACGCTCGTGCCACGAGATGAACCTGTTGCGGATGTGATGACGCTCGCTAAACGTGATCTGAAACCTGGAGAACAATTGGATGAATTCGGCGGGTACACATTTTATGGTCTGATCGAAGAGGCAACAGTAGCGCACAAACTGGATGCGCTACCGGTTGGCTTAGCTCCCGGAGCTGAAGTGATTCATCCGGTACCAGCAGGTCAAATCTTGACCTGGAGGGACGTAAAACTTGATGAAACCAGCCGGGTAGTGCAACTACGCCGGCAACAAGACGCAATATTATATGCGTGAGATAACATATCCAGTTATCAATATACGGCAAGGAGAATACTATGCGCATCGGTGTGTTCACAGTTCTATTTCAAGGTTTGCCGTTCGAAGCAGCATTGGACAAGGCAGTCGCAGCCGGCGTAACGGCGGTTGAGATCGGCACAGGTGGGTATCCCGGCAGCCATCACTGCCCGGTAGATGAACTTCTGGAAAGTGCAGAGAAGCGTAAGATCTATCTGGAATCCATTCAGTCGCGAGGTTTGATCCTGAGCGCCTTGAGCTGTCACTATGAACCGCTGCATCCTGATAAAGCGCTTGCCAGGGAATCGGATGAGCTATTCCGCAAATCTGTTCGATTGGCGCAGATGTTGGATGTTCCAGTGGTGAACGTGCTCTCCGGATTGCCAGCAGGTTCCTCCACGGATACCCAGCCCAACTGGGTAACCTGCCCCTGGCCAGATCACTTCACCAAGATTTTGGATTACCAGTGGAACCAGGTAGGTGTTCCCTACTGGAAAGGTGCTGGGGAATTCGCCTCAAAACACGGGGTGAATATCGCCATTGAAATGCATCCTGGGATGCTGGTCTATAATGTCGAAACCATGCTGCGACTGCGGGAGGCGGTGGGACCTGTCCTGGGATGCAATTTCGATCCCAGCCACCTGTTCTGGAACGGCGTCGACCCGGTGGCTGCCATCCGCAAATTAGATGGGGCTATCTTCCATGTTCACGGTAAGGACGTGTATGTCGATCCTTTCAATGTCATGGTGAACGGAGTCAATGACGGCAAATCTTACAGCCAGATACCCGAACGCGCCTGGACTTTCCGCAGCATTGGTTATGGTCACGACGCCAAGACCTGGAAGGATATCATCAGCACCCTGCGACTGGTCGGATACGACTATGTGATCTCGATCGAACACGAGGACGCCCTGATGTCTTCAGATGAAGGGCTGGCAAAAGGGATCGCCTTGTTGAAAGAAGCTGGCATCCAAGATCCAGCCGGTACGCTCTTTTGGGCATAAGATCCTCCTTTTCTTGTCGTCATCCCCTCCCCAAATCGTAGTTCCTGGAGGGGATCTTTTTTTAAGTATCCTTCACGGTATATAATTATTGACACCCAGGTAACGTTGGAATGGTTATTGAGGTGCAAAAAAAGGCTGTGGCGATGAAGAAGTTGTTTGCAGGGATTGAAGCAGGCGGTACAAAATGGATCTGCGCCATCGCTCAGAATCCACCAGATATCCTCGCCTCCACACGAATTCCGACCTCACATCCAGACGAGACAATCAAAAGGGCGATTGAATTCTTCCAGGATCGTGAAGCTGATTTCGGCGGGATGGCCGCGATCGGTATCGCCTCCTTTGGTCCGCTCGATCTGAATCCAGATTCCCCCACTTATGGCTACCTGACAACAACCCCGAAACCGGATTGGGCGAATACCGATATCATTGGTCCGTTCAAAGAAGCATTCTACTTACCGGTCGGCTTTGATACGGATGTCAACGGAGCGGCGTTAGGCGAAGCCCGGTGGGGTGCAGCACAGGGAATATCAGACTTCATCTACCTGACCATTGGCACCGGAATCGGTGGGGGGGGCATGGTTAACAATAGCCTGATCCATGGATTGGTTCACCCGGAAATGGGCCATCTACGCATCCCCCATGACTGGGAAGTAGATCCTTTCCCCGGTATTTGCCCTTATCATGGCGATTGCCTGGAAGGACTTTCAACTGGGCCTGCCATCGAAGCTCGCTGGGGAATGAAAGGAGAGCAGCTACCGGCCGACCATCCAGCCTGGGAACTGGAAGCCCGATATCTGGCCTTTGGCTTGGTCAACCTGATTTGTTCCTTATCACCAAAGCGGATCATCCTAGGTGGTGGCGTGATGGAGCAAGAGCAGCTGTTCCCTCTTATCCGCCAGAGCATCCAGCAGCTGCTCAACAATTACATCCTGGCGGAAGACATTCAGCAGGATATCGATGATTACATTATTCCACCGGGTTTAGGGAACCAGTCAGGTATCTTGGGCGCGATCGCCCTTGCCCGCCAGGCAACAATAGCAAATAATTGATCCATTAAGCTTGAGGTCGACATGACCAAAGATGAGCTGTTAAACCAAATCAAGGTCGACCATCGGAAGCTTGAGCGATACCTATTTTACTTTGGTAGAGGCAAGAACAGCGATGTCTGGAAAAGAGCCTGGCTCTGCTCAGCCAAAGTGAAATGACTAAACCGGGAGTGATTAGTGAGTGGTCCGTCAATGGTATCCTGGCACATCTGGTCGATAATGAATGCTTTTATGCCATCCATGAGGTATACTCCCTTCACCATTCTCCGCAAGTAGAAATACAAATTATGACATCATGATTCAATGAACCAGGAGATATCAGAGTGACTGACAGCATAAACGATCAAGTCTATGATTTCGTCATCATCGGCTCTGGCTTTGGGGGCAGCGTTTCTGCCATGCGCCTGACGGAGAAAGGCTACAAGGTCCTGGTGCTGGAGCGCGGCAAGCGCTTTCGGGACCAAGATTTCCCAAAAACCAATTGGAATATTTGGAAGTACTTGTGGTTGCCTGCACTGCGATGTTTCGGCATCATGCAGTTTTCTCTGCTGAAGGATGTCCTGGTTCTGCACGGTGATGGAGTTGGCGGCGGCAGCTTGATGTATGGAAACGTCCTTATGGAGCCTGAGGAAAAGTATTTCGATCAACCAGGCTGGAAAAATGTAACCGATTGGAAATCTGTCCTCAAGCCACATTACGATCAGGCCCGGTTTATGCTGGGAGTGAATCAGAGCCAGAATCTATGGGCAGCTGACGAAATTCTAAAGCGAATGGCGGTTCGGGAAGGCGTCGGTGATACTTTCCGGACGACTGAAGTTGGTGTTTTTTTTGGAGAGAAGGGCAAAGAGGGTCAGGCAGTCAAAGATCCGTACTTCGGTGGTGAAGGGCCAAATAGACAAGGCTGCATTTTTTGTGGGGGATGTATGGTTGGTTGCAGACACAATGCCAAGAACAGCCTGGTTAAAAATTATCTTTATTTTGCAGAGAAATGGGGAGCGGAGGTATGGCCTGAATGCGAAGTCCACGATATTAAACCTTTAGATGGATCTCAACAGGATAGTGCTCGATACGAGGTCGTATACAAGAGAACAACAGCCTGGCTCACCAAACCAGAACACAGTGTGAAAGCGCGTAATGTCATCGTCTCGGCAGGAACTTTAGGGACTAATAGGCTGTTATTCAGATGTAGGGATATCACCCGATCCTTGCCAAAGATCTCTCTACAGCTCGGCAATATGGTTCGAACCAATAGCGAAACACTGTTCGGGGTGATCAATCGAGAATTAACTACTAATTATTCAGAAGGACTGGCAATCACCTCGGTATTCCAACCCGATGAGGTCACTGCTGCTGAGCCGGTGCGCTATCCAGAAGGTTCATCTTTTATACGATTGCTTGCAGGACCTCTTATTCAACCTGGAGGAAGCGTTCCGACGAGAATTTTTCGAACATTGGCCAAAATTGTTTTCCATCCCATTGATTTCCTTAGAAATTACTTTATTCCAGGTTGGGCATACCGGTCAACCA
The DNA here is from genome assembly GCA_041556275.1 of Anaerolineales bacterium. Classification (GTDB taxonomy): domain Bacteria; phylum Chloroflexota; class Anaerolineae; order Anaerolineales; family UBA4823; genus PFL25. Next base: position 1,093 of record JBFFIU010000250.1, on the reverse strand, counting down.
TATTTCTTGTGATGCAAACAGAAGATAACCAGATTCACTTGCGGCTTGGGCGAAGCTTTCTAACCCTCTTCCGACGGAACTTAATATCAGTATCAGATCAGGAAAAAACAATCCCACACACCATTGAAATTGGGCACAAGATCGTTAACGATTTTGCTCGAGAGACAAATGGTATCCCAGTAAGTTCGCTTTACGAGTCATTACTGAATGTGCCAGTCACAGCGCATCTCCTTGGAGGTTGTTCAATTGGTATGGATGATTCTGAAGGTGTTATCGACCTGGATTGCCAGGTCTTCAATTATCCAGGATTGTATGTGGTGGATGGCTCGATCGTCCCAGCAAACCCGGGCATTAACCCAAGCCTGACGATCACTGCCCTGGCTGAATACGCCATGAGCCGCATGCCCCCCAATCCAGGAGCGCAGGAACGCCAACCGCTAGGAGTCCCCACTACGCTTCATGATCAAGATCCCCTCCTCATCGCTACGCACTCGATCCAAGAAACCTAGCATTCGCATAATCCTGCGGAAGTAACGCGGCATCTCCTCCACTTCAAGGGGGTGAAAATTAAATTTTTCATACATCGGACCCATCTTCGCCCGGCACATCAAGAATAGATCCCCTGAATGAGCCGCAAGGAGACGTTCAATGATCTCCCGTGCCACGCCTTGTCCGCGCCAATCGGGTTGGACGACGATCGAAGCCAGTTCATCCGAGCCATCGCTATGCGATTTAATTTGCCCGCAGCCGATCACTTGCCCCTCAGGTGTCTCAGCCACAATGAAACGTTGCCATTTCAATCCGGTGGGATTAATTTGGCCAATACGCACCAATTGACGAATCGTTTTAATATCTTCTTCTGTGGCTGGTCGCAGGTTAAACATGATCTTTGCGCAAACCAAAAATGGGAATCTCTAAGAAGGAAACCAAATTAGATCACAGAACTTAAAGTTTACTTGGAGAGCAGTTCTTCGAGGATCGATCGAGTTAGCTGCGGGTCGGCTTTACCACGGGATTTTTTCATCACCTGGCCAACGAACCATCCAATGATGGTTGTTTTGCCGCCCTGGTATGTTGAAACTTGCTCAGGATT
>JBFFIU010000249.1:0-5599 GCA_041556275.1 Anaerolineales bacterium | reverse complement strand
TTTTTCAGCGAGCACGTTAACCTGATCTCCCGGCTTAATGTGATCATCCAGTCCGTGAATGCTGATCACCTCACTGCCGGTCAATCCTAAGCTATCCACGCCATCCCCCTCCATAAACTGCAGCGGCAACACACCCATGCCAACCAGGTTCGAACGATGAATGCGCTCGAAGGATTGAGCAATGACCGCTTTGACGTTGAGCATGAGGGTGCCCTTGGCGGCCCAATCGCGACTTGAGCCGGCACCATATTCCTTTCCAGCCAACACAACCAGGGGGATTCCTTTCTCCTGGTATTTCCGGGCCGCATCGTAAATGCTCATCTGGGCCCGGTCTGGGAAATATAAGGTGTATCCACCTTCAATCCCCGGCAGCATTCGATTCTTCAAGCGGATGTTACCAAAAGTTCCCCGGGTCATAACCCGATCATTTCCACGCCGAGACCCGAAGGAATTGAAATCCCGAATTTTCACACCACGATCGATCAAATATTTTCCAGCCGGACCATCAGCTGGTATAGCACCTGCCGGTGAGATGTGATCGGTGGTGATCGAATCACCAAGAACGGCCAATACCCTGGCTGCGCTTATAGCACCAATTTCGGGTACCTCTCGGGACATATCGATAAAAAATGGTGGTTCTTGAATGTAAGTTGATTCTGGATCCCAGGAATAAAGATCTTCTTCACTCGCTTCGATCCTGCTCCAGGTTTTGTTGCCGGTGAATACATCCTGATACCTGATCTCAAACATTGAAGGCAGAACGTTATCAGAGATAAGATTCTGAATCTCTTGCGAAGTCGGCCAAATTTCTTTGAGATAGACAGGATCGCCTTGATCGTCTGTACCGATTGACTCGTTTACCAGATCGATATCTACTGTTCCAGCCAAGGCGTAGGCAACTACCAAGGGTGGTGAAGCGAGGTAATTGGCCCGCACATAAGGATGGATACGACCTTCAAAATTTCGATTTCCTGAGAGAACTGCTGCTGCAACTAAATTAGCGCTGGTGATCGCCTTGACCACCTCACCCGGCAGCGGTCCGGAGTTGCCAATACATGTTGTGCATCCATAACCGACAATATTAAATCCGAGTTTTGCTAAAGGTTCTAACAGTTCGGCTCTTTCCAGATATTCTGTGACAACTCGTGAACCAGGAGCCAGGCTGGTCTTGACAAAGGGTCTGGTCTGCAACCCTCTTTCCACAGCCTTCTTTGCCATAAGTCCCGCGGCGATCATCACAGATGGATTCGAGGTGTTGGTGCAGGAGGTGATGGCGGCGATGACAACGGAACCGTGACCCAGCTCGGACTTGACTCCGTTCCCACCGATGACAACTTTCTTACCTAAATCCTCTTGATCTAATGCAAATCCACGATTGCTGGTTGGAGCAACCAGATCTGTGTGAAATTTGGCTTTCATTTCGGCTAATGAGCTGCGATCTTGCGGTCGCTTAGGTCCCGCCAAGCTCGTCTCAACTGAGGAAAGATCGAGCTGCAAGGTATCGGTGTAGACTGGGTCCGGAGTATTTGCCTCCCGAAACAAACCTTGTTCCTTACAATACCGTTCAACGCGTTTGATTAATTCAGCTGGTCTGCCGGTCAAATCCAGATAGCGTAATGTCTCATCATCGACGGGGAAGAAGCCGATCGTGGCTCCATATTCAGGAGCCATATTGGCGATCGTGGCCCGATCGGGCAGTGACAAGTGATCCAATCCACCCCCAAAGAATTCGACGAATTTTCCCACCACACCTTTCTCTCGCAGCATTTGCACTACGGTAAGCGTCAAATCCGTAGCAGTGACTCCTTCCTTTAATTCTCCGAACAATTTGAAACCTACAACATCAGGAGTGAGCATGTCAAGCGGTTGGCCAAGCATCGCCGCCTCGGCCTCAATACCGCCGACCCCCCAACCGACCACCCCTAAACCGTTGATCATGGTGGTGTGCGAGTCGGTGCCAACCAGGGTATCTGGGAAAGCAACCTGACCCCCATCTTCATCCGCAATTAGAATAACCCGAGCCAGATACTCAAGATTTACCTGGTGGACGATGCCGGTTGCAGGGGGAACCACCCGAAAATTGTCGAAGGCATTTTGTCCCCAATGTAAGAATTCGTACCTTTCACGGTTGCGTTGAAACTCAATCTCAGCGTTACGCTGAAGAGCATCTGGGCTGGCAAAGAAATCTACCTGAACAGAGTGGTCGATCACTAAATCTACCGGGACCACTGGATTGATTTTTCGCGGATCACCACCCAAGCGAGAGAGTGCCGAACGCATGGCAGCTAAATCGACAACCGCTGGAACGCCAGTGAAATCCTGCATCAAGACTCGGGCCGGTCGAAAAGGAAAACTCGTTCTTTGGGATGAATTTGGGTCCCAGGAGGCCAGAGCTATCACATCCGATTTGGTGATCTCCACCCCGTTGCACTGCCGGAGCAAGGATTCCAGCATAATGCGTATTGAAAATGGCAGACGATCGATTTCGCCCACACCCTGACGTTCAAGACTTGATAAGCGGTAAATCGTAAAACTTCCCTGACCAGTTGAAACTTTTTCTCTCGAGCCAAAATAATCTTCAGACATATATACTCCTTTGCGGAGAGGAATTATATCTACATCCAGCCACCTAGACAATATTCTATTGAGATTTGTGATCGGTTTTAATTTGAATTCTCTCGCCGGACAATGGCGTCTGTCAACTGGGCTACTCGCTTCATGAACTCGACATCATGCACGCGAATGATATCCGCCCCACGAACAATACCAACTGCAACCGCGGCAGCCGTCCCTTCGAGGCGTTGGTCAGGGGGCAAATCAAGTGTATATCCGATAAAGGATTTACGCGACGGACCAAGTAAAACTGGAAAACCGAGAACACGAATGTCGGTTAAACGATCAATTAGTTCAAGATTTTGTGCCACAGTTTTGCCGAATCCGATCCCGGGATCGAGAATGATCCGTTCCTCCGGGATACCAGCGGCGCGAGCCAGGTCTACGCTATCCATCAGTTCGTATTTGATGTCTCCTAAAAGATCATCGTATGGAACCCCAACATAGCGACCCCCTAAGCGCTCCACGATCTCAGCGTGCGCCCATGAACTTCTATTATGCATCAATGTAATGGGCACATCAAATCGAGCAACGGTTTCGGCCATCTCAGGATCGGCGTGCAATCCCCAGACATCATTAACCATGTGGGCGCCAGCTTCTAAGGCTGCCTGGGCAACTTCATGCTTATACGTGTCAACCGAGACAGGAAGATCAAATTCTCTCACCAAAGCCTCAATCACCGGCAATATGCGTGATAATTCCCTTTGAACACTAATCGGGGTTGAACCTGGTCTTGTGCTTTCACCCCCCACATCCAAGATGTCCGCCCCGGCCGTAACAAACCCCCTGGCTTGTTTCAACACTCGATCGACGATAAGTTTTTCCCCCTCAAGGTGATCTTCACCATCACTAGCGGTTAAGAATCCATCACCGGAAAAGCTATCCGGTGTGATGTTAAGTATGCCCATGATATAGGTGCGACTTCCCCAGGTGAACCTGTGGTCGCCCACCGATAATCCAGTGGTACGCAGCATCAGTTCTTATCGTCTAGATCTGGATGGATTAAATAGAGATCGTCAGACGATCAGGGTCAATGGTCTATCCAGCCAGGCCTCAGCATCTTTGAGGTCGGTGAAGACTTTGAATTCAACACCACCGGTCGTTGTTAGAGATGGGATCTTTTCGATCGCCTCACGGACAGATTCCTTTACCACGACTGCCAGACGGATATTGCGCGCGGATGGATCGGAGTTCACTTCGATAGCGTAGTCAACCGCCTCTTGGCTGATCTCATCCACTTCACGTAAATCATACAGGTTCGTCGTCAATCGATCCGAATCCAATAAATGTTCGACGGCAAATGCCCGCCAATGGGCCAACGTCTCGTGGGACACGTCAGTAAAGGTGTAATGCATCCCCCCATCCGGTCTGCGAACAACAGTATACCCAACGCCAGGTGTTGGCTCCCAGTTAAGCGGTTTTACCTTTTCTTCGGTCATGAGGATACCTCCTGAAAGGTTTGCTTGATTCTACCAAACTTACTCACTCTCTCCTTCACATCCTCCGGGAGAAAACCATTCGATGTCCCCAACTGCAACCTGAGCTAGCATATCCTGCACACTCAAATCCAGGACAGGATGTTTGAATTCCGGAGCGAGATCGGCTAAAGGCAGCAGCACGAATCCTCGGTCATCCATCCTTGGATGTGGAATGGTGATAGGGGGAGACTCGATAACTGCATCATCAAAAAATATGATATCCAAATCGATCTTGCGTGGTCCATTGAGAAATGAATCCTGACGACCGAGATCTTTTTCGATCTCTTTCAAATAACGCAACAATTCTCCAGGGGAAAGCTCGGTTTCAGCCTTTACGACCTGATTTAAGAAATTGGGTTGATCTAAATACCCCCAAGGAGGGGTCTCGTAAACAGGTGAACACTCCACGGGATGAACTTCGGGTTCTAAGGCATTGATGGCAGCCTGCAAATTCTGCAGCCGGTCACCGATATTTGAACCCAATCCAAGATAAGTCACATGCATTTTACAGCCGCTCGATGATCGTTGCGGTAGCCATGCCATGTCCGATGCACATGGTCTGCAAACCATACTTACCCTCAATACGTTCCAATTCATTCAACAACTTGGTCATTAAGATACCGCCGGTGGCACCTAAGGGGTGGCCTAAGGCAATGGCACCCCCATTGGGATTGACCCGAGTCATATCCGGCTTTATCTCCCGACTCCAGGCAAGGACAACAGAAGCAAAAGCCTCATTAATTTCGATAACATCGATATCTTCCAAATTCAATCCAGCTCGATCCAATATTCTCTCCGTAGCGGAGATGGGACCATCCAGCATCAAGACCGGATCAGAGCCTACCACGACCCGAGCCATGATGCGTGCGCGCGGGGTAAGATTATACCTTCCGACAGCTTGGGGTGAGGCGAGCAGCAAGGCTACAGAGGCATCGCTGATCTGGCTGGCATTTCCGGCAGTGATCACCCCGTCCGGTTTGAAGGCAGGTGATAATTGGCCCATCTTCTCCCGGTCTGGAGGCATACGTACCCCTTCATCCCTGTTAATAATGGTTCCATCACCAAGTGTGATCGGCAAGATCTGGTCTTTGAAGAAGCACTCCTGCAAGGCATGCATCGCTTTCAGGTGGCTGTGATAGCCGAAATCATCTAATTCTTCCCGGTTGAGTTCCCATTTTTCGGCCATCATCTCCGCACTCATGCCCTGATGCACCAGATCATATGGAAAATCCGCAGGCCATTCAGCGGGCCAATCAGAACCGATGGGTTGGTGGGACATCATCTCTGTGCCACCCGCAATAATGATATCCATATCGCCAGCCAGAATAGCTTGAGCAGCAAAATGAACTGCCTGCTGACTCGAGCCACACATACGGTTCAAAGTGATCCCAGGCACCTCGACTGGAAAACCAGCTTTGAGCGCTGAGAGACGGGCCAGGTTGGCACCTTGATCTCCGATTGGAGTAACGCACCCCCAGATCACATCCTCAATATACCCAGGCTCAAGG
>JBFFIU010000248.1:0-5607 GCA_041556275.1 Anaerolineales bacterium | reverse complement strand
ATGGGGGAGTAGCTTTCCAACAAAGTAGATTGCCCGCTTCCAGATTGTAGACAAATCATAAGCGCTCGCAGACCCCCTTGAGGTTCAGTATCCGTCAGGGCAAGGATTGGCTTTTTTAGCCCCAGATCTAAGTCGGATTCAACTGAGATTCTGGTAACACCATCCTTCATAAAGGATTGAAGCACAAAACCTATCGCCCCTGGATCGTTTGCAACTGCGGAAACCATACTCTCCGGTGATGGCGCGATGTGTGCCAGGGGGCTGAAACGGATACCATCAAATAGTTCGGATTTGAAAATCTGGCTCAATTGATTGCCCTCCGGGTAGATCCAAATTACGATTGGTTCCTGATAATCGCTGAGATCAGACCAATTCTCAACCTGACCAGCGAAGATCGCCCGTAATTGTTCCAATGTAATCGCATCATTGGGATTTAATTGATTAACGATGATGATTAACTCATCTTGTGCAATTGGGATAGCGTAAGATTCTGATCCAGGGTTCTCACCCAACCACAAAGATAATTCTTCAGGTTCATTATCCAGCTGTGAAGAAGTTGAAGTATTGAGGATGACAGCGAATTCATCGTGGCCATTCGCACAAGATTGTAAGGCATCTGTGATGGGTGCGAGATAAGGTGGAAGAGTGATAAGTATTGGTTGTGGTGAAGGTGGAATTGTCGCTAGTTGTGTGGAATCGCAAGCAGTGAGAAACAGGCATATGAGGATTAATATTAATATTCCGCTTCGCATGTTTTGAGGGTTATATAACGATGATAAGCAGAGTGATCACCCCGATGATGGCACAATATGCCGCAAAATAATTTAGTGAATACTTAGTTAGAAAAGATAGCAACCAGCCAATGGCAAGATATCCGACTACAGCCGCGGCAATAAAACCAGGTATATAAACGGGCAGTACAGCCGAGATATTATCAATTGCCAACAGGTCTCTCGATGCTTCTAATCCTGCTGCGAGCATTATTGGAGTTGCCATTAAGAACGCGAAGCGTGCTGCCGCAGGACGCTCCAGATCGCGAGTCATTCCACCCGCGATCGTCGAGCCAGATCTGGATAAGCCTGGGAATAATGCCAAAATTTGAAAAAAGCCGATTATCAGAGCGTCAACCCAATTGATCTTCTCTAATATTTTTTGCCGGTTTCCTACTCTTTCGGCGATGACGAGCAGAATCGCTGTGGCAAATAGGGCTATTGAAGTCACCAGAGGACTGTTAAATGCTCTCTCAATCGTGTTCTTGAGCAGTAATCCAGCTACCCCTGCTGGGACTGAGGCCAGTAGAAGGTACCAACCTAAGCGAGCGGGTTGGCTCTCGAATAGATGCCTGCGGCGAATTCCACGTGCCATGCCTCTCAAGATGACATAATAATCTTTCCAAAAAAATGCCAGAACCGCAATCAGTGTAGCAACTTGAACTAATACATCAAAGATAAATGCTTCAGCTGCTGGTATCTCCCAACCTAAAATGTATGGGATGATCACAAGATGCCCAGAACTTGATATCGGCAGAAATTCTGTGATACCCTGTATGATCCCAAGGAGGATAGATTGCAATACAGTCATGTTCCTCTGCTAGTTCTTAATCCAATGAATGCCTACTCAGTGAGTTCTTCCAACCCAAGCTTGATCCTTTGCTGAAAAAAAAGATCACAGAATTCATTAAATTTGCCTGCGATGATCGCATTTCGGATATCATCAAGGAGTGAAATTAAGCTGAAAAGGTTGTGAATTGAAAGTAAGGTTGAGGAGAGCATTTCCTTGGCGATGATGAGATGGCGAATATAAGCGCGGCTGAAGTTTTTACAAGTATAGCAGTGGCAATCATTCTCGATCGGTAATTGGTCGCTTGCGAAATTGGCATTTACCAGGTTTAATCGTTCTCCGAAACGCGTCATCGCTGCATTGTGTCTCGCTAATCGGGTCGGCAATACACAATCGAAAATATCAACTCCTCTCATAACACTGTTCACCAGGTCTTCGGGAGTGCCAACTCCCATCAGATAGCGAGGTTTATCCTCTGGGAGTACATGATCGACTACTTCCAATATTCTATACATCTCATTTTTTGTCTCGCCAACGGAGAGCCCACCTATTGCATTGCCGGGAAAACCCAAACTGGCTATATACTCTGCAGACATGATTCGTAAGTCCTCGAAAATCCCACCTTGGATAATACCGAATAGAGCCTGATCGGAACGCGTTTTTGCCCTTAAACTGCGTTCTGCCCATGTATGTGTTCTATTTAACGCGATTTCTGAATAAGTCTTATCATAAGGTTCTGCACACTCATCAAAAGCCATTATGATATCTGCACCAAGGTTTTCCTGGATGGTAATCGTTTTCTCCGGTGTAAGACGGTGGGTTGAGCCGTCGATATGGCTCTTGAATATTACGCCATCATCATCTATTGTGCGGCTTTTCGCCAGAGAAAAAACCTGGAAGCCACCAGAATCAGTCAAAATTGGGGCAGACCAGTTCATGAATGAATGTAATCCCCCCATATTAGCAACCAATTCTTCACCAGGACGCAAGTGTAGATGATAAGTATTGGCCAGAATTAAAGTGGCACCTAGATCGGTCAGGTGTTCAGGGGTCAGTGACTTTACCGTTGCCTGAGTCCCAACTGGAGCAAATGCAGGTGTTTGGATCTCCCCATGCGGGGTATGAAATCTCCCTGTCCGAGCTCGACCTTGAGTTGCATCGATTTCGAAGGAGAACGGGGGCGTGATCACAGCCGTTGATTATACCCTTTTTCCGATGATATAATTTCATTTGTCTAACAATTAAGACTTCCGATTCAAAAAACTCTCAAGGAGAATTGTATGCGGACTTTAAATTTGCCTGGACCTAAAGCCAAGGCGATCCTAGAACGCGATAGGAAAGTGATCTCTCCATCCTATGTCCGTGATTATCCCTTCGTTATGGATCATGGCAAAGGAGTTGAGGTTTGGGATATTGATGGTAATCGTTTTCTTGACTTTGCCGCAGGAATTGCTGTTGCCTCAACTGGTCATTGCCACCCCCAGGTCGTCCAGGCTATCCAGGATCAAGCAGAAAAATTCATTCATATTTCGCCGGATTTTTATCACTCAAAAATGGTAGAGCTGGGGGAAAAACTAAATTCGATCGCTCCATTCCGGGAAAAAGCTGTCTCCTTTTTAACTAACTCAGGTACAGAAAGTGTGGAGGCAGCCATAAAATTGGCCCGGTATCATACGAAACGCTCTCAATTCGTTGGGTTCTTGGGATCATTTCATGGAAGAACTATGGGTTCTTTAGCATTTACGGCAAGTAAACCTCATTATCACGAGGGTTTTTACCCTTTGATGAGTGGAGTGACTCATATCCCATTTCCAAATCCTTATAGACAAGTATTGACCTCTTTACCAGGAGAAGATTATGGTGAGACAGTAGTCCGATACCTGGAAGAGCAGGTATTTAGAAGGGTATTGCCTCCCAGGGACGTAGCTGGTATTCTCGTAGAGACGATCCAAGGAGAAGGGGGGTATATTTTCCCTTCAAAGGGATTCTTTCCAGCACTACGAAAAATTTGCGATAAGTACCGGATCCTCTTAATCGTGGATGAGGTCCAAAGTGGGGTGGGTAGAACCGGCAAATGGTGGGCGATCAACCATCAAGGCATCGAACCGGACATTGTATGTGTTGGGAAAGGGATTGCTTCGGGAGTTCCCTTGGGAGCGATGATCGCTCGGGAAAGTATTGTGAACTGGCCAAAAGGAGCACACGGGAATACTTTTGGAGGTAACCCACTGGCTTGTGTGGCAGCGCTAGAGACAGTGGATTTGATTGAGAGCGAGTATATGCAAAATGCGGCTCAGGTGGGTGAGCATGCCTTAAAAGTCCTTGGTGATATCGCAGATCGACATCCTTGTATAGGTGAAGTAAGGGGTAAGGGTTTGATGATCGGGGTTGAATTTGTTAAAAATCGAGAAACTCGTCAACCGGACCGAGAATTGCGCAATCAAATCGTTGACTTGGCTTTTAATAGCGGGTTGTTGACTTTAGGATGTGGAGAGAGCACCGTACGGATAACGCCTCCTTTGAACATCTCCCGGGCTGAAATTGATGAAGGCTTGAAAATTTTTGAGGAAGCCATAACACTCACTGAGCGTGAACCTCAAACTGCTTATGTTACCTGATTTTCGAGTTCGCCAACGTGATTATCTATTGGAGATTGGTCGGGCGATTACCCAGGAGCTTAACCTGGATAAATTGCTCGCCCGGATCTTAAATGTTTCAGTTGAGATGTTGGCTGGGCAGGCAGGATTAATTGCCTTGCGAGGCGAAGAAGGTGGCTGGCAAGTAGCTACTTCTCATGGTATTCCACCAGCATTCTTGAATTACCTTGACCCATTGCTTAAGGCGATACCTGATCAAGAGGATCCTGCCAAATTCGAATTACCCCACATCAATTCCTTGCTTACTAAGGTTACTCGCATTGCCAGCCTTGGATTTCTTGACGGTGTGGGATTACCGATGGTTTTTCGCAGCCGGGTAGTTGGAATGATTTTTGTCTTTAGGAATTACTCAGGCAGGTTCTCGAATAACGACCGGGCATTACTGCAAAGTTTTGCGGATCAAGCGGCGATAGCTGTTAGAAACGCACAGTTCTATTCCCAGATTCGCCGTGATAAACAGAGAATGGATACATTGCTCGATTCAGCTGCGGATGGTATTTTAATTTTGACTTCAGAAAATATTATCGAACGCTGTAATCCTGCATTTGCTAACCTGTGGGGTAAACCAGTGGACAAAATCATTGAGCATCCCCATGCGGAAGTGATTAGCTGGACCCATGTTGAGAGCGGGTTGACTCTGGAACAAGCACAACTTCAAGGATGGCCGCTTACCCCTCATGCAACTCTGTATGTTGAAGGTGATCTCAATCGTCCTGATCAGATGCCATTGCCGGTTGGAATAACTTATGCGCCGTTATTATCTCCCGAAGGAATTTTGATCAATGTCGTTGCCACTGTTCGTGATATCACTCATTTCAGAGAAGCTGATGAGATCAAACGTACTTTTATCTCGGTCATCAGTCACGAGCTGAAAACACCCATTGCTTTGATCAAAGGTTATGCAGGCACACTAAGAAGGGAAGATGCGACCTGGGAAAGAGCAGTTGTACAAGACAGTCTTGCAGTGATAGAGGAAGAGGCAGACCGACTAACTGAATTGATTGAGAATTTGTTGGATGCCACTCGACTACAAAGCGGTACTTTGTCTCTCAATCGCTCTGATCTTGCATTAAAGCCAACTGTGCAAAGGGTTGTCGAACGCTTCAGAGTCCAGGCAACGCAGCATAAATTCATTGTTGATTTTGAGCCTGATTTTCCAGTCATTATGGGTGATGAAAACCGCATTGAACAGGTGCTTTTTAATTTGCTTTCCAATGCGATTAAATACTCACCTGATGGGGGCGAAATCCGGATAACTGGACATGTGCGCCGCGAGCAGGTTATCACTTGCGTTTCTGACCAGGGACCAGGGATTGCACCAAACGATATCCCCTATGTTTTTGATCGTTTCTACCGCTCATCTGATGCGAGTCGGACGACTAAAGGTGCT
>JBFFIU010000247.1:0-5616 GCA_041556275.1 Anaerolineales bacterium | reverse complement strand
CCCATCCGAAGCTAGACCTTTAAAACCTTGTCAATGCGGCAGCGAAAACTTTCAACCAGAGCAAGATATCTTCGACACCTGGGCAACCTCTTCGATGACCCCACAGATCGTGGGAAGATGGCTTGAAGAGTATGGGCTTTACCAGCAGGTTTTCCCGTTCTCTTTACGTCCCCAGGCACATGAGATCATCCGCACCTGGGCTTTCTACACGATAGCCAAATCCCATTATCATTTCCAAGAACTGCCCTGGAAGGCGGTGGTTATCTCCGGATGGGGGATCGCTGGTGAGGGCCAAGGCAAGATCAGCAAGAGCCGGGGCGGAGGGCAAATACCGCCTCTTGAGATGATCGAACGCTATTCTGCAGACGCAGTGCGTTATTGGGCTGTGAGCACCGGATTAGGGAAAGATGCGCTGATCAGCGAAGACAAAATAAAAATGGGCGCAAAGCTGGTCACAAAACTGTGGAACGTGGCACGTTTCAGCGAACGCTTCCTCCTTGATCGAGGTTCGACCCTGGAATATGGTCTTGAAACAAAGCAAATCCCTTTACCTGAATCAGAGGCACTTTCACCTGCGGATCGTTGGATCCTCTCTCGCAGCCAGCGATTAGTTCATCGCGTTACCGAGCTCCTGATGAGGTATGATTACGCAGCAGCCAAAAGTGAGATCGAGAATTTCTTTTGGAGCGAGTTCGCCGATAATTACCTTGAGATGTGTAAACAGCGCCTGTATGGGGAAGATGAGCAACAAAAAGAGGCAGCCCGTTTCACATTGCACAACGTATTGTTGAGCATCGTCAAGCTGTTCGCACCTTTCCTGCCGCACATCACTGAGGCAATTTATCAGGAGTTATTTGCCACCCCGCAGGTTAGCAAAGGATCAAGATTTTCATCCATTCACAATTCACGCTGGCCAGTGCCGATTGCCAACCTTGAAGATGATCTCGCCGAACAGGTTGGGGTGGTGTTGGTCCAAATCGCAACCAGCGTCCGGCGCTACAAGAGCGAAAATGGTCTCGCGCTGGGAACAGAATTTCACAAACTACAGCTCGCATCTGGTGATGATCAGCTGATCCCTTATCTAGAGAACGGGCTCAGCGATTTGATCAGCATCACCCGGGCGCGAGAGATCGAGGTAGCTGATCAAATAGACCCGACGCTAACCTCTATCTTGAACTCAACTGAGATTAAAGCTGCCATAGAAGTATAAGCATTCTCAACGAGGGAAATATGTATTCATTCATGCAAGTAGATGCCTTTACCGACAAACCTCTGGGTGGTAATCCGTGTGCCATACTGTTTGATGCGGATAGTCTGGATGAAGCATCCATGCTCGCTATCGCCCGGGAGATGAATCTCTCGGAGACATCCTTTGTGATTAACTCAGAAAAAGCTGATTTTGGGGCACGCTATTTCACTCCCGGAGGCGAGATTCCTCTCGCCGGACACCCAACTCTCGCAACAGTTCAGGCTCTAGTCGAATCAGGACGCTTATCATTGGCTGGCGAGCTGACTGAAATCACCCTTGAGCTGCAAGCTGGGCTGATTCCAGTAGAGATCGTCGCCAAGGAGGGAAAAATTCAGCGCATCACGATGACCCAAAACAGACCGCTGTTTTTGGCGGAATATTCTCCAGAAGAAGTCATGCCAGTATTAGGGTTGACCACTGACGATCTACTGCCAACGACGATTATTCAAACGGTGAGTACTGGAACGCCACAATTGATGGTGCCTGTACAGAACCTGGATGCGCTGGCACGCATTCAGATAGATATCCGCGCCTTCTCTGCACTGCATACAAAAGGCGATTTCTTCAGCCTACACATCTTTTGTTTAGGTGGATTCACATCGAATGGAGACACCTTTGCACGTCATTTCGCACCCCCACCGGATATCTTCGAAGACCCTTTTACCGGTTCAGCTACCGGGGGCATGGCCGCCTACCTCTGGCGATATGGCCTGATCGAGTCTCGCCGTTTTATCGCAGAACAAGGCCATTGGCTCAAACGCCCCGGTCTGGCATTTGTCGAAATCCAAGGCAGTCGAGACGACATTGAGGGGATCAGGGTCGGCGGTCAGGCTGTGGTGGTGATGCGTGGAGAATTTATCGCCTGAGATTGGTAGCCATGATATTCATTTTTTGATCCCAACTATTAGTGGAGTAATTTGATGACCTCATTTTCTTTACCCAAAACCTACGATTTTATATCCACCGAAGAGCGTATCTACGCCTGGTGGGAGTCCAGCGGATACTTCAAACCGAAGAATGATCCCAATATCCAGGATTTTGACCCAGCTATTGAGCCATACGTGATCTCCATCCCGCCTCCCAATGTCACCGGAGAATTACACCTCGGGCACGCCATGTTTGTTTCGATGGAAGACCTGATGATCCGCTACCATCGCATGAAAGGCTTCTCCACACTTTGGGTGCCAGGGACCGATCACGCCGGCATCGCCACCCAATTGCAGGTGGAAAAAGCGCTGGCAGAAGAAGAACTAACCCGTGAGCAAATTGGGCGAGATGAATTCCTGCGCCGCACCTGGGAATGGAAAGAAAAATATGGCGGCATTATCACCCAGCAGATCCGCCGCCTAGGAGCATCTTGTGACTGGGACCGGGAACGCTTCACCCTGGACGAAGGTTTATCCAAGGCCGTCCGCGAAGCATTTGTGCGGCTCTATGAAAAAGGTTTGATCTACCGCGGGCCGCGCCTGATCAACTGGTCCCCTGGACTTAAAACCGCCGTCTCAGATCTGGAGGTGGAATACAGCGAAGAACCTGGTGAATTATATTACTTCAAGTACATGATTGCCGGATCAGACTCAGAATACATCCCGGTTGCCACCACCCGACCGGAGACCATTTTGGCGGATACCGGTCTCGCCGTTCACCCAGAAGATTCGCGCTTCAAGGAATTTGTTGGACGAAAGGTGGTGGTACCCATCCTGGGACGCCATATCCCTGTTATTGCCGATGAGTACGTTGACAGAGAATTTGGAACCGGCGCGCTCAAGATCACTCCCGGACACGATCCCAACGATTACGCCATCGGCGAACAACATGGTCTGGAAGTCATATCCGTACTCGACGAATCAGCCAGGGTCAACGAACAAGGAGGTCCATATTCAGGGCAAGACCGTTTCGAAGCCCGGGAAAATCTGTGGAAAGATATGCGCGCGGCTGGACTGGTGATCAAAGAAGAACCGTATATGATGAAAATCCCACGTTCTCAACGCGGCGGTGAGATCATCGAGCCTATGATCTCAACCCAATGGTTCGTGCGCATCCAACCCCTGGCAGATGCTGCCTTGGCAGCAGTGCGAGATGGCCGTATCCAAATTATCCCGGAACACTTCACCAAGGTATATTACAACTGGTTAGAAAATATTGAAGACTGGTGCATCTCCCGCCAACTCTGGTGGGGGCATCGCATCCCAGTCTGGATCTGTAACGATTGCGGAGAGGTAATTGTCACCCGTGAAGATCCCACTGAATGCACACGCTGTGGAAGCACAGACCTGGACCAGGACCCGGACGTGTTGGATACCTGGTTTTCGTCTGGTTTATGGCCTTTTTCCACCTTGGGATGGCCGGAGGAAACCCCCGATTATCAATATTTCTACCCAACAACGATGATGGAGACCGGCTATGATATCCTGTTTTTCTGGGTAGCACGCATGATCATGGATGGCCTTGAATTTACCGACCAGGTTCCATTCAACACTGTTTACCTGCACGGGTTGATCCGGGATGAGACCGGTCGCAAGATGAGTAAATCATACGGCAATGTAATCGATCCATTGGTCGTGATGGATGACCTCGGCACAGACGCGTTGCGATTCACCTTATTGGTCGGTTCTTCACCAGGGAACGACATGAACCTCAGCCTGAAAAAGGTGGAGGCCAACCGCAATTTCGCCAACAAGGTATGGAACGCAGCGCGCTTCGTCCTGGGCTCTTTGGAACAGGTGATCGATGATTCACCTCCAAATCTCGATGAGGTAGCGACTGCGACCCTGGCTGACCAGTGGATATGCACACGCTTGGAGAGCCTGGTATGGGATGTCGAACGACTCTTCCAGAATTACCAATATGGCGAAGCCGGTCGACAAATCTATGACTTCTTCTGGAGCGAATACGCCGATTGGTACCTCGAGATCGCCAAGCTGCAACTGGCTGAAGGTGGTGCCAGAGCTTATGCCACCTCTCGCAACCTGGTACAGGTACTGGACACCTGTTTGCGCATGCTGCACCCCTTCACTCCGTTTGTGACAGAAGAGATCTGGGGACACTTGAAAGCAGCCGCTGAAGAAATCAAGCCACCCATCCTACCTTTGCATGGTGCCGCGTGGGAAGAAGCATTGATCGTCGCCGCCTGGCCTGAACACAAACCAGGGACACAGCCAGAAGAGCAAGCGGTTGCTGATTTCGCTTTAATCAAGGAGATAGTGCGGTCGATCCGCAACCTGCGCGCAGAGAAAAACGTAAAGCCCACCCATCGTATCCCGGCAACGCTGGTCGGTGGTGCGCACACTGCCATCCTGCAAGGGCAATCAAGGACCATCGCCAGCCTAGCCCGTCTTGACCCCCATCAATTGACCATCCTGGAGTCCCTGGAAGATAAACCAGAAGGTGATATCGCCCTGGTAGTGGGTTCCGTTGAAGTCTATCTGCCCTTGGAAGGACTGCTGGATACCACGGAACAGCGGACTCGATTGGAGAAAGAACAGGCAGAAACCAGATCTCAAATTAAACGCCTGGAGGCATTATTGTCCGGGAAATTCAGCGAAAAAGCTCCCCCGGATGTGGTCGAGAAGGAACGCCGAAAGCTAGCCAATTACCAGGAAAAGGAAAACAAGATCGCCTCTCAATTGGAATCTCTCAATGGCAGCTGAGCAAGATAAGATAACCTTTGTTCAGATCTCTTCCCGAATTTTCGTTAAGATAGAAAATCCTGATTTGAATAGACCTTACAAGCACACTCGATTATCATGTTGAGAAAGAAGAGAGCCTGATGAATAAATCAGAGATCATCACCGCCCTGACAGAGAGAAGAGAGAAATTCCTCAAAGTGATCGAGGAAATTCCTGTCAAGCAGATGGAAGCGCCAGGTGTGATCGATAATTGGTCGGTTAAAGATATCCTGGTACATCTAACCCGTTGGGAGGCTGAGCTGGTCAAGCTCCTCTGGCAAGTGGAGCAGGGCAGCACACCGACGACGGCCCATTTCGGTCCAGATTCGGTGGACGAGATCAATGAGCGTTGGTATAAAGTCAGTCAATCCCGCTCGTTACAGGTTGTAATACAGGATTTCCTCGGAGTTCGCAGCCAGACTATCCGCCGTGTTGAATCTTTATCCGATGATATCTTGAACGATCCCCAATCCTTCCCCTGGCTGGATGGGCAACCTTTGTGGCAATGGATCGCGGACGACAGTTTTGAACATGAATCAGAGCACGAAGCCCAGATACGAGCCTGGTATGAAAAGCTAAAGGAGTAATGTGATGCAGATCGGCGTGGTTTACCCACAAACGGAATTTGGCAATGATCACATGGCGATACGGGATTACGCCCAGATGGTTGAGGAGTTGGGCTTCTCGCATATCGTAGCT
>JBFFIU010000246.1:0-5648 GCA_041556275.1 Anaerolineales bacterium | reverse complement strand
GCAAACGCCAACCACTTTCCATCCGGACTCAAAGCGGGTGTGATATCGTCCCACGGACCGGAGGTTAGACGGGTGTACGGTAGTTCAGTCGGTTGGAATGCGAAAAGATGGCTGTACCCGGCTTCATTGAGAGCCAAAACGATCAAGCCATCTTGAAGAGAGGAAGTAATAACCCTGGTGGGTGAGGGAGAAATCAGCGTGGAAGTGGCAATTTCTGGCGGGGGAGAGACTGTTGGAACTTTAGTTGGTGTTGTGGTAGGGAAAGTAGTGGGAGTTGTATCTGATGTTCGGATCGGAGTTGGAGTATTCTGGGATGAACTTTCTGCGCTCACTGGATTGACTTTGAACTGTAATATAGGCCAGAGGATCAACACGGCGATCAACAACAAGAAAGATGAAGACGTCAATATCATCCCTCTGGAAAGCCGAGCCCGAGGAGGTGGATATTCTTCTTCCTGCAATGTTCTCCAGTCTTGACCAGATGGCATAAGGCACCACGCCCCATTCCTTAAATCGAAAAAAATTGAAAATAGTTACTATAAGTTGAAGTTTAACACCCAGATATGATCGGCAACCTAACAGTTCTGCAATCTGGTCTATTCCTCGAAGCCTGAGCTGTACAAGTGGAAGTAAGTCCCCCGTAAAGCCAATAAATCTGCGTGTGCGCCCTGTTCAATTATTCGTCCGTCGTGGATCACCAGGATCGTGTCTGCATTCACCACAGTGGATAGACGGTGGGCGATGACGAAAGCTGTCCTGCCATGCAATAGGCGAGCTAAAGCTTCCTGGATCACTCGTTCCGTTTGTGTATCAACGCTGGAAGTAGCCTCATCAAGAATGAGGATGCGCGGATTTGCCAGAAGAGCCCGAGCGAACGAAAGCAGCTGGCGCTGACCGACAGATAAAACCGCGCCACCTTCTTCGACCGGTGTATGATAACCCTGGCGGAGACGTTGGATGAAATCGTCTGCGCCCACAGCCTGTGCGGCAGCCCGGACCTGCTCGTCACTGGCTTCTAAGCTGCCAAAGCGTATATTCTCTGCAACAGTGCCATTGAATAGGAAGGGATCCTGAAGTACAAGACCCATCTGGCTCCTCAAGCTGTTCTGGGTCACTTGACGCAGGTCATAGCCATCGATGATCACTTTGCCTTGAGTTGGGTCGTGGAAACGAGCGATCAGTTTGATCAGCGTTGATTTACCAGCCCCAGTCTCCCCAACCAACGCTACCGTTTGACCAGCTGGAATGTGCATATCGATCTCGCGCAGAACCAGCTGTGCCCTTTCACCCGGATCTTCGTCCGAATAGTAGAAGGAGACTTTATTGAAGCGTACTTCACCTTGGATAGTTGGAAGATCGATGGCATCTTGAGCATCCTGAACTTCAACAGGTTCATCCAACAGAGTAAATAGGCGCTCACCACCAGCCATTGTGGATTGAAAAGAATCATACCGCCGGCTGAGATCGCGAATGGGATCGAAGAAACGATTGATGTAGAGCAAGAAAGCAACCAGAACCCCAGGAGTGATCGGATCGCCTCCGCTGGGTTGGCTCCCGATTACTGCAAGACCGCCGATCCAGACGACCAGCGCAGTTGCCACACCTCCCAGCAAATCGATGACAGCGGGAAAAGCTGAAGCCACGCGGGCAGCCTGTAAGTTTGAATCCAGGTTATTCTTATTAACAACGTCACGAAAGTAGTGGTAGTTCACCTCTTCGCGCGAAAAGGCCTGGACAACCCGCACACCATTGATATTCTCTGCCAAAACCGAGTTTACCCAACTGATCGCGGCGCGAACCCGCCTGTAATTCTCGCGAGCATAGCTCTTAAATACTGTTGTTGCCCAGATCATGATGGGCAGCACAGTGAACGTCAACAGTGATAATCTTACGTTCATGCTCAGCATGACGATGACGATCCCGACCAGGGCAAACAGGTCGCGAGCGACGGCCAATATCGCCCAGGTGATAAATTCCCTGAGCACACCGACATCATTGATCACCCTGGTGATGACGCGACCAACGCTGTAATGGCTGTAAAAACTGAGCGAGAGGTTCTGTAAATGTTCGAAAAGGTGCGAACGCAGATCATAAATGATAGATTGGCCGACTCTGGCCATCAGATTGACCCGCAGAAATGTTGAGATCCATTGGATGATAGCAATCAGCAGGTAAAAGAGGATCGTTTGACGCAGGACGGTTATTGAACCAGCAGCTAATCCCGAATCTATGGCGACCTTAACCAGATATGGTCCGGTGACGGCTGCAGCTGAACTAACCAGCATCAATCCGATAGCCGAGATGAACTGCCAGCGGTAGGGACGCAAAAAAACCAGTAAACGTCGTGAAATCTGGGGATCATATCCCTTGAAAGCAAGATCCTCATTGGGTGGGGGTATGCTCATTCAGCCTCCCATTCTTGTGGTCTAGAGGCTGGATAGGCAGGAGTTGGGGAGAACTGCAAAGCCCTGACCTCATCGCGAAATCTCTCCTGGTCACGCAGCTGCAGATTATAAATCTCCCGATAGAGGCCATCTTGGGCAAGCAGCTCGAGATGGGTGCCGCGTTCGAGCACCTGCCCGTCCTCCATGACGAGGATCAGATCAGCGCGCTTAACTGTGGAGAGACGATGGGCAATAACAAATGTTGTACGTCCTTCCATCAATTGGGTCAAAGCTTTCTGGATCAAGTGTTCGGTGCTCGTATCGACGCTGGAGGTCGAATCATCGAGGATCAGGATTCGTGGGTCCATCAACAAGGCACGAGCGATAGCAACTCTCTGGCGCTGACCACCTGAGAGAGTAATACCCCGCTCGCCAACGATCGTGTCATAACCCGCGGGGGTTGAAAGGATGAATTCGTGTGCCTGGGCGGCTTTGGCCGCCTCATAGATCTCTTCATCGCTGGCCTGCGGACGTCCGAAGGCAATGTTCTCGCGGATGCTAGTTGAAAAGAGTAAGGAGGTTTGCAAAACGATGCCGATCTGCATCCGAAGAGAAACCAGGTCCACCTCACGGATATCGTTGCCATCTATTAACACCTCACCTTGAACGACATCATAGAAGCGAGGGATCAGGTTGACCAAACTGGTCTTTCCTGATCCGGTAGGCCCGATCAAGGCGATGACCTGGTTGGGTTCAACGGTCAGATTGATCTCACACAAGGCATGAGATGATTCTCCCCGATAAGCCAGTGCGACATTATTAAATTCAACGCGACCGGTGATCTCCGGGAGGACAATGGCCTTCGGTGGTGATTTGATCTCCGGTTCCAGGTCGAGTATCTCAAAGGTTCGCTTAACTCCAGCAACCGCTTCACCGGCCATATTGACCAGCCAGGTGAGCTGCCTGGCTGGCTCAGCCAGCATGAGCAGATAACTGTTGAATGCAACCAGATCGCCGATCGTCATCTCTCCAGCCAAGACCAATTGACCACCGAACCACAAGATCAGAATCGTGCTCAATATGACCAGCAAGTGCGAGGTGGGCATGATCTTCGACCACTCTCCGATCACGGTGATGCGGGTGTCGTAGAGGATGCGGTTTGCCCGGTTGAAACGCTTAATCTCATGGGGCTCACGGGCAAAGGCGCGCACGACCTGTACTCCGAGGACGTTTTCCTGCAAGCGTGAAGAAAGTTCTCCCAATGAGTTATCAACAGCGATGAAATACTCGCCAATACGGCGACCAAAATTGGTGGTTATCAGGACAAGGGGGATCATCGGCAGTAGGGCAATGGTCGCCAGGCGGGGATTGGCAATGTAGAGTAGAGACACGATGCCAGTAAACAGCATGAACAAGTGGATTAATTCCACGATGCCATTGCCTGCAAAGCGTTCGATAGAGCGGACATCTTCGATGGTGCGGCTGATCAGCTGTCCGGTCTGGGAATGATCGTGAAAGGTGAAGGGGAGACGTTGGATGTGATTGTAAAGGCGATTGCGCAGATCGTATCCAATCTGGGCGGCGATGATCTCGGTCTGGTAGCGCTGCCAGAAAATCAATGCTGCACTGGCTAAACCGATGACGAGCAAGATTAATGCTGCAGTGAAGATCAGGCGCACATCGCCATTTGTCAATCCCTGGTCAATGACTTGACGAATGATCAGGGGTACGACTAACTTCAGGGCGGTTAGCAAGGTAAGCGCCAACAAGGCCAATAGGACCTGTTTCCAATAGGGGCGCACGAAGAGGCGCAAACGGAAGAGGGATCTCATGTGGGCAAGCTAGTACGAACGATGAGGAAGATCAAGCTATTGAATGAGGTGAGAAAAAACTCTATTTGGCGTTCGTACCGGTGTCGATTTGAAATGAGGTCTGACCTCGATCGACGATCATTATGTCTGTCGGTAAGTGGAATTCTTCTTTTGTTGATTTCGGATCGATTTCTTGAGGGGACTCTTCGTCTCGATAATAGAAGATTTTCGTCGATACAGTGAACTGACCAGCCGGTTTGCCTTCCCGCAGATGGATGGTGAAATCCATCTTGTAATCGATAGATTCAATGATCGAAAAACTGGCGACCTCGACTCCATTCTCGTCTGTGATTTGGATCTCACCATTGGGTCGTTTTTGAAAATGGGTGAGCTCCAGGAGGATGCGTACCCGACGGCCATCCGGCCAGGGTTCGGCGCGCAGTTCGCGGATGCGGACCTCATCAGGAGGGAGGGGGATATCGGTTGGGTCTTGGAAGTTTATATCCATTGGGTGAACCATCTAGCGGGTGATATTAAACCTGGCACGTTAATGCCAGGTCTGTGGTAATGATTATAACCCACGATAGATGCTCGAATATATTGTGTTAGATTTGCTGAGAGAACATACAACTCTATATGAATTGATCATCCACAAGGGGGATTTCACCCCTTGGGGATCTCCGAGCACTAAATGGTTTTTTCTCTAAATAATCGAAATATCAACCCCCACCCCTTGGTCCCCTCCCCCAAAACTGGGGGAGGGGAAGAGACTGGAAAACAGGGGATCGCCTCGGCTTACAGCCTCGGCTCCCCCTGTTTTCCAGTGTTATCTGTATACACGATTTCAGCGAGAGCACCACTGAAGCGAATGTAGGCATTCCCTTTAGTGACCTCCGACCTCCAATAAGGTTTGCGCTTGCTATTCTCACAGTCAACGGCTACAATCTGCCTTCAGGAGTTGAAGAATTTCACCAGAATCAGCCGTCGAACATACAGGAGAGTACCAAATGGGACCACGTTTTGAAACTCTGGCGATTCACGCCGGTCAGGAGCCTGATCAAACCACTGGAGCGGTGATGACACCCATTTACCAGACCTCCACGTATGCTCAAGAGGGGGTGGGACAGCATAAAGGGTATGAGTATTCCCGAACCGGTAATCCAACCCGGACTGCATTGGAAGCCAGTCTGGCTGCATTAGAAGGAGCGGATCATGGGCTGGCGTTCGCCTCGGGGATGGCGGCCACGGATGCGATCCTGCGTATGCTCTCCCCTGGGGATCACGTATTAGCGGGGAACGATGTCTACGGCGGCACTTTCCGCCTATTTGACAAAGAATTCAAGCGCTTTGGGTTGAGGTTTTCTTACGTGGACACCACGGACCTGGAGCAGGTCAAGGCTGGCCTAACCCCTGAGACACGCATGGTATGGCTGGAGACGCCGACCAACCCGCT
>JBFFIU010000245.1:0-5657 GCA_041556275.1 Anaerolineales bacterium | reverse complement strand
GTGGACATCTTGGAAGAAACTGCCATTGTCAGCCAGAGATCTGGAAATATGATGATCGCCACTCTCGTATTGTGTGAACTGGGAGAGCTGCGCATAAAACAGGGCCACCTGCACCAGGCAAATGCCCTATATCAACAGGCCTTAAATCTGGCAACCAATGCTCAAGGAGATAAATTGCCTGTCGCCGGTAAAGCGTTAATCGGCTTGGGAGATATCGCTCGGGAGTGGAACGATCTCGAGGCAGCACAGCGCTATCTTAAGGAAGGGATCGAGCTCGCTAAGCAGTGGAGTATTATTGGCACCTTTGAAGGCTACTTGAACCTGGTCCAGCTCCACGATGCACTTGGAGCAACACAAGAAGGTGATAAGCTGTTCGCCCAACTGCGTGACCTGGCAATCCAATTCGATGCTACTGAGATTGATGACTACATTGTCGAAATGTACGAAGCGCGCCGGAGCATCGCGCTTGGCGACCTGGATAACGCACGCCTTTGGGCAGAGCGGCGCAGCTTACCCAATAAACCTCCAGAGATAAAAACCGGAAATGCACAGGATTACATCCGTACTCGGATGTGGAAGTATGAGGCCAATGCATTGGCATGGTTGCACATCGTGGATGGTCATTATCTCAAGGCGTTAAACCTCCTGGAACTAGTCCAACAGCAAGCGGAAGAAGCAGATCGCATGTTCCTGATGATCGAGGCTGCAATCCTGAAAGGGGTTGCGCTGCAATCGATCGGAGAAAGAGAGCAGGCGATATCTTCAATGATGGATGCCCTGAATATGGCCGAACCAGAAGGTTTCATGCGCACTTTCATTGATCTGGGGGACAAGGTAAAAGATTTGCTTGAAATAACCCGCAATGAAGCGGAGAATGCAGCCATGCTGGATTACATCGATAATTTGCTGGAGGCGTTTAAACCGCTGGATATTGAACGCCAATCCGTATCCAGCATTCCTCCAAAGCGGGCTGGTGAAAAGCTCAGCGAGCGTGAACAGGATGTTCTGCGCTTGTTGCCCTCCAGTCTTTCGAGCACAGACATGGCTGCTGAGCTCTCCATTTCAGTCAATACGCTGCGCACCCACCTGAAAAATATCTATGCGAAGCTGAATGCCCACAGCCGCTATGAAGCCATCGAGCGTGCCAAAGAGATAGGTTTGCTGTAAGGAAACACCGGGAAATTGGTATTGCCCTCACCCAACAGGTGGGGTATTTTTAATTAATCACCAATTTATGTGATGACAGATCACCCAACAAGTGGTTATAGTCATCCCAGAATGGAGATGATTTATGCCAAAAACCAATAAAAATCAGCTCGATCACAATTATCAGATCAAGATATATGGTAATTTCGATCAAGGGTGGTCGCGCTGGTTCAATGGTATGGCGATCTCTACGGAAGAAGACAGTCACGGCACCCATATCACTTCGCTGACTGGGAGAATCACAGACCAAGCAAAACTGCGCGGCGTCATGAACAAAATCTGGGATTTAAATCTAATCGTCATCTCCTTAAATCGATGCGAGGATTAGCATTCATTGATGAGGAAAGAAAACAAGCAGAGATTACGATCAGAATATTGAAAAAATCATAAAGACCCTTAAATGAAGAGTTCTGTCTTGAATTGTTTAGATAATTATAAAAAGGTATGAGAGAATTGATTTGGAAGGAGGCAAACCATGTCACTCAAATACACATTACCTCTCTCCGATAGCAAGGGCACACTGGATCTCGTGGGTGGAAAAGGCGCTTCCTTGGTACGGTTGATCAATGCAGATTTACCTGTTCCTGAAGGATTTCACATCACCACCAGGGCATACTGGAGATTTATTAAATTCAATAATCTGGAAACCTATATCCAGGAAGCGATTGCGAAGGTAGATGCCTCAAGGCATGACAGTATTGAAAACGCATCTCGGGAGATTCAAGATCTGATTCTGCAGGCAGAAATGCCTTCCGATATCGCCTCTGATATTGTCGAAGCCTATGCCGATCTCCCGGGTAGCGATCCCGCCGTGGCAGTGCGTTCATCCGCAACCGCGGAAGATCTACCCGAAGCATCGTTTGCCGGCCAACAAGATACTTACTTGAATATCAGTGGTGCCGCATCATTATTAGACGCAACCCGGAAATGTTGGGCAAGTCTTTGGACCGCGCGAGCGATCAGCTATCGCCTTCAGCAGGGCATCTCTTCAGATAACGTTGCCTTAGCAGTTGTTGTACAGCTGTTGGTACCCGCGGAGGTGGCAGGCATACTTTTTACTGCCAATTCGATCACTGGACGCCGTGACCAGGCCGTAATCAATGCATCCTGGGGCTTAGGCGAGGCGGTCGTTGGCGGAAAAGTAACCCCCGACACGATCGTGGTTGATAAGGATTCTAGCCAGGTATTGAACTACGAGATAGCAGATAAGAAGATAAGAACTGTTCGAGTCAACGGTTCCACTGAAGAAAAAGCTGTCCCAGAAGCCTTACGCCTTGTGCCTGCCCTCAACGAAGAGGACAGCATTGCGCTGACACGCTTGGGGATGCAAATCGAACAGCTCTACGAGACGCCGATGGATATCGAGTGGACCCTGACCGATGGGGAATTCGCCATTGTGCAGGCACGACCGATTACAGCATTACCTGAAGCGAGTATAACCCCACCATCCGAATGGCCAATGCCCGATCCCAAGGGCACGTATATGCGGCAAAGCATCATAGATTTGATGCCCGATCCGCTCAGCCCATTGTTTGCCACGCTGGGTCTCTCGGCTATTAATAATGGGATTAATTCGATGAGTAGAGATCTCCTCAACCTGCCAGAAGGTGTAACGCTGAACATCATGCTGACAATCAACGGGTACGCATACTTATCTGCGGGTTACTCGCGTCGTGAGTGGTGGATTATGCTAACCCGCATGGTACCGGCCTTCCCGCGCATGCTTCGTGAAGGTGTGCCTTTCTGGCGAGAAGTCGCCCATCCACATTATGTTGAGGTGAACGATCGATGGCGAGGTAGAAATCTCAAGGATCTATCAACCGGAGATCTTTGGTCTGGAGCCAACGAAGTTCTGGAAGCCTTCGCTTACCATCTGGGCGCGTTGATGGCCAGCACGATGGGACCATCAGCAGGAAGCGAACAATTGTTTACAAATATTTATGAGAAAATGGTCCGCAAGGATGGAGACCCTTCTGCCTCGACTTTCTTAATGGGTTTTGAAAACACTCCGCTGAAAAGTGAAAAGGCGCTTTATGATTTGGCAATGTGGTGCCGGGAGCAAGAATCGCTGGCGGCGCATATAGTCGAATCACCTACCGAACAGCTTGTTGAGCAATTGAATGAGGAAAGCCCTCCGGAGAACATTGAGCAGTACCTCTGGAATGAATGGCAGCAGCGCTTTCGAGAGTATCTGGACCAGTATGGTTATTCCATCTATGATATGGATTTCGCCAAGCCGCTTCCTCTGGATGAGCCCGAACCAATCATAGAAATTCTGAAGATGTTCATCACCGGCCAAGGAAAAAATCCTTATGAGCGCCAGCAAACTTACACGACGAATCGGGAGCGAGCAGAGAAGATGGCTCGCGCCCGGCTCAGAGGTATCAAACGCTGGGGGTTTGAGAAGTCGCTCAATTGGGCACAATCTCAAGCACCGCTGCGTGAGGATGGCATCGCCGAGATCGGTTTGGGCTACCCGGTGCTGAGGCAGCTGCTGTGCGAATTAGGTAGCAGAATTGCTGCCGCTGGTGTCATTGAGCAAGCAGATGACATCTACTGGCTGGAAAATACAGAAGTTGAGTCATTGGTGACAGGCTTGGAATACGACCAGACGCTGAACAATATGACTGAGGTTGTGCAGGAACGCAAAGATCTCTGGCAGGCATGCAAACAAGTCACACCACCCCCACAGCTGCCTCCGGGTAAAAAATACCTGGGATTCAATGTGGAAGCTGTTCTATCAGGTGGTGAAGGAAAAGTGGAAGGTAATATCATCCAAGGCGTTCCCGCCAGCCCTGGTCAGATAACTGCGACGGCGCGAGTGTTGCACGGTCCAGAAGACTTCGACCAGATGGAACCCGGAGATATCCTGGTGGCTGGTATCACTACACCAGCCTGGACACCGCTATTCGCCATGGCATCCGGGGTGGTAACCGATATCGGTGGTCCCCTCAGTCATGGTTCGATCGTAGCACGTGAATATGGTATACCAGCCATCTTGGGTACTGGCTTCGCGACCAAGCTGATTCATAGTGGTCAAATAATCGCCTTGGATGGAGCCACAGGTACAGTCACAATTCTCGAAAACACCTAATCGAAAAAGAGGAGCAGGCATCTTAGAACCTGCTCCTCATTATAGCAACCATGCAAACCAGCAACCGTAAGAACCTGTACATCCTGGCCTTTACCCTGGCGGTCGTCATGCTGGGGTTTGGTACTGTCATCCCGATCATGCCCTTCTACGTTGAGCGCCTGGGAGCTGGTGGGACGGAACTCGGCTTATTGGTTGCCAGCTACGCCGTGATGCGCCTGATCTGCGGACCTATCTGGGGGACCCTATCTGACAGGGTGGGGCGCAAGCCGGTGCTGATGATTGGCATCTTTGGTTATGGCATCACGATGATCCTGTTCGGATTAGCCACACAGCTGTGGATGCTGTTTGTCTTCCGCATCCTATCAGGCATTCTATCTTCAGCCACTTCTCCCACAACAATGGCCTACATTGGTGACAGCACCTCAGAGCAGGATCGCGGCCAGGGAATGGGTGTCCTGGGTGCAGCGGTGGGAGTGGGGACGATCGTCGGGCCCGGTCTGGGCGGTTTATTGGGAGGTGAGAACCTGGCGCTACCTTTCTTTATCGCCGGGGGGATGTCTTTCTTAGCCCTGCTTTTAATCTGGCTGCTGCTGCCCGAGTCGCTGCCACCTGAAGCGCGCCAGAAAGCTGGGGAAAAGAAGCGCCCGCAGGTCAGGGAAATGTTGCGAGCCCTATCCAGTTCAATCGGCAGCTTATTGTTGATGGCTTTTTTGGCCTCATTTGGGCTGACCACTTTCTTCGGCATCTTTGGACTTTATGCCCTGGATAAGTACAGCGCTGGTCCTGAAGCAGTGGGGCTGATCATGATGATATTCGGATTAGTGACTGCCCTGGCCCAAGGTTTGCTGACCGGGCCGCTCACCAGGCGCTGGGGAGAAGCACCTGTGATCCAGGGAACGCTGGTTGCCACTGCGGTCGGGTTCCTGGCCATCTCCCTGGCGGATACATTTGCCACTTTTCTGATCGCCATTGTGCTGTTCACCCTGGCAACCGCCTTGCTAGCCCCGGCGGTCTCCGCTTTAACTTCCCGGCGCACATCGCTGGAACAGGGCTTGACCATGGGTTTTAGTAATGCCGCCCAGAGCCTGGGGCGCATTGTTGGTCCCCTCCTGGGAGGCATTGCTTTTGATCTATTCATCGAATATCCGAACTATATTGGGGCTGGGGTCATGTTTGTCGGATTCTTAATCAGCTTGATTACGATTACTGGAGAGGCAGTAAAGACCAGGGAAACCGTAGGTCCGTGATATATAAGGGGCAGAGCTCATCCAATGGCATTGGAACGCCTCCTGTTATCATATTTAGCATGCCGTAACAATAACTGATGATTAGCTAACTCGGAGGCAGCATTAGGCAT
>JBFFIU010000244.1:0-5697 GCA_041556275.1 Anaerolineales bacterium | reverse complement strand
TGGTTTCCAGGTGTTTGTAAACTTTGGTCATGAATGTATCCTCCTTTTTTGCTGACTTGTCAGTATGAAATTCGTGAAACGATTTATCCTACCAATATTTTCGTCCCTGAACATCAAATCTTGTAGGTCTTAAATCATATACCGCTTTAACCGTTTCTCCCATTCCCAACCTCTCCACACTGCTCCATCTAATGGCGCAAGAGATCAAATGATAGCACCGAGTACAAGTTCACTGGGGAAGCACCACCCTTCTCCAGCAAGTTTGATCCCCTTCAGCTGACCCTCCACCGCCACCAAATTTCCTTCCCCCAAGTCACTTCCATCAAAGCGCAGCTCGCCTTCGCTAAAAACAGTATCACAAACGGTATTACGCGCATAGATCAACGATCCGCATAAGCGCTGACCAAAAATAGCACTCCTGGAACACCAATCCCCACCAGGATGATCAATAGCGCCGGAAATGACCTCTCCACAATGATCAAGAACAGGATCGATAATACAGCCAGTGTCACCAGCGATAGCCATCCACCCAGGCGCTCCCATCGCCAGGCTAAGGCTAACCCAACTACAGAAATAAAAACCAGACTCAGCATCAGCCAATCTGTTAGCGATACATCTACCCCCTCCTCCGAATGGGGAAATATAATCTCCCCCAGAGCAAATAATATCGGTCCTAAGCTCCAGATACGTGCCACCCAGCGCGTTACACGCACCCACCTGCTCGTATTCTCTGCCATCCCTTGTACTCCTCTATTCCATTATATAAAAACAGAGGTCTGAATTCAAGCCACTTTTAGTGGATAAATCATAAATAGGTTGCTGCGTATCTTTCAGAGTGTTATAGACTCCCGAAATTTCTAACATAAGCGCATCGAACCTTTAATCCGCGAACCAGCCTTTCACGTGATCTGATCTAGAGCTCCTCACCCACCCCCTTTTTTCGATTGACGTCTGTCCTTGAGGATATAATTATCGTTATTCGCGATAATTAGTGGATGGCATTTAGCGCACAATTCTTTGATCCTCTTGATATGATGTATGATATATCGAATATCTCAAAATAATTTTGAAGACGAAA
The DNA here is from genome assembly GCA_041556275.1 of Anaerolineales bacterium. Taxonomy (GTDB): domain Bacteria; phylum Chloroflexota; class Anaerolineae; order Anaerolineales; family UBA4823; genus PFL25. Next base: position 4,619 of record JBFFIU010000244.1, on the reverse strand, counting down.
TATAGAGGACTATTGGTGAGACAGGACTCCAGCGCCGCTTCTGTTCTCATTGACAAGGTTGTCAAGAAATAATTTCGTACATTCTAACCTGCGAAAGCCTCCCGGAGTCGGTTCCGATGTTTTAATCGGATGGATACTAGAATGAATAAACTTGCGCCCTGGCAAAAAATCACCCTCATGATCGCCGCTTGGATAGGCATCGCCATCCTGTTTGGCTTCGCCTATACCCAATCCCCTCTTTACGAAGGCAACCAAAACACCAAGTTTCTCCATGGTTTGGCTCAAGCTGGTGTTGGTTACCTGCAAGACGATTGGCTTGCTAATACGGTCGACCCTCTGCCGGTGTTTTCCGGTCTGGTGAACCTGACCGCGCGCATTAACCCAAACTTGTTTTACCTCGAATACTTCGTCATGTTTGGGATTTATGTGTTCAGCATGTGGGGTATTCTTACCCATTTATTCAAAGCCGAGCACAATCTGGTAAAACAGAGCCTGTTCCTGGGGTTGATCTTTCTTTATCATTCCCGCTATATTCTGGTGGGTGTGAATAACCGCTTCGGTGTTGATCTAAGCTACCTGCACAATGGGGTTGCGCAGCAGTACCTGCTTGGATTGGAATTCCAAACCAACGTCTTTGGGGTGCTGTTGCTGCTCTCGATCTACCTCTTCCTTCGGCGGCGCTATATCTGGGCGATGGTACTTGTTGGCATAGCCGCCATCGTGCATCCGGCTTATTTATTCAGCAGTGCGCTATTGACGATCGCTTATTGTTCGATCCTGCTGTGGGAAAATCTGCGCGCCTCAGACGCGCCGCGTAAACTTTCTCCTAGGGTCATCTGGCAATCCACCCGGCAGTCGCTTCTGTTGGGGATTATTGCAATTGTCCTGGTGTTGCCAATCATCCTCTATAACCAGACCGCCCTGGCAGCCACCTCGCCCGAAACCCAAACCCAAGCCATGCATTTGCTGGTAGTCGAACGCATCCCCCACCACTCCCTGCCTGAGATCTGGTTGGGTAGCAGCGCTTACCTCCAGGTCGGTCTTATCATCGGCGGAATTTTACTGGCGCGTAAATCCAGGTTGGGAACTATCATGCTGGTGATGTTCAGCGGCGCAGCGCTGTTCACGATCATCCAGATGATAACCGGTAACCTGTACCTGGCAGCCATTGCCCCCTGGCGCGTTTCGGTGCTGCTCGTCCCCTTGGGGACGGCGATCATACTGGCAGCCGCGGCTTCCCTGGCTGTGGACCTGCTGCATCTGGATCAGGGTCGGCTGCGAGCGGTTGTGGTTGGTGGAGTCCTGATCATAATTGCATTGCTGGCATACAAAGGCTATAACCAGCAGCAATTTTACGGAACCAGCTCCAGACGACAGCAGGTAAACGCGATGATGGATTACGTGCGCGCTACCTCGCAGCCCGGAGAGCTTTACATGATCCCGCCGAATGAAGCGGAATTGAACGATTTCCGGCTTTACACCGGGGCGCCGATATTGATCAATTGGAAATCGCACCCCTACAAGGATACCGACCTGTTGGAGTGGTACCAACGTGTTGAGATCGCACAAGCCTTCTTTAATGCCGAGAAAAGCGATCAGGAAGCCGCCTGCCAATTGCTAGAAGAGATCGAGCGTGAATATGAGGTGACCCATGTGGTTGTGAATCGCAAGGATGCAGCATTGGATTGCCCATTCATCTCATCCACGTACGATGAGACGAGATTCACCATCTTCGCAATAGAGCGTCCTTGAGCGAGCTGGTAACCAACAACCCCCAAATACATGCCGGTAATTCAATCAAGTTTATTGAATTTGACCAGAGCTGCGGGTTTTTACCTGCATGGTGAGCAGATCCCGCGAGAAAAGCCAAACCACAAAACCCAAACCAACGCCAAACCAAAGGGTGGCAAAGCGGATCAGTAATGTGGCCGCGGCAGCAGTATTGGTGTCCATGTCCAGGAGCAGCACCAGCATACCAATCATGGTGACATCAGTAGCCAGCAACCCGCCCGGCAGAGCAGTGACCGCACCGATCACTTTGGAGAATGAGAATACGAAAATGGCTATAGAAAGTGTGGAGACCCCCGGCTCCACACCCAGGCCGATTAATACAAGATAGAAAGCGACCCCCACCACCAACCAAGCAACGGTTCCCAAACTGACCGAGACAAATGTTATCCAAGGTCGAAATAGAGTGAAACTCCCTTCATAGAATTCATTTATTACCAGAGCGAATCGATTAAATACTGGTAAACGCACTCCAAATTCAAGCAGGTATTTTGCTAACGGGCGGATCTGCGATATGATCACCACCCCCAGCAGCACTGCAAGTACGATAGCAAATGCCGGCCAATAGCGCCGGTATGCGATCACCCCAACTATGGACAGGATCAGCATAGCCAAGCCATCACTGACTCGTTCGGCCAGAACGACAGACATCCCTCGTGCAGTTGGGAGGTTGGTCAGTTGGTTGATCCACACACCTTTGAGAGTTTCCCCAACTTTGCCTGGTGTCACTGCAAGAGGAAAACCAGCGACAAATATCCTGGCACTTTCCCAGATGGATAGCTGCTGAACACCAACCTGTCTGAGGAAATAATGCCACTTAATAAATCGAAGGATGTAATTCACCGATGATAAACCCAACACCAAAGGCATGATTTGCCACGGGAATTCACGTATTTCAGCGCCGACCTGGCGTAAATCGCTGAGTAAAACGAGAATTACAAATACCAAAAATCCGAGCAGCAAACCTGGTATCAGCTTCCTGGTCAACGAGGAATAATTTTTTGTAGATGCAGAATCGTACAGATTCGGCTCGCTTTTTTTCACCGCAAATCCAACCTGATATATCTTCACTGGTTACAGCGCTTGAGCATTGTACCAGTGAATTGCATTATATTATAGGAAAAGATTAGAGATGAGATGGTTCGATTTTCTTCTACTAAGCAGAATGGCCGTGCCCAATGCAACAGTGGTCAAGAAGGTTAAACCAACTACAGCTTGCAGTTTCTCTACTTCCTGCGCAGCATATAAGCGGCACCCAATGCTGCAACGGCGACCATCGTCAGCCCGGCGACCGCCTGGACTACGGTTTTCGGTTCCATTCCCGGCATGACAACAGTTCCATCTCCATATGACTCGAATAACTTCCCCCATTCAGTCTGCAACGCGCTTGAGACTCGCTTTCGACCTACAAAAGGATACCAGTATACGTTGTGGTAGAAGTTGCTGGCAAAATACGACCAGGGCACTAAGGGAGATTGTAAAAGGATTTTCTCGAGTGGTTTCAATCGCCCGTGATAGATCATATGCTGACCACGGCTGGCCAGGGTATCTTCCTGCTTGAAGTTCCATGGGGCTTCATTCTCGATGTCGTACCCTACGATTTCAATCTGCCGGGGATCACCAACGCCAAGATCCATCTCATGAGCCTTACGGATGAAGCGCAAGCTGAGCGGATCGAATCCCTGCAATTTTGCAGATACAGCATCGATTGCCACCTGATCTGAAGAGGCGAGCAATATGTTTTTTTCATGCCACCGCATCGCACGCGGACCAGGTCCATCTCCAGCAAATGTACCATCCATGACTGCAAAAATGCCAGGATGGATATCCTGCTGGATGGTGAGTAGATCGACGAGGGTGTCATGGATCACCGCGTGAGTCCAATGACGGTTGCGATGCAATAAACCTCCGAAAGCGTTCTTCATCGCGCCGGTTATCGTTGTGAACACATGAGTTTTTACCGTGGGCAGATGGATGATGTTCATCCCTACCAGCGCTTTAGGGATGAAAACACCATCAGGATAAACCTTATCCAGAACTAAGAATGGGCGTTTAGGTTTGTACTCAACCCAATCGAAATCTTCGTTATATAAGTACAGGCATGGTACCTCATATTTATCTGTCACGAATTTGTGTTTGTTATTTCGCTCACCATCGGCTGTGTTCACTACCACTGTATCGTTGTGCACTCCGACCAGATCGGTATATCCAGCTTCTTGTAAGGATCGGATCACACCTTCCAACTGCCAGGGTGCAGTCGAGCAGGCAGGATACCAGGTTTGCCAGGAGATGTTGATCTTCAAACCGGTTTTTATGTCTTTTGGTAATGTAGATTCGAATTGAGCCAATTGCATGAGTTCTTCGAAATCATTCAAAACATTATCAGGACTAGTTTTTATTACTGTCACTTTGCCTTTACCAGGAAATTCTGACATAATGAAATTCTCCTTAGCAACCAACGAAGGTGAAGACTGTATTCGCTAATATCGTTTTATTAAAATCTAGAACAAAATATATTATATGATAACTACCCCCACCACATGAACTCTTCGACTGATGTTGTTTTAGTGAAGACTCGATTCAGATGATTAGTGACCGATTGATTATATGAGGGCAGAGTAATCTAATTTGGTGTTCGTATAATTGTAACAATGCTCATGATTTAATGGGGGAAATTCTTCACACTAATAGCGAATATTTGCATTTTTGTAATGAAGCCGGTCCATCGAAATTAATATTTACAATCTGAGAAGTAAGTGGCTGAATAGATTCTGATTGATCCAATTCTGCTTGAAATTTTTACGTAAAATTGATGTTCTTTTTGTTCAATT
>JBFFIU010000243.1:0-5732 GCA_041556275.1 Anaerolineales bacterium | reverse complement strand
TTGCTTTTGAAGTATCATGTAAATCCTGCATAACTTTCACCTCCGTTGTTTCAGTCGAACCGGTCAAGATTTGACTCCAGTAACCTTCAACAACGTTTGAGTAGGCTTCGGAATCCAAAGCACCAAGAAGCTGTTGTATTTCTTCAACCGGCATTTGAGTTGAGTCACCAGATGGATCAGCGAGAAGCAACCCAGCTACTTGCTCAGGATGAGCACCTGCATAAGCACCAGCAACACTGCCGCCCATACTATGTCCCACCAAAACGAATCTCTCAACACCTAATTGATCGACCACTGTTCGAATATCTTGGACCATTGCCTCAATGGCATAATCGCCATTTGCAGGTGCTGCCGACTGGCCATGTCCTCGGAGATCGAGCGCAATTGCCCGCCGTGTTTTCCGAATATGGTCGAGTTGTGCAGACCATTGTCGCGTATTTCCAGCTAATGCGTGAATAAAGATCACGGGCACAGAACCGACCCCATCATCATCAACAAAAATACCTGATACTTCCTCTGACATAATTTGTTCTCCTTTGTTCATCAATAGTAATCTTCAATCCCATAGCCAAATTGTTTGTCTTTCGCGGTCTTCTGGATAAAATTCTGGAGCCGCTTCTCATATTCTCCAGGTCTTTTTCTGCCCTCATCAATGTAAGCAATCCGAATCCGTCGATATGATTCGGAATACTTTTGTAGGTTAACCCAGGCCAGTTTGTTCTCTCGAATAGAAGTAATGATATCAACAGGGTAATCGAACTTATCCAGATCAACATCAGCCAAACTCTCCAATACTTCTGGGATTACCTTTCCCTGTTTGATGAGTCTTTTTAGCCTTTCTTTATTGGTTTGAGAATAATCACTTTTTGGCTTTCTGGGACTAAATCTTTGAACATTCTGCTCTTCACCCAATTTTTTGATAATGCTGTCTATCCATCCAAAACAAAGTGCTTCTTCCACGGCAACATTATATGGAATGCGTGATTTCTGTGCACCTTTCTTATAGTAAATCAACCAGATTTCTTGCTCACTTCTGTAATGCTCTTGCAACCAATTCCGCCAATCTTCTCGCTGGGTGACATACAGAGTTTTGGTTATTTCCATTACAGGTCCTTTGCAATTCTGTCTTTTCGGACTGATAACGTGCGTGCTAACCGGTTGATAACCCAACATCTTAATGCGCGAAATCCGCCAAAATCATCTTATCTGAATCAAAATCGACAACTCATTTGGATAAAGTTATTTACAGGGACATTATCAACACAAATACCGGGTATAAAGTGAAATACTGAAGCTTATCCGTTAAACCTTCACGATAATTGATTATATCAATATTTCAGAACCACTTTTTCAACAGCCTGGTTAGTTTTGCGTCATATTTTCTCTTTCCGCTATCAAAGTTGCACTTGGTAGTTGAAACTGCGCGATAAATAAACGAATAGAAACGAATAAGTACAGGATCCCGATTATCCGTTAACAGATCCTCCCCAAAGTGCGCCGGTACGCGGGCTGGCGTCTCGTCCCGCTGCACGGGATAGCAGAGCAAATGGGTAAAAGCGCCTGCAGCCCGAACCAAGAGCCCCGATCCCTAACCCCCAAAAATTTGCTCCTATTTCTTGAGCAAGCGGTTGTTAATCTTGTGGAGATTGCGGTAATTGGTCGGTGTCCCGAAAGGTCCGTCGACGTACAGATCGAATTCAGACCACAGGTATATTTTCACCTTTTCAACGTACAGGGGTTAGACTAGGAATAAGAGGTGGCACTTGACCTGGACATCTTTCGCTAATGAGCTTCAGGTCAATGATCCCATCTGAGCCAAGACTCCATTCATATTCGCCATCGAATCCCATACCTACGTTCTCAAGCCCATCATTCAGTTTCAAAATGTTCCCTTCAATGGAATAGGGAGCATTCTTGACTACTAAATCCCCTCCTGTGCTCATGAATGTGTAAGTACCATCTGGAAAAAAAGAGATTAACCGGCCACTTACACCCGTATATTCACCTATTGGAAAACCTTCAGCTGGACTTGCACAAGCCGAAAGAAAGATACCCCGCAGAAAGTGCGGGGCAGGCTCTATGTTGCGCTCTAGACAGCCCCCACATGGGATGCAAGGTATATTGTTAACCTTGTCGGATGACTTTTGAAACTTAACGCTATTCTGCGTGTTAATCCCAATTAAGTGAAACCACCATAAGAATCGTAGATTGGAAGGTGTGAGCGCGGACGAAAATACAAATGAGTAAGAATTGAACATAGTGAGCGAGGAGTATTATGACAACCCAAAATCTGGATCAGGTAACCGATGAGGTCGAGGACTTGTTGGCCGACCTAGAGCCGGCTCAATACCACGCAGTGCTTAAAGATTTAGCCTACCGGCGGCCGTGGCGACCGGCGCACACCGGCTGGCACAACGTGAAGGACCAGGCGCTGCATATGCTCTACGCAGCCGCCGTCTTTCTCCCATTAATCTTTTGGCCCACAATCTGGGGGGCGGCGCTGAGCGGCTTCCTGCTGGGTGCGCTGCGTGAATGGGAGCAGTATACGGGTCAGGACCTGCGCATCCCCATGCTGCTCGATCGCCTGATGGACGCCGCCTTCTTCTCGATAGGCGCCGCGCTGGTATTTGCGGTCGCGAGAGTGCTTGTTGGGTGAATCCCTGCACGAATCCTGACCACCTACCATCCCAGATACTTCTTTATGCAGCGCCTCATCAAGAGCATTGCCTGAGTACGTTATTGGAGGGGCCGGGAAAGCTTATGCACTGGGGTGTACCGGATGGGACACGGTATGCGGTGCTGGGGGAGGGAGATGCCCCGCAACAGATGTGGGACAGGCTTGCGCGGGAGGGCAAAGCCCAATGGGCACAAGCGTACCCACACGCTTGGACCGCCGGCGCACCGCTCAACTCCATCTGCTTTCACGTCTATTCTGGGGGATGGCACGTCTAGTCAGGCTTTGCGTTCCGATCTATGAAGTCGCCAGTTATCATCCTCCTACCGTGAACAGGATGATAAAATATTAACATGGTTGCAGATCGAGAAATCAATACTGGCGGCGGCAGCTATATCGGCGGTGATGTCGAAAGTGGGCGGGATGTAATCGGCCGCGATCAGATCATCCAGAACATAGTGGTGGTTGGGCAGTTTCTCGATTTCGCAAAGGTAAGCGATCTATTACCCAAACCTGGCGAAGTAACCAGTTTCGATCAAATCAGCGCAGCTTTCGAAGACACTTTTGGCGATGAAGCTGGCCAGGACCTGGCATATGCCACTTCCTTCGCCGGAGAAATTCTCAGAGACCTGGTCTTGGAATTGAGACCTGAAGATCAATTTGCTGCTTTTCCATACGCAAAAATGCTCAATGATCTCGCCCCCGCAGTTATCGATAAACTACACAACCTGGGCCATTGGGATGTCAACAGCACGCCTCTGGATGACGAGCTGGCAAAACTGCTGCGCTTTACTATTTCCAGTAAACCGAGGATAGTGTGGTTGACTTCACTCGAGCAATTGTGGGAGGACAGGTTTTCGTATGAGTCCCGCTTTGGATTCCTTGAGGGGAGAGAGTATTATTCCAGCAAGAATTCTCGGGCAATGGTGTTTTTTGGCCCACAAAGCACCGGGAAGATAGAAGATCATGATTGGGGACAGGATTATCTGCACACGATCTTCGCCGGAGTGGTGATCGACCTGGTGCGGATCGGGTCGCTGCATTCATCCGATAAACAATTCTGGAAGCGATTGGTAAAATTTCTGGGAAGCCAGCCCAGAAAATAAAAAGTCCGCGCGTCAGGATGCGTACAATATCCCCCAATCTCTCCGGCAATCCAGCATAGGATCTCCCGCTATTCGGAGGAGTATAATCAGATCAATCAGCGGGAGTAGTGCTCTGTCTCATAATTGACTGTAGAAATATTCTAGATGGAGATTGTCACAACTCGGGAAAAACACCCGAGTTTTGCCCAGCAGAAGACGCTGGAGTAAACCCCTGTCCTTGGTCGGACAGACCGAGGGAATGACATTAATCATAGTTTCTTGTGAGATAGATCAATCAGTAAAACGAGATCAACATCCGATGGTGATGAAGTGTGCGATATGAGAAGGTTTATTATCGATTCACCCGAAATAAGCTTAATAAAAGCAGGTCAAATTCGGTTGAAAGGTGAGCTAAAATTGCTGTTTATCCACCCGCCAACCACCTATGTTTCAAACACACGCACATACTTAACTTGAACAATTAAAATATTTCTTATATAATCAAATCACGCAAGGTGGGTTAACATCGATCCTAGCGCGCAAGCCACCAAGAATTTTTCTGGTGGCTATTTTTTTATCAAACGAAATTCACATGTGCGAAGTCGACGAATTGAGAAAACTACGAAAGGAGTAAAAAATGGCTACCATAAAGTCATCAATAACTATCAATGCCCCAGTGGAAAAGGTGTTCGAATATTCGAAACCGGAAAACTTGCCAGAATTCTGGCCCAGCTTAGTCGAAGTCAAGAACATCAAAGAATTACCCAATGGAGGTTACACCTGGGATTGGGTGTACAAGATGGCGGGGATGAATTTTAACGGATCCAGCGAACATGTTGAGTTCGTAGAAAATGAGCGCACTGTCGCGCAATCAGTTGGGATAGAAAGCACCATAACATGGACGTATGAACCTGTCGGTGGCGGGACTAAGATGACCGCACTGACCGAGTACAAAATACCGGTCCCGCTTTTGGGGAAGGTGGCTGAGGCGTTTATTGTAAAAATGAACGAGAACGAGAGCGAAACGATCCTGGCAAATCTAAAAGCCAGATTGGAAGCATGAAGTATGAATCAGAATTAGTATTGACTTCAGCACATGATAAATTATGGGACGCAGTTATCAGGACTGTGTCCCATTTATTATTTCGCAGAATCGATCGGGGTGATTCTAAAGAAACGTAATTATCAGTCGCCAAATCAAAATCCAAATTTTGTTATGTGACTTTCCACAGGGCGGAGAAATGACAAATCCAACTTAAAAATTTCTTCACCTCAAGATAATATCTATCTATATTTTGTCGCTTGAATTTTGCTGATTGTTTATGACTCACATAGGTGATTGCGATGAAAAACTCAGCGCTGACACTAGAAAAAGCAAATCTTGAAAAAAACAGGGTTGCCCTGATTTCCGTGCTGGCAGCCATCCTGCTTACAGCTACCAAGCTGATTGTTGGGCTGGCAACGGGCAGCCTGGGAATCCTGTCGGAAGCTGCCCATTCAGGATTGGACCTGGTAGCCGCAATTATCACGCTCGTTGCCGTACGCTTTTCTGGTAAACCCCCTGATGAGCAACATACCTACGGGCATGGAAAGATTGAAAACCTCTCCGCAATGTTTGAGGCCGGTTTGCTATTAATAACCTGTGGATGGATCATTTATGAAGCCATCCAACGCCTTTTTTTTAAGAGCGTTCATGTAGAAGCGAGCGCTTGGGCATTCGGAATCATGATCCTTTCGATCGTTGTTGATTACAATCGGTCTCGGGCACTAGGCGGTATTGCGCGTAAATACAACAGCCAGGCGTTGGAGGCTGATGCGCTGCACTTCTCTACTGATATCTGGTCTTCCGCCGTGGTAATCTTGGGCCTGGTGCTGGTTCGCTTGGCGGATACGTTCAACATACCCTCTCTGGCACAGGCAGATGCGGTCGCGGCACTGATCGTGGCTGGAATTGTTGTATTTGTCAGCTTACA
>JBFFIU010000242.1:0-5759 GCA_041556275.1 Anaerolineales bacterium | reverse complement strand
TCGCAAGGCGGCGCCCTGCCGGTATTTGGTGGGATCCTGCTCGACATGAAGCGCATGAACAAGATCATCGCCATCGACGAGAAATCGCTGACTGTGACCGCCCAGGCAGGTATCATCATCTCGCAATTGGAGTGGACGGTCAATGAGGTTGGCCTGACTTTCCCACATTATGCCGCTTCTAGTAATTGTGCCACACTTGGCGGCGCCCTGGCACCGCGCGGAACAGGCACCGTAAGCACCAAATATGGGAAAGCCGAAGACATGGTCTTAAGCATGCAAGTGGTCCTCCCGACGGGCGAGATCATCCGTACACCTTTGGTCCCGCAGCATGCCGCAGGTCCGGATTGGTTCCGCCTGTTCCTCGGCGCTGAAGGCACCTTGGGTGTGATCACCGAAGCCACTATGCGCCTCGACTATATCCCTGAGCACAGATCCCTGCGGGCGCTGTTATTTGATGACCTGTCCAAGGCCTTGGAAGCCGGACGGTTGATGATGACCCGTCGGCTGGAACCATTTGTCATTCGCCTGTATGACCCCGCCTCTACCGCTTCACGGGTGAAGAGTATCCTGGGTTATGAATTCCAAGGCGCTTACATGGTAGTTGGCTTTGATGGCGACCCTGACATCGCGGCGCTGCAGGAGAGAAAGGCCCTGGAGATATGCACCCAACTCGGCGCTCAGGATCTAGGCCGAGAGCCAGGCGAGAAGTGGTGGGCACACCGTTATGATTTCTACTACCCACCTCAAAATCTGAAACTGCCCTGGATGTACGGCACCACCGAGACGATCACCACCTACGACAAGATCGAAAACCTTTATTGGCAGGAGAAAAAAGCTGTCGAAGAAGGATTTGCTGACCTGGATATCAAATTCATCGGTCACTTCTCACACTGGTTCCATTGGGGAGTGATGCTTTATTCGCGCTTTATCATTGAGCAGCCACCGGAAGATGCCCAGGAGGCCCTCCGCCTGCATAACCGCATTTGGAACGCTGCCATGCAAGCAGTGATCGCAAACGGTGGCATGATCAACGAGCATCACGGAGTGGGGCTTAAACTCTCCCGCTATATGCGCAAACAATATGGTCAGGCCTGGCCGATGATGCTCAAGCTCAAGAAAGCCATCGATCCCAACGGTATTATGAACCCCGGCAAGACAGGATTTGGGTTCTAATAATAGATTTTGCTAGTGAATAGATCCTGACGGAAGGAGCGTATGCCGATCGAAAACGTAATCGATACTATAGATAACTGCCGTTATTGCCTGATGTGCCGTCATATTGCCTCGGTCGAGTATGTGACACATAAAGAAACCCTATCACCTCATGGTTGGGCATTAGTGATCGCCTCTGTTCAGCGAGGCCTTTTAGAATGGAACCAGGAAACAGTGGATGTGATATACAGTGCTCCCGACCACGGCAATTCTCGCGCCCATTGTGTCACAGATCAACCTCTCCCGGAGGCAATCGCAGCAGTCAGGGCGGAGATCGTCAGCCAACAGCTCGCCCCACCAATTGTTTACCAGATCGACGAGAGACTTCGGGAGTACGGCACACCATTCGCCAACCGTAAACCAGGCGTGGTATCCGGTGAGAAGGAGATCGCCTTGTTTGTGGGTGACGAAGCCCAGTATCTCTGGCCTAAAACCCTGCCGGCTGTAATTGATTTATTGCACGCTCAGGGAATCGATCCGGTCATGATCGGTGTGGGACGTAACAGCGGCTATCTTGCCAGTTCCCTGGGTTTACTGGAAACAGCCAAGGGGTTGGCCGAAGAGAACCTGGCAGAACTCGAGGCCAGTAGAGCTGAATATCTGTTAGTTCTCTCACCGGGTGATTTTTTTACGTTCAACCAACTCTACAACGAACGCTTGGGTATCGAATTCCCGGCGGGCGTGGAATTGCTCGAGTTAACCACATTGCTCGCAGGGCGTTTGGAAGGAGGTAAATTAAAGTTAAAACGTTCAACGGATGAAGAGCCATATGCATATGTAGATCCTACCCACGCTGTACGAGTTCCTAACCGGCATGATTTCCCCAGGAAACTGCTGGCAGCTATAATGCCCGGCGAATCTCGCGAATTGTTCTGGCGTCGCGAACGGGCTCATCCGGTGGGTTGTACAGCACTGCAATTCACCAAGCCAGATATCGCCGAAAAGCTCACAATGTCCAGATTAGAAGATGCCCGGGAGAGTGAAGCCACTACTCTCATTAGCGAAGATCCTGGCACCTTGAAGAAGTTGGATGAATCGGCAGCTGGACATGGGCTGCGTGTAAAGGGTCTCTATGAATTGCTGGCGGAAAACCTAATTCATGATGAACACGGTGCAGCTGCGCTCGATTGAGCGTAGGACACCGCTTCATAATAATGGTTATCTAAAATTTTTATTTTCAACAGGAGGTAAGAAATGCATCTATCAATGCACAACTGGATGAGGGCTGAGCCCATCGATGTGACCATTCGCCGTTTAGCCAAATATGGCTATGAGAGCATCGAGATCAGCGGCGAGCCATACCAATATGACACCAAAGAAGTGCGCAAGAGTCTCAAGGAAAATGGTATCCGCTGCTGGGGTTCAGTGACCTTGATGCTTGAGGATCGCAACCTGGTCGCCAAAGATGAGGCGCAGAGGGCTAAATCGGTGCAGTACGTCAAGGACTGCATCACGATGGTCAAGGAGCTGGAAGGTTACGAGATGACCATCGTACCGGGTACAGTTGGAAAAATTGAGCCTGATGGAACACCGGAAGAGGAGTGGGGGTGGGCGGTTGACAGCCTTAAGCAATGCTACGATTGGGGCAAGCAAGAAGGCGTCGTGCTGGCTGTTGAACCGATCAACCGCTTCGAAACCTACTTCTGTTTTTACGGCGCGCAAGCCTTGGCCTTAGCCGAAGCTGTGGGGCCGGATTGCGGTGTCTGCCTGGATGCCTTCCACCTCAATATCGAGGAGGCGGATCCTTACGAGACGATTCGCGCGGCCAAGGACCGCCTGGTCGATTTCCACGTGGCGGACACCAACCGCTTCGCCTGTGGTCAGGGACACTGGGATTGGAAGAAGGTGGTCGATACGCTGAAAGAGATCGGCTATGATGGCGCTTTGACGGTTGAGTTCGTAGCCCCCGTCGACCGCACGCCAGCCAACCCTTATCCGGATGCCATCGAGACCAACCCGGTCGATATCTCGCCTGAGCAGAAGAAGTTTATTGAGGAACACGGCTCGAGCTTGCTGACTGAAAAATTCTACAGCTGGCAGGTCGAGGAATGCGCCAAGACCCTTCTACCGCTCATCTAAGCTCAATCGAGTTGTGAACAATCGAGGCAATCTCCACCCGAATCATTACCTGGGTGAGGTTCTGTTGCTCCCCTCCCCAAAATTTTTGGGGAGGGGAGGACAGAGCATGCAAGGAAATGGAATCTATAAAGTTAATAGACCACAATTTTGACTTTATGTGCCTGAATGTTCATAACCAATGAGTAGCTAACCTATTTTTTACCTTCATCACTGGAGGTCAGGCGATGGCTAAGAATGTTGTCATCATCGGGACCCTCGATACAAAAGGTCCTGAAATCCTATACCTGCGTGACCGCATCCAGGCGCTTGGCTTGGATACGATAGTTATTGATTCCGGTATTCTGGGCGAACCGATCGATATCGTCCCCGATATCAGCCGGGACGAAGCTGCCACATACGCGGGGACGACTATCGAAGCATTGCAAGCCGCTGGCAGCCGGGGTAAGGCTGTTCATGGTATGCGTGAAGCATTAAAAGTGCTGACCCTGGAATTGTACAAATCTGGCAGGCTGCAGGCCATTGCCAGTATGGGTGGTGCAGAAGGTGCGGTGATGGGCGCAGCGGCCATGATGCAGCTTCCGGTAGGGGTGCCGAAGGTTTTGGTGTCGCCAATCGCTTCTGGGAAACATTATTTTGAACCTTTGGTCGGTACAAGTGACATCATCGTTGTCCATTCGATCGTTGACATCCTTGGTTTGAACCCGATCGCCACGACAATATTTGACAATGTCGCCGCAGCGATTAAAGGACTCGTTGAGCACGGGCATGAATTGGAGAAGCCCAGCCCAGAGGATAGATATGTCGCGGTAACCATGCTCGGCAATACCACCAAAGCTGTCATGGCGCTGAAAGATCGCTTAGCCGAGGCAGGCTACGAGGCTGTCATCTTCCACTCGAATGGTGTTGGGGGACCGGCGATGGAAGAACTCGCAGAGGCCGGGCAGTTTGTTGGCGTGATCGACTTCACCACCAATGAGACTTACGATCCGATGACCGGCGGCATCCACGATGGCGGTCCTGAGCGGTTAAAAAGGGTTGGAGCCCTGGGTTTACCCCAAGTTGTCGTCCCCGGTTGTATCGATTTCAGCGTTTTCCACGCTGGTTCAATCCCGAAAGAGCTACAAGGACGACCTGTATATGACCATAATCCTGAGTACACTTTAGTCAGGGCCAATCATGATGAGATGGTAGCATTAGGTCATCTTTTCGCTGAACGGCTCAATATCGCCAAGGGTCCGGTCGTGATAGCCGTTCCCACCCAAGGGCTATCCATACCCAATGTCCCAGATGGTCCATTCTGGAATCCGCAGGCTGATGCAGCTTTTCTGGAAACATTGCAGGGGGATATCCAGGAAAAGATCCCCGTGATGACATTTGAAAGACATGTAAACGACCCCCTATTCGGCAAAGAGGTCGCTGATTTATTCATAAATTTAATGAAGAAGGAGGGATCATGATGATCGCTGATAATGGAAGAGATTATAAAGACCTTCCCCATCTGACGGAAGGCGACCAGGAATTTCGGGATAAATTCTTATCCTGGGACCTGGGCAACCTGTCCTTCACTGATGTCCAGGCATACCTAAGGGTAAAAGACCTCATCCTGGTGCCGATGGCCAGCTTCGAACAGCATGGCCCGCACCTGCCCATCTATACCGACACGATCACCTGCGTCGAAATATCGCGCCGCGTGGCGGAGATGATCGCTGTGCTGCACACGCCCCCGATCTGGACCGGATACTCTCCCCAACACATGTTTGCACCCGGGATGGGGCGTGGCACGATCACAATCCGCAGCAGCGTGCTGCTTGATTTAGTTCATGACGTCGGACGCAGCCTGATTCACCACGGGTTCAACCGCATTATCTTCATTAATGGGCACGGCTCTAATGTCAAGGTAATTGACCCGGTCCTGCGCAAGCTGCGTTACGAGACAGGTGCATTGATCTCATTTGTCAAGCCCTACATGGAGAACTATGTTGGCATCCTGGAGGGATTGATGGAGAATCCCTGGGAGGAGACCCCTGGTTGGCACTCCAGTGAACTAGAAACTTCCCAGGACCTGGCCTGGAATGAGAAATATGTGCGCATGGATCGAGCAAATTTCACCAAGGCTCATATTCCCGAATTCCTGCCCAAAACGTTTGAAAAGAAAGACGGCATGCCGGATGTGGAATTCGAAGGTTATAAATATTTTACATTCCCCATGGACCACCACGAGTTCATCGAGACAGGTGTCATCGGCAATCCGCTGCGGGCAACCAAAGAGAAAGGGGAAGAGGCATTCCGGCGCTTATCAGAGCATGTCGCCCGAGGGATCCTCGAACTACAGAAAGTGCCAGTCACAGTGCACACTCGCGAGTTTGTCGATCGGGTTGTTTAATCGTTCATCACCTTTATGGGGGCTGTCCGACAGTCCCCTTATTGATTAAATTGGAGGTTTTTTATGAAAGTCGGAGTTTTCAGCT
>JBFFIU010000241.1:0-5785 GCA_041556275.1 Anaerolineales bacterium | reverse complement strand
TTTTCTGTATCACTGTGGCCTGTGAGACTCTGGATGGAGTCCATGATTGGACTGAGTAGATCGGTTTTATAGTTTGAGTCAACTCCTTGAAGCACCAGAGCGATCCGTTCTAATCCTAGTCCGGTATCAACGTGTTTCGCAGGGAGAGGCTCTAGTGCAGAGGGACCAGTACGGTTGTACTGCATGAACACTAGATTCCAAAGTTCAAGAAATCGGGTGCAGCCCTCCAAATTAACCGCGCAAGTGTGTCCCGGAGAACCTTCATTGGCGCAATTTCCAGGACCAAGGTCAAGGTGGATTTCACTGTTGGGTCCGCTTGGTCCCGTCTCAGCCATCTCCCAAAAATTATCTTGTCGTCCAAAAAACAGTACATGTGAAGGATCAAAACCTGGCTGTTTGTACCAGTAATTTGCAGCTTCATCGTCGCGCTCAATTTCACCCATTTCATCTTCGAAACACGTTGCCCAGAGGTCCGCTTTTGGTAATCCCCATACTCCTGTAAGCAGTTCCCATGCCCACTCGATGGCCTCTTTCTTATAGTAGTCGCCAAAAGACCAATTTCCTAGCATCTCGAAAAATGTATGATGTGTGTCATCGCGTCCAACATCATCCAAATCGTTGTGTTTTCCTGCAACCCGCATGCATTTTTGGGAATTTGCGGCGCGCGTATAGGGTCGCTTATCTGTACCCAGGAACACATCCTTAAATTGAACCATCCCTGCATTGGTGAACAAAAGGGTTTGATCCCCTCCAGGTACTAGAGATGAAGACGGGACGAACTCATGACCTTTTTCGACGAAGAAATCGATAAAGCTTTGCCGTATTTTGGCACCCGAAAAACGTTTTTCGAGCATAATAACTCCTGATTAAGGAATGTGGAAAATTTATTACACATACCTTATTTTCTTACTCCAGCCTTTCGAGGTTGAATTATACCAAGGTGAGGCAAGAGGTCTATTAACGAAATATGGGGATTAGGAATTTCTTCTCATTCAATTTGCCTGGACAAATCAATGAGATATTCTACGTTATAATGGCTTGCTGATGGCGAAGTTTATGTGAAAGATTCATCGCTCAGAACCGACCTGTGACCAATTGAGATTCAGAGAATCAAATGGTAAAAAATCCTGATCTAGCTGTGATCATTCCGGTATTTAATGAGGTGGGTAAAGTTGGCGGAGTGTTGGATGTTTTACGGCATGTAGAAAAATTAAGGGAGATAATCGTCGTTGATGATGGTTCAACAGACGAGAGCTCAGCCGAACTCATGGGTGCTTCTCTTGCGGATCCACGCATCACATTAATCACGCATGCAGTCAATCAAGGCAAAGGGCAGGCGATTTTCTCTGGCTGGCAAGCGACCAAAGCACAGAATTTACTTTTTCTGGATGGTGACCTGTTTGGAATGCAGCCTCAGCATGTCTTGGATTTGGCGCAGCCTGTTTTGGAAGGTCAAGCAGACATGACTGTCGGTCAATTCCAAAAGGGTGATTGGAAGTCAGATTTCTCTCATTGGGTGACTCCCTGGTTGAGTGGTCAACGGTGCTTGCGCGCCTTTATTCTAGGCTTGATATCTTGGCCGGCCGCTCAGGGATACGGGATTGAAACTTCGCTTACTATCGCTGCCAGGCATTATCAATGGCGGTGTGTTCGTGTTCCTTTGGTTGGGATGTGGCATCTGCCTGGGGAATCGCGCAAAGGATTCTGGCCAGGCCTCAAAACCCGCTCAAAGATGTATGCGCAGGTCGTGTCTGCCTGGCACCAGGCGGGCGGGTTTCATCGGGTGGGATCAAAGATGCGCGTGAGGTAACACCCAGATATGCCGCCAGATGATAATGAGGTGGTAGTTCCCATTCCAACCGTCACGCGCAGTTCGCGCAGAACCTGGCTGAGGCGAGCGATCTCACTTGTTCTGCTCGCCTTATTGATTTATTTCTTTTGGCCCCTCTTAGGCGAGATTAGAGCTGCTGCAGATTTATTCCGTACAGCGGATTGGATTTGGTTGCTGGTCGCTATTTTGATCCAGGTCGTTTCTTACAGTTTCCTGACATGGATGAATGCATTGTCATTGCAGCCTTTTTCTGGAAGTATCAGGTTTATCCCTTTAGCTGGTGTATTAACTTCAATGGCATTCATCGCTGTTGCTATCCCAAGCGCAGGGATCAGCGGGATCGCTATGCGAGTCCACTTACTGCGAAAGTATGGTTACTATCCTGAAGAATCCCTTTTTTCCTTGGTCGTTGAAACTATCTTGGAATTTATTGCTTTGGTTACCGTGGCGTTGGTCGGTATTGCCTATCTAATTCAGAGCGGTGGTCTTACAACTTTAAACGTGCTGTGGATCGTTTTGATCAGCATCCTCATTATTGGCATAATTTGGTCCTCCTGGTACGTGGTGAACGATTATGAGAGGAGCCGGAGGATCCTGAATGGCATTGTCCAGCTTTGGAATAGATATGGAAAAAGGTTCAAAAAACTGGACCTGGAAGAACTGGATGAACGGTTAAAATTCTTTTCGCAAAACCTTACCCACTACCCACGCTCTTCATTGTGGAAGTTTCCCACATCTGCCTATGGTAAAGTGATCCTGGATGTGCTCACGCTGGGCGTTTGTTTCTTGTTATTTGGTTATCATATTGCACCTCCTACTTTGTTGATTGGCTATGGTCTGATCCTGACTCTTAGTGGAATGAGTGCCCTGCCTGGTGGATTGGTGATGACAGATGCATTCGTCCCGGTGATCTTTTCCAGATTAGGTGTACCGGGACCAGTGGCCTTGGCAGCAGGTTTGACATACCGCTTGATCGCATTTTGGTTGGTTAGATTTGTTGGATATATTAGCTGGTTGATTTTGGAAAGAAGAAAATGATCTCTGCAACCGCTCGAAAATATTTGTATTTTTCAGTATTTGCTGCTGGGATGACGACTCTGGCAGTGGAGCTTTCTGCTGCCCGATTGTTGGGGAATATATTCGGGACCAGCAACCTGGTTTGGGCCAGCATAATCGGCTTGATTTTGATCTACCTCACTGTTGGTTATTTTATTGGAGGGCGATGGGCGGATCGCTCCCCTCATTTACGAACCATGTATTTGATCATGGTTTGGGGCGCTTTCTTGATTGGCTTGGTGCCCCTGGTTGCAAATCCGGTGTTGAAAGCAGCCGCGGATGCATTCGATCAGTTTCAGGTGGGCATCCTGTTTGGTGCGTTCACCGGAGTGCTGATCCTGTTCAGCATACCGGTGACCTTGCTGGGGACTATCTCCCCCTTCGCCATTCGTCTGGCCATACGCTCACCAGCTGAAGCTGGATCTATTTCGGGGCGCGTCTATGCAATCTCTACTCTGGGTGCCTTTTTAGGTACTTTCCTGCCTGTGTTGCTATTCATCCCCACCATTGGCACAATTTATACATTCATCTCATTTAGCATTTTCCTGATGCTGGTGGCGATCGCTGGATTGTGGCTGTCATACAGTTGGAAAGTGGCACTACCTTGGATATGGATGCCTGTAGTGCTTTTAATCCTGGTCATTTTCGGAATGGGTAGAGGCATAAAGGCCAGTGCTGGGCAGGTATACGAAACCGAGTCGCAATACAATTACATTCAGGTTCTGGAAGAGAATGGTTATTTGATTTTAAGATTGAACGATGGGCAAGGTGATCATTCCATGTATCACCCTTCTGAGATCGATTATCACGGACCTTGGAAACAGTTTCTGGTTGCTCCTTTCTTTAATCAGCCATTCTACGCGCCAGGTGACTTGGATAACATGGCGATCATTGGATTGGCAGCGGGCACATCTGCCAGACAGGCAACGGAGGTCTTTGGATCGATTCCGATCGATGGTTATGAGATCGATCCAGAGATCATTGCGGTCGGTCAAGAGTTTTTTGATATGAACCTGCCAAATTTGACCGCTATCCCTCAAGATGGGCGCTGGGGTTTGGAACACAGTGGTAAGCTATATGACCTGATCGCAATTGACGCTTATCGACCGCCATATATTCCTTGGCACTTAACTACACTTGAATTTTTCCAGATCGTCCAGGATCACCTAACTGATCAGGGTGCATTAGCGATTAATGTCGGACGCGCACCGGATGATCGCAGGCTGATTGATGCCATTGTTGGTACGCTCACCCAGATTTTTCCATCGATCTATGTAATAGATATTCCTGGTACGTTCAATTCTATTATTTATGCCACAATGCAGCCAACCTCGGTAGAAAATCTTTATCAGAATCTGTTGCAATTATCGGATCAACAGGATGTGCATCCTCTACTCATTGAGGCAATGAAAGTCACTGCAGCAAATTTGCAGCCGACATCAGAGTCAACGATAGTGTTCACAGACGATTTGGCTCCGATTGAATGGATCACGAACAGCATGGTGCTCAGATTCATGTTGTTTGGAGATATGGAGATATTACAATGACAGCGAACTCTCAAGAAAGAACCGATTCAAATAATCGCAGTTGGCTTTCCTGGTTGGTAGCGATCTTGGTGTTGGTGATGTTGATCCTTACCTCTGTCCGTTTGCTGATGACCCCAGCATTCGTCCATCTCGAATATCGCACTCCTAATTTTCCTCCTGATCCGTATGGATTTACCCGCGAAGACCGGATAAATTGGTCGCTTATCGCTTTGGATTACCTGCTCAATGATGAAGGTATTTCATTTCTGGGGGATCTGCGATTCGAGGATGGTACACAAGTTTACAATGAACGTGAGTTAGGACACATGCTGGATGTTAAGAATGTGCTTCAGGTCGCTTTGATCGTCTGGTATGTCAGCATGGTTGGATTGCTGCTCCTTGGATTATGGGCTTGGTGGGGCGGGTGGTGGCAGGAATATAAGCAGGGACTTTCACGGGGAGGCTGGTTGACTGTGATTTTTGTAGTTGTAACCCTTGTTGCAGTTCTGATTGGCTTCAGTGTTTTCTTTGTATTTTTCCATCAAATATTTTTTGACCCTGGCACGTGGGTTTTCCGCTTTTCTGACACGTTGATCCGATTATTCCCAGAACGATTCTGGCGCGATGCATTTCTGGCGATTGGGCTGCTATCATTGGCGGGAGGGCTTGCTTTGGCACTTGGTTTTCGTCAGAAAAGATCTGCCGTTTAAATAAAAGCAGGGCGCCAGTGGTATTGACGCCCTGTTGAAATTTACTTTAGGCTCCGAATTTATCTATACGGTTTGCATGGGCAAGTGCAAGAGGGAGCGTATTCATCGAGGGAAAATCACCCAGGCCTCCCCGCGCACATGCCTGTTCACCGAAACTGGTCCGGTCATCTGGCCTGGCAGTATGCGGAGCCCACAACAGGAAGGGAACCGGGTGCCAGCTGTGAGTGCGCAATTTCGCTGGCGTCGAGTGATCCCCGGTGATTATGAGAACATCTGGATTTAGATCCAATAGGCGTGGCAGCGCATTATCGACTCCTTCAATCACCTTGGCTTTACCATCGAAATCACCATCTTCACCTTTGCTGTCAGTCTTTTTAATGTGGATGAAGAAAAAATCGTACTCATCCCAAACCTCGGCTAATGCTGAGAACTCGTCTTCAGGGGTCTCCCCGGGGAATTGGATCACCTGCATGCCAACCAGGCTGGCTACTCCTTTGTACATCGGGTACACAGATATTGCAGCAGCGTTCAAACCATAGGAATCTTTGAATGTAGGCAATTTAGGGTCGCTTGAAAAACCGCGCAAGGTCATACCGTTGGCTTTCGCTTCATTAGATAACGCCGCCCTGGCCTCAGCTATCCACTTATTGAATAAATCTGCA
>JBFFIU010000240.1:0-5803 GCA_041556275.1 Anaerolineales bacterium | reverse complement strand
GACGCGTGAATCGGTATAATTTTTTCGCCACGATATCTGAGAGATACAGGTTTCCATGCCCATCGATATCGATCGCTTCAGGCCATTTATGGGATATTGAACATAGGTTTCTCTTGGTCATTTGTCAATCCTGTTCTGCAATAAATGTTTATAACCATTTCAGCGGTCGGGTATTTCCAGGGAGATGAAATTGTTTATTTTGACCGGATCAAAGATGAAGTGATTATACTGGTACTGGAAAAGGAACGGAAAGCGAAGTACAGGCAGAAAAACCAGGACCTGCTGCCAAAATTGATCCAGAGTATTGAATGGAACAAAGACCAGGATTCGATCAGGGACACGATCTGCTATTGTTACTCAGAGAACATTGAGTAATTTAAATCAGCGCATGAAAATATAACGAATGATACCCTCTGACAGATGTCTTGAAAACACCAAAGTATCCACTGTGGGGGACGAAGGAGTGGTAATTTTATTAATTATTAAGCCTTTTTCGCAATATATTATTATTATTATGACGAAATTAGGTTAAAATAGTTGACATTTTTACGAATCTCGGTAAAATGAGGTTGTGTTAGACGATATTGATAGAGCCATCATATCTTTCCTCCAGTATGATGGACGGATGCCCTTTACGAAGATAGCCACAGAACTTGGCATAACCGAGGGGACAGTACGCCGCCGCGTCAAGCAGCTCAACGATAGCGGCAAATTGCAGGTGGTGGCAATTGTGGAGCCACATGATTTGGGGTGGAATGAGGCGGCCATGATCGGCATATCGGTAAAATCGAACATGATCACCCCGGTAGCTGACGAAATTGCCAAGCTGCCTGAAGTCTCTTACTTGTTCCAGGCAGCCGGAGAGTTCGACTTGTTTGCAGAGGTCTACTGCCGGGATCGCGAACATTTCGTCGTTTTCCTGAATAACAAACTTCAGCAAATACCCGGCGTGGAGCGGACTCAATCATTCTTGATACTCAAAATGCACAAACTGTCTTATCGCTGGGGCGAAGCTAAACCAGTGATTTTGAACCACCAGCCGCACGATCCCGCAGATACTACATAGGAGCAGAGCTTATCCCTGACTTTCAGTAGGTGACAGCAGTAATGCATTTATGACAGGTACAGAATATTCCCAGACCATCGCCAACCTTGTCCACGAAAAATCGATCGAAATCCTAACCGAGGTCGGTTTTTGCGTGCCAGACGAAAATGTGCTGGCACGACTTGATTCTGCCGGATTTCCCACCCACCAGGAATCCCAGATGGCGCGCCTCACCCCCGAGCTGCTCGATGCCGCTCTAGATTTACTTCCCCAGGATATCAAGCTCCATAACAGGGACGGGAAAGCGCTCAGCTCCTTTGGGGTAGACCCCTGCTTTATGGGCGCCGGTACTCCAGTAAATGTCTTCGATCTGCACTCTAGCGAGCGTCGCTCAGCGACCCGTCTGGATGTACAGCAACTGGTCACCGTTCAGGATGCCCTGCCGCAGGTGGATATCGTTCGCCCAACGGTGACTGCCACCGACCAGGGCGAATTTTCAGACCTGGTGGAGATCGCTGAACTGCTGCGCAACACAAACAAGCCAATCGTCCACCGCACGCTCTCGCCTGACCGCGTCGATGCGGCAGTCGAGATGCTATATGCCGCTGCTGGCGGAGAAGGCGCCTTCAGAGCAAGGCCCAACTTCGCTACACTGTACTGTCCCATTAGCCCTGGATATTTTACCCCTGAGAACATCCACTGCATGCTCCGATGGGCTGAGCACGGCGTACCGATCACCTTGCTGAGCATGGCCATGGGCGGCGCATCGGCCCCGGCGACGCTCCTGGGCGAGCTGATCGTGATAAACACCGATATCCTGGCCTGGATCGTGGCTTTGCAAATACTGTACCCAGGTACTCCCCTGTTATACGGCAGCGTCTCTGCGGTGCTCGACATGCGCACAGGGTTACTGCCACTAGGTGCGCCAGAACGGGGTATGATCAACAGCGGGGCTGCCATCATGGGTAAATATTACGGAATACCATCAATGTGCGGGGGGCTCTCATCCGATGCCAAGCAGTTGGATGCCCAGGCTGGTTTCGAAAAAGTGAATACAGCCATCCCCCTCCTGCAGCAGGGCGCAACCATCATTTATGGTGTAGGTGCAACCGATGCCGGATCGACCATTTCGTACACACAGATGGTCTTCGACGATGAGATCATCGCCGGCATACGCCGCATGTGGCAGGGTATCGGCCTGCACGACCCGACGGAGGAAGTCGAGCTGATCAAGGCCCAAACACCGCGCGGCAACTTCATGTCGGCGGCACACACCCGGCGCAACTACAAGCGGCACTGGTATCCGAATATCATCAGCCGTGATACCTATGATACTTGGCAGGAGAAGGACGAGACCATCGAGAGCATATGCCGTCAAAAGGCCCAGGATATCATAGCAAATCACCAAACACCACCATTGCCCATCGGTGTAGAAGCAGAGTTGGAGCGTATCATACGGCAGTACCAGACTGATTTTCATTTTAAATAGTGCCAGAATCTGGGAGCGATTTTAAGATCTCAAAAAGAGAAGAAAAAGTCCTGGAGCCGGTCGATGAGGGGTGGTGCTTACTGCCCTGCTCAGAGCATATCCGGTGTAAATACTTCACGATACGAATAATAAATTAAACTGATTAGGAGAAAAATGAGCATGTCCATAGATCGCCCGCCCATCGAACCCATAAAAACCCCTTACAGATTGCGATTCCTGGATGACGAGCAGCTGGATAACTTGCAAGAAGCCACCCTCAACATCCTCGAGAAAGTGGGTATTCATTTCCCCTCGGAAAAAGCATTATCCATTTTCGCCGATCACGGGGCGATCGTGGATCATGAAACCCAAGTGGTAAAAATTTCGCCTGAGATGGTCTTTAAATCCATATCCACCGTACCGCGCTACCCTATCCTAGGGGCGCGCAATCCCGAATTCGATCTGCATTTGCAGGAGGGCGTCACCTTCTTCACCAATGATGGCTGTGGTCATAAGGTCGTTGATTTCAAAACCGGTGAGCAGCGGGCCTCCAGAAAATCTGATGTCGGTATGATGGCCCGGATTAACGATTATTTGTCCTCGATGGGTTTCTGTTGGACTATAGTCAGCGCACAGGATTGTGGGGAAACTTCCCCACTGCACGAAATAGATATCACCTGGAAAAACAATACCAAGCACTACCAGAGCGTGACCATGATGGGCGAAGAGATCTGCCGCTATGGGGTCGAAATGGCGACCGTATTGCGCGGCAGCTCAGAAGAAGTCAGAAGCCGACCACCGATCTCGCTGATCGTGTGCACCATTGCTCCGCTGGTTCAGGATAAAGAGGCTATCGAGGGTGCCCTGGTATTGGCTGAGGCTGGCATTCCGGTGGTCATTATGTCAATGCCCACGATGGGCACAACCGCCCCAGCCACCTACGCCGGCGCATTGGCGGTTGGCGATGCTGAAGTCATCAGCGCAATTGTGCTGTTGCAGCTTGCCAGTCCTGGTACGCCAGTATTCCATTCCCTGCTCCACGCCTGGGCTGATCCTCGCACCGCGGCCTATGTTGGATACCCGCTGGACGCGCGGGCTCGTTATGCGCCAGTTGAGATGGCTCACCATTGGGGCATACCAGCATTGGGTGGCGCCTTCGGTACCGAAACCGCTGAACTTGCTGACTGGCGCTCGGCAGCAGAAGTTGCCAGCGACCCCCTGCTTGCGGGCCTGGCTGGAGCTGAGATCGTCACTGGCATCGGCCTGCGGGATACCTACACCCTGCTGTATCCCGAAGCCATCATCCTTGACGATGACCTCTACCACCACGCCCGCTACGCGCTGTTACAAATGGAAGTCAGCCCCGAGACCCTGGCTGTCGATGTGATCGCCAGTGTCAAACCAGGCGGGCATTTCTTGCGTCAGAAACACACCCGTAAGCATATGCGCACGGCGATGGTTCGTGGTGTTATTCACCAGTTAGATGAAATGGGCCAGTATCGAGACCCGGTCGAATATGCTCGAGAGCGGGTCACCTGGATCATGGAGAACCACCACCCCGCGCCGCCACCAGAGGAAGTGCAGCGTGAAATCGACAAAATATTAGCAGCTGCAGATCGTGAACTGAAAGGCTCAACCGACTGAAATCGTCGGTTCAAGTGGTCAACATATGCCTGAGAGTACATCACCAGGAGTAAACAAGCATGAGTCAGAACACTCCACTTACGCAAGGTTTCTATATGCCCGCCGAGTGGGAACCTCATGAAGGCACCTGGCTACAGTGGCCTCACGACGCTGCATTTCCAGATGAACAAATTCATTTGGAGTCTCTCTGGTTGGCAATGACCGCTGAGCTTCACAAACATGAGATAGTACACATTATTGCGACAGACGAACGCCGCGCCGAACACATCCAGCGCCAGGTAAGGTACTACGGCTGGGACGAGAGCAGCGTCGATATTCAGGTTATCCCTACTGATGATATCTGGACGCGGGATAATGGGCCGATCTTCCTGGTGAACGACATCGGCGAATTGGCGGTTACAGCATGGAACTTCAACGGCTGGGGGGAACGCCACCCATTTGAAAGGGATCGCTTGGTTCCAGCAGCTGTAGCCGATAAGTTGTCGATTCCCTTATTCACTGCACCGATCACCCTGGAGGGAGGAGGTCTGGAAGTCAATGGTAAGGGAACCTTGATCGCCACCCGCAGTTCAATCATCAACCCCAACCGCAACCCAGGTATAAACGAGAGAGATATTGAGGCTACAATAAAAGAATATCTTGGGATCACACATATTATCTGGCTTACCGGCGCCTCACGCGAGTTTTGTGATGCCGTTGGCAGCGAAACCGATCTCCATGTCGACGGCTATGCTCGCTTCACAAGTGAATCCACAGTCCTATACTCCTGGACCGATGACGAGTCCAACATTTTTTACCCGGTCCTGGAGCAGCATAGAGAAGAACTGCAAGATGCAACAACTGAATCAGGTTTGCCTTTGACGTTGATTCCACTTCCGAAACCAAAGAATTCGACCTATTCCACTTTGAATTCATCAACGCGGCCGCCCTTCGAAACAATTCCCTCCTTAGGAACCTACGCCAATTTCTACATCGCCAATAATATTGTATTGGTGCCGGTTTACGGTGACATTAACGACGCAAGAGCGAAAAGCATCATCGCCGAGCATTTCCCAAAGCGGGAAATCATCGCTCTCCCAGCGCAGGTTCTGGCAGAACTGGGCGGCATGATGCACTGTGTGACCCAGCAGCAGCCAGTGATAAAGAAATCGCAAGGAGAATAAATTGACAGAGATCAGCCACGTCCCCGATGATTTCTACATGCCCGCTGAGTGGGAACCTCACGAGGGCACCTGGTTGCAATGGCCTCAGGATACGGTATACCGCATGTACGAGCTTAAACTCGAACGCATCTGGCTCAGCATGGTAGAAGCCTTACACGAACACGAAAACGTTCATCTAATTGTCAACGACGAGCGGCAGAGAGATCACGTTGCCTCCCAACTTATTTATCACAGAATCGGGTTGGAAAATATTGACTTCCACATCATTTCCACCAACGATGTCTGGGTACGTGATAATGGACCCATTTTCGTCGCCACTGACAATGGTGAGATTGCCATCACAGATTGGACATTCAACGGATGGGGGGAGCGATTCCCCTACGAATTAGACGACAAAGTCCCCTCTGCTGTCGGTACAGAATTAAGTCTCCCAATATTCCAAGCGCCAATGGTGCTGGAGGGGGGTGCAGTGGAAGTGAATGG
>JBFFIU010000239.1:0-5810 GCA_041556275.1 Anaerolineales bacterium | reverse complement strand
TGGTTGTAGTAAAGTATCTGGCCTTGTTGAGGGTTGTACAGCCCGCTAATACAGTTTAATAAACTGGTTTTTCCTGCCCCATTGGGACCAATAATCGCCATGATTTCACTCTGAAAGACTTCCAGGCTGATGTCGTACAACGCGGTAACCCCGCCAAAACTTAAATGAAGGGAATCTACATTCAGTTGCAGGTCGCCGGGATTTAAATGGCTGCTGTTGAGTTGGTGTGTAAATCCACGTAGCATGAATAATACGGTTACGATATTGAAAATAGGGATGTCACCATCTTACTCGGACCGCGCTAAAGAAGCGTTAACGCAGGCGTTAACAAACGGATCAATTTGAAATATCAATGGGGGTTATTGATGAAGAGGAGGTCAGTTAGGATAATTGGTTCTGCCTATGGGCTTTCCATTGAACCGAAGTTATTTCTATCGAGTATGCTTTCGTGAGCGGGCACATTAGGTCCTCGTAATTTCAGGTCCAGGATTACGGCACTCCCCCTGCGTTCTCCTCCAGCCTGACCTTGTGCCTGATAAAGTTCTTCGATCATCCCTAATTCATCGAAAATCGTAGTTGCTCGAAAATGGCAGTCTACCGCCCAGGCGATTTGCCCGACCCGGTCATAGAGCTTGCGCAAGCTCAGGAATGTGCGCGCCAGTTCTGGCCGGGCTCGAATTTGGCGGTGAATGTGCATCGATTCGATCAAATAATTTTCGATTTGCAACCAATTGGGTTTCGAGGATTTCGTGAAAATTTCTGCCAACAATCGGAGCGCTATCCCAGCGGCCCACCGATTTCCCCGGCGACGGGCATCTGCCAAGGCGTTTGAAGCTTCTTCTCTGGCTTCCTCGATCTGGTTATTTAGCAACAAGCAGTGAGCCAGAAATATTCGCGGCAAATAATGAAAAACGCGGTAATCCGTCTTTTCCAGCCAACTCAGGGCTGGGCGGATGGTCTCTGCTCCCCGGGCTGGTTCGCCGAGATTAGCTAAGGCATAACCGCGTATGCCCAAATTCATGAACTCAATTGGAGTGAGTTCGCGTTTTTCTAGCAATGGGTCTGGAATCTCAGAAAGGACCTGCAAACAGGCACCCCAATTGTGATAGTCGGCATGTACAAAAGCCAGGGGTACCAAGGCAAATGCTACAGTCTCAGATGATCCTTCAGATTTTGCTTGATCAACCCCCCGGCGGGCAATATCAAAAGCGCGATCCCATGAACCGATGCGAGCATAGGCTATTCCCAGATAGCCATAAACAACCGGAAGATCTGGCAGCTTGATAATGCCATCCTCGTTTTCTAATTTGAGATACTGTAAAAGGTAGGCAATGGCATCATCAAATGCAGAAAGAGCTATACCGACCCGTCCCAACATGCGCAATGCTGCCTGCATCAGATGGAGATCACCTTGCTCTTCGGCCAAACGGATTGTCCGGCGGGCATAGTCCCCAGCAGCTTCAGGCTGACCTTTCAACCAAAAAATCTGTGCGGCCCGGCGGAACACTTTTCCGAGCCGAATTTGGTCGCCCAAGTCTAAAGCCAATCGTTCGGTCTGTCCGATAATCTCCAGGGCGTGCGTTAGATCACCGCTGAAAGCATAGGCCTGCGCCAGCTGGAGGTTGAGATCGATTCGCTCCGATTGTTTGGGCAAACCGGGCAAGCGACCCAGCAAGCTAACTGCCTGTTGTCCAAACTGACGGGCTTCCCGGTAAGAGCGGACCTGGAGAGCCTGTTCGCCAGCCTGGGTAAGGTAGGGGATTGCTTGAAGAGGTTGATCACTTCTGGCATAGTGATAAGCCAGCGTAGCTGCCTCAGTTGGAAAGACGGCCTCATTTAAAACATCTGCGATGCGGCGGTGGATGTATTGTTGACGTGCATGGCTCAATGATGCATAAGCTACCTGCCGGATTTTGTCGTGACTGAAGTCATAATCACTAATCGACTCTCGAACCAGCCCCTTTTGCAGCCATTCTTCAATACATTGGATGATCTTCTCAACTGAAACTTGACTTACTTCACTGAGCAAGGAGAATGTAAAAGCACGGCCAATAGCGGCTGCAGTGGCTAATAATTCCAGACTATCGGCAGGTAAATGGTCGAGACGAGATTCAATCACTCTTTGAATCGTCAGAGGGATCTGATAGCCTGATCCATCAGCAGCAGGGTTGAAGGGAAGGCGTGGAGGGCGATTACTCTCTTGAATAGATCGAACGGCTTCAATGATGAAAAGGGGATTCCCTTCGGTTTCCTGGTAGAGACGCTGCAAAAATAGGTCATCAGGCGGCGGATCAGAGATCAAGTGCCGGGTCAAATCGGTGGTTTCTTCGGATGATAGACGATCGAGGGGGATGTGAAGAAGTAAATTGTTGCGGATCAGGGTGCGAATCATTTTATCCTGATCGGGTGATAAATCTTCCAAACGACAGGCTCCAATTATCATCAGGGGAGATGTGGATGCCCGGTGGGTCATGTAGCCCAGAAATTCCCAGGTCTGACTATCCCCCCAGTGCAAGTCGTCGAATATCAGGTGTAAAGGTTGTGAATATTGACCATCTGTTGCTGAAGGAGACAATGTCATCAACAAATTGCTGATGGCATCTGCAATTTGGATGTTCTCGCGTCGTTTGATTTGCCAGGGAAGCAGGTATGGAAATCGCTCACTCAACTCAGGCATAACATGGATCAAGGCACCTATCCAAGATGGCGCTGGTTGGAGCACTTCCTCTGAGAGTAATGCCAGTGCATTTTGGAGAATTTGTCGAAGGGGTGCATAAGGAACAAAAGCTTCTAGCTCATGACAGATCGTTTGAAGGGTTAGAAGATTAGGGTTTTGAGCCAGGTATTCCTGAACCAAGCGGGTTTTGCCAATACCTAACTCGCCAGTGATCAAAATAAATTGTCCTCTTCCTAAGCGAGAATTCTTCTGGGCAGTTTGTAGTTGTTTAAGTTCGCGCTGTCGACCGATCAATGGAAGACTGATGAGCGATTTGGCAGGAGGAGTGTTAGTTCCAACAATTGCCCGGCTGATTTGGGGCTGAATTAGTCCAGATTGAATAGATTGAAACATTATTTGGGTTTCTACGAGCGGTTCGGTGTTCAGCTCTTGAGCTAAAACCTCCTTAAGGTGCTGATAATGTTGCAGCGCACGGTGACGCTCTCCAAGTTGGACAAAACTTGCCATCAATCGGCGATGAGCAGCTTCATCATATGGCTCTTCGGCGACCCATCTTTGGGCGAAATGCAGTGCTTCATCAGGTTTTTGAGTAGTTTGGAGGCTCTCACTCAAGCGATCAAGAGACTTGAGATACAACCGGCGCAGACGTTCTCTTTCCTCCTGACACCAATCATCGTACACGTTTTCTAGTAAATTACCTGTGTAAAGTTGGATTGCTTCTCGCAAGTCAAGTGGATCAGCATCTAGGCCGGTCTTGGATTCGAAAACCTCGATATCCAACCAGATTTTAGCCTGAGGATTGATTTGGATTGTCGATCCGTCGGTAAAGATTAAATCCCCATCCGGATCGACCGATTCCAGGGCGCGTTTTGTGCGGTGAATGTATTGTCGTAAATTACGTCGAGCATTTGATTCAGTATCGTGCGGCCAAAACAAAAAAGCTACCTGGCGCCGATTCAAACGCTGGTCGCGGTACAGTAGTAGATAAGCTAGCAATGATTGGGTGGTTGGGGACCCCAAGTCAAGTTCATGCCTTTCCGCCGTTGAAATTTTCAATTGCTGGAAAAGGAAGGCCTTGAAATAAGCCATTAATGTGGGGAACTCCTGACCCGGAAAAGTTTATACCTATAAAGGAACAATACCGATATTTTTTTCACAAAGAGTGAAAATACCATCAATTCCTGGAAATTTAATACAGCATTCTCGTTATTGTACCAGCCTAATTCAGCGCTTGTAAATTCAATTAGTATTTAGCCAAACCATATATAGATGAAGCAAATGTAGAATTCCGATCCACTTTAAGTCAAACAGTCAGGAGAAGAGACTCATCACAATCGTTTCCAATCCGGATAAAAGAGTGCAAGAATTGGGGCATGCAGACCCCACCATATTAAATCCGAACTTATTTCCATTCAACATTGGAGTATTTGACGCCAGTTGAATTTGAGTCAGCCTGGCCGTCAGCGATTTGGGAATTGAGTACCTCCTAAGCAGTGCTGTTTTTTTAAAGTTTTTGGGTCCAATGCTAATTTCTTGTTGTGCTTCGATAATCAAGTTAGAATACTGTAAGCTTCCTGCAACATTCAGCTTTAGCGGATAGATATTCGATTTGAGAGGACATAATGCAACTAATGATTAATGAAGAGGTTTATCAGGTTGCTGATACGCCTGACAGATTATTATTGTGGGTATTACGGGATGAGCTTGGTCTAACTGGCACAAAATTTGGCTGTGGAATAGGCATCTGTGGCTCATGTGTAGTACATTTAGATGGTAATCCCACGCGGTCTTGTATCACCATGCTATCCTCTGCAAATGGTGTGGGGGTGCGCACGATTGAGGGATTGGCGGTGAGCGATGTCAATGGCAATAAAATGCTGCATCCGGTACAACAGGCTTTTCTGGAGGAGCAGGCACCGCAGTGTTCCTGGTGCATGTCCGGCCAGATGATGACCGCTGTCGCGCTGTTGGAAGAGAATCCCAATCCGGATGCAGAGGAAATCCGGCAGGCGATGAACAATGTTTACTGCCGATGTGGAACATATTACCGAATTCGTAAAGCAGTAGAGCGGGCGGCAGAAATTAATGCACTCTCTGAAAGGTCCAGGATATGAGGGAACCAGCTGAATCCGGGAAACGAAGACGTCTGAGCCGGCGTGATTTCCTGATCGTGCTTGGTGTAGGAGCTGCTGGCTTGTATGCTGGTGTCAGGTTTGGCACACCGTATTTACGCCTGCGCCTGGTTGATTTTTTGGAAGAATCAGGCGGTCCACCTTCGAATATCGATGCGCCACCGGATGCCTGGTTTGAAATCCTGCCAGACAATACAGTGAATCTTTTTCTACCGAAATCAGAGATGGGTCAGGGAGTGCATACAGGTCTAGCACAGATTGCAGCAGAGGAGCTTGAGATCGGATTAGATCAAATGAAGGTATATCATGCACCGACCGATAGGCTGGTAGATCCGGTTGGTACATCTGCGAGCAACACTATCTCAAGTTTGTATACTCCGCTTCTGGAATTGGCAGCCACATTGCGAGAACTTCTACGAGCTGAAGCAGCGAAACAATTAGATGCAGAACCACAGGAGCTGGATTTGGAAGAAGGTGTTTTCAGATTGAGTTCTGATCCCAGTCAACAGCGCACATATGGAGAGTTGTTTCAATCATTGGATGAATGGGAACTACCCGAAAGTCCACCAGCCCTCAAAAAACCGAGTGAATATCGTCATATTGGACGGCCATTGCCGCGTTTGGATTTGCCGGACAAGATTACTGGAGAGGCAATTTATGGTTTTGATGTGCGTGTTCCGGATATGCTCTACGGTGCTGTAGCACGCCCCGAGACTATCGAGGGTCGCTTGATAAGTTCCAGCGCAGGACAAGCTGCCAGTCAACCCGGCGTTGTACAGGTTGTTGCTGAAAGTGATTTCGCAGGAGTAGTGGCAGAATCTCGCGAGCAGGCCTATCAGGCTTTGACACATTTGCAGCTGGAATGGGACGCAGGCAGGCTGTGGCAGCAGGAGGAAATTGAAGCATTGGTCACAGCGGGCGAAGGTCGAGCTGTGGTTATACAAAGAGAAGGTAATGTGAAGCAAGCACTGGAATCAGGGACTTTGATTGAAGCCGAATAC
>JBFFIU010000238.1:0-5811 GCA_041556275.1 Anaerolineales bacterium | reverse complement strand
CAATTACATATCTTCCCCCGATCGTCTCCCCAACCCAATTCTGCGGCAACATGAATAAACTCGCGATGACTCTTTATGGCAGGATAGTACTCAATATGGGCGTAGCAATTCAAGTTTTAAGCGCATTTTGACATCATTATCAACGAACAGAGAGCCGTGGTGCTGGTGTACCGGGTGAATTTCGCTGCCCTGCAGGAAGGCGCTCTGCTCGAGAACAGAGCCATCCCCTACGTTCTCACTGTGGAAATCGACGCTTTCTACTTTGCCGGCCCCATCGCGCCTGAGCGAGATATCTGAGACCGTCTGGATCCCATAGCCGAAGATCGATGTGGACGGCACAGGAGAGGATGATTTAAGTTCAGCCCGGAAATCCTGGCCAAGCTTCAGCAAATGATGATACTCGGGGTCCAGCCAGCGGTCATCTTCAAGGAAGTTGGTCTTGCCACCTTGCTGGTCTGTGCCTACTGGATAAGTTGGCAGGATCTGGTAGGAGCTGGGGAAGGAGAGGACGATATCTCTCAATCGATCGCCCATGATCCCGAAAGGCACTACCTGCGGAGCAACCAAAAAGCTGATCAACACCTTGACCGCCCCCTTATGCGGGCCGCCCATCAAGATGACCCGTTCGACATGTTTGTCGCCGCCCAGGCATTCGACATAGTAGCGGGTGACCATCGTGCCCAAGCTGTGACCAATAACAATCACCGGCTGAGCCTTATCCAAGCTCTCAATCAATTCTCCCAGCTGGGCGGCTGAAGTGCGCACATCCTGACGCCAATCATAGGCGAATTCAAAGAAATCGACATCTCGGCGGTATTTCAACTCATCCACGAAATAGTCGCCCAGGCGGTTATACTGATCCAGCTTGATAAAATTGGGAACGATGACCACCTCGTCCACGATGCCGCGCGGCTCAAGCGGGACCTCGGACGGGTAGGAGTATATCTCCGGGTTGGTGAAAAGAGTCTTGACGTTCGGCCAGACTCGTTCGTTACCCAGCCAAAGCTCCGAACCCATCATGCCGGGCACGAAAACCACCGTCCGCCGCCCGGTTGGCAGCGCCAATTGTTCTCCAACCATCGTCAAGGCTTCTTCCTGGAAGCCGCGCTTGAAAACGATCTGCGCCGAGCCGATCTGGATGACCTCGCCATCCTGCAAGATATGCTGATCGATCGACTGGCCATTGACCAAAGTGCCGTTCGTGCTGCCAAGATCCTTTACCAGGAAAGTTTCCCCTCTTTGCTGCACTTCTGCGTGTCGCCGAGATACGCTCTTAGCATCGATGAAGACGGCGCAGCTTTCGTCTCGCCCGATGGTGGCTTGATCATGATCTTTGAGGTCGATTCGCCAAGTTTTGTCGCCGGTGAAGACCACCAGGCTGGGGCTGCTGGTGTCATTGATCACGACCGGCAGATATTCATCGTCAATCGTCTGGTCAAGCTGTAATTGTGTATCGATGATGGTCATGCCCACATCCTCAGTGGGTGCATCCACCGTGAATTTGAGCTGCTGGCTGCCCAGACTGATCGTATCCTCAGGAACCAGCGTAATGCGGTCGATTTGATTGCCGTTTACCCGTGTTCCGTTGGAGGAGCCGAGATCTACCAGGGTGACACCCTGTGCTCCAACTTCCAATTGAGCATGGCTGCGCGACACTCTGACATCGTCGAGGATGATGTCATTGGTGGTACCCCGGCCCAGTGAGATACTTTCCTTCGCTAGCTTGAATTCCTGCTCTGGCCCGTTGGGGTTCAGCAAGATCAATTTGCCATAACTGGTGTCCATAATCTCTCCCTGGCAGTGTGATGAAATTTATGCTGCAGTCGCTTGAGATGTGAAGTACCGAAAATATTATCAATTGCCCATCATAACAAGCATGAAACAGATGAAGGCTCTCCGATAGATGTCCACAATCCCGACGGCGATGCCATTCCTATTATACTTGGATATGTTCAATGTCCTGGCAGCGCCAAGCTAACAAATTTTTCAGCCCACCAAAATTATGAAGAACAATCCCAACCCTTCCAGTTACGATGGTTGAATTTGAATAAGATGGAGGTGTACACCGACAATCATAAGCCAACCTGTTGTTAAGGTGTAATAAACTTTGTTGATGATTTTTATCTGGAAATATGAACCTGACTAACTTCCCAATCCCAGGTAATGTGGATTGGGTGCGGGTATTCTTCATGCAGGGGAAGGTAAACCCGCTCGAATACTCGGTAAACTAGATTTATGCTTTCAAAAGGAGTTGGCACAATGGAAGATTCAAGCCGCAACGATATCCGAAGATTACTTAAAGCATTTGGTATTCAGGCGGATGAAGTAATAAGCGCACATCTGGATCAAAATCCTGATATTGGGATTTTAAAGGTCCGGCTAGTCCTAGAAGACGTCACCGATTACGGTGAACAACTGCCGGAGCAGTCGCTGCAACTGGAGATCGAAGGAGAAATCCGAGGGTAGGCATATTCTTTTTTTTCGATTCTTAGATAACGTCAGTTCGGGTTAAGAGTCCGGTGAATTAATGTGTCATTCCGAATCCCCAACGGGCCTGTCCCTGATCGGACAGATCGGGGAGGTGAGGAATCCCTATCGAGATGGATTACAAAGGATCGCTGTAGGGATTTCTCGTCGCTTTGCTCCTCGAAATGACAAGCTTCTTTGTATAATCCATGCTTATCCCGAACTCAGGTTAGATAGGTATCAAATACTTGCGTAGAGTTTCCAGATTGTGTTTAAATGGATTCTTCCTCCCCTCCGGCTTCGCTCAGGACACGAGCGACGCTCGTCAGAATGACACTCCAAATATAGTAGGATATTATTCGGGTTTAAAGTCGAGTGAGGCGGAGTTGATGCAGTAGCGCATGCCCGTTTTATCTCGGGGACCATCGTTGAAGAGATGGCCCAGGTGACCATCACACCTGGCACAAACTATCTCGGTGCGCTTCATGCCGTAACTGCTGTCTTCGCGGAGCTCGATATTGCCCTGACTGATCACATCCCAGAAACTCGGCCAGCCCGATCCGGAATGAAACTTGGCTTCAGATGAGAAGAGTTCGTTTCCACAGGCGCCGCAAACGTACGTGCCATTATCTTCGGTATCGACATATTCACCAGTAAAGGGTCGTTCGGTGCCCGCCTGGCGCAAGACGTGGTACTGCTGATCGCTGAGCTGCTGACGCCATTCCTGGTCTGTTTTGGTTACTTTTTCCATTTTTGAATCTCACTTAGGGTCTAATTATATTGATAATGGCCTAAATTTTAACATATTAAGCAGCTCGGCCTGTTTCTTCTAACAATCTACTAAATTGGGATAATGGATCACTGCCCTAAGATACCCCATCGAAAATAGAGGGCATCCCTGAGACCGAAGCCAACCAAATCTCTATGAAGATCCCGAAATCCCCTGCAAGAAAATGCAGGGGCTACCCTTCGCTGGCTCAGGACTTGGGCTGCGCTCTTTCAGGATGATATTTAAATAATGTTGGATTCCCCCAACAGCCAGATGGAAATATCTCTCTATGGCTCTCGTTCGCGCGACATGACGGTGCCCAGCAGGGCATCCAGGATGCGCGCCCGGTAATCGATGGCGGTGGAGACGTTCTGCTGGTGCAATTCGAAGAGGGTCATGTCAACTTCAAGGGTGTCACCCTGACCGGCGCGCATGGGGAAGATGGTCTCGCTGTCCGAGTCAAGCTTGATGATGGTGCGGGCGACCGGTTTAGCGGCATCGAAATCAGTGGCCGAATCGTCTCCTACCTTAACATACTTGGTGACGACCTCCATCGTGGCGGCGTCATCGACGTATTTGGCCACACTGGCGGCAGCATTTCTGAGGGAAGCGGTGAAATCAATTGCCATTAGATTTTCTCCTTTGTGTTTTTATACTTTGTGCTTTATTCTTGAACATGGATGTGAGGATTGTTTTGCTCCATTAATCAATCTTCATCAAAATATTGAATTGTACATGAATTTGGGGATTGCTTCAGTCTCCTTCGGCTTCGCACAGGACTCGGGCTTCGCTCCTTCGCAATGACATTTAGATACTGCTGGGTAGTTTAATTATTTCTCTCGCTCAATTTGACGGCGAGGAAGCCGCTAAAGGTACTGCTTACAGGGGGGCGCGGGTGAGGTCTTTGTATTTCTGGATATCAGCCAGGATACTCTTGACGAATTTCCAGGCGACCGGCAAGGCCAGCAGGGCACCTCCGGGAGCGGCCAGAAGCACAGCCAGCTTGACCGCGCTCTGAGTGGTGATAGTGACCGCGTGCAGGGCGATATTGCGGGTGACTAAAGCCTGGTTGAGTGAGCGCTGGTGCAGCTGGTAGACCTCAGCTGCTGCACTGGAAGCCCAGTTGGTGTCCAGGTCGCCGCTCCAGCTGACGACTGAGCGCCCGAGCAGCTGCCCTTCGATCTCGGTTTCCACCCAGGCGAAGTGAGTCACCAGGCGCAGCAAACGGTTCATATCGGAACCGAACTGGTCAAAGGCGTTTTCGATCTTACCCTGCTCTTCTCCGCCCACGGCAAAACTAATGCCGACGGCGGGGCTGTTGATGGTGCCAAGCAGATCGAGCAGCTCGGCTTCCGGCTCGGGGAGGGCCTCGGTTGACGGTGCGGCGAAGGAAACCCCACCGGTGCTCTCCGCCTGGGTGTACCTGATCAGGTCATCGATCCGGCCCGGCACGGCGTCGAGTTCTTCCATCGAAGCCTGAGTCAGCGCTTCGCCTGCGGCGAGCTCGGCTGCGGCGACCTCTGGATCGGCGGACAGGTCTTTTCGCCATACTGGAATATGCTCATCTGGGGTGGTATCTAGACCGTAAGATAACCCCGGGGCACTTGTATCGGCTGCAAACTGCCATGACTCGAAGGCAGCTGGCAAAGGATCGGAGTCGTTATTCATCAAAGTCCTATGCTAATCGTGTCTCCCGTAGGGGGGAGAAGGGTCCTGGTTCAAGGTTTCAGCATGTTGGTGAGGCCAGTGACGGCGGAGACGGCGGTCTTGACCAGTTCAGCCCGGCTGGCCTGGGCCTGCTGGAGCATCTCCAGGTGGATCTTCCACAGGTCTGTGTCGACCTCGCCGTCGGTCTCCGGCACGACGACTGCCGTATCGCCATCGATCTTGACGTGGGTCAGAGCGCGCAGTTTTGCCCCGGTGAAGCGACCTTCCTTGTATTCCACGTTAGCAATATCCTCGCTGACGTAGGTGGCTACTTCGAGGCTGGTGGCATCTTCGAGCGCAGCCCCGAGGAAATCGGACAGCTTGGTGACCATCGTCTGCAGACCATCGCTCAAGCTGGTGCCGGCTTTGCGGAAGGTGTCGCCCAGGCCATAATCGACGACATATTGAGGCTGGGCGGTGGTGGGCACAGCGACCGGGACAGGCACAGTCTGCGGGGTTTCTTCTGGTGCGGTAGCAGCCTGCGGACCGGAAACCGGCGGCTCGCTGATCAGTTCGATGATGGAAGAGCGCTCCGCATCGGGGCTGACTTCAGCAGCGGCCATCATCTTCACGGCGGGGTCGCCGATGATCATGTAGTTGCGGGCGTCCTTGTTGGCGGTCCATAGACCGGCGATCTTGACCTCGTTCTGGTGTTCTTCGGGCGTCTCGTCGATCTCGGTGGTCAGGTCGGTGGACAGCTCGGCATAGCGGGAATTGAAGAATTCGAGGGCTGAGCCGATCGGGTGACCTTCGGCGAGCCTGGTGAGGGTGGATTCGAAGGTGACCAAGTCCTGGCCGACACCTTCCCATAGGAAGGAGTAACCCCAGGCCCTTTCGACGTGCCCGACGACCGCCAGGGCGCCGCCCTT
>JBFFIU010000237.1:0-5815 GCA_041556275.1 Anaerolineales bacterium | reverse complement strand
TGGTTTCTTGATCCTCGGCTTTGCCAGTTCGTTGTGGATGTTGTTTGCCAGCCGATTATTAGATGGATTTACTGGAGGGAATATCTCAGTTGCCCAGGCATATATCACTGACATCACGGATGAAAAAGATCGCGCCAAAGGACTGGGTTTATTGGGTGCGGCTTTCGGGGTTGGATTCATAATTGGTCCTGCTGTCGGAGGCATTCTGAGCGTTTATGGATTTGCTGTCCCTGCTTTCGTGGCAGCTGGATTATCACTTATCAGTATTCTTGGCGTGATATTCTTTTTACCTGAATCTTTGACAGCCGAAGCTCGTGCTAGATTGGAGAAGAAAGCCAAGCAAGAGATCTCATTGAGAAATTTATGGGCGGCGATCAACCGCCCCAGAGTGGGGCCTTTGTTGAATGTGCGCTTCTTCTATGGTTTGGCTTTCGCCACCTTCCAAACCATTTTCCCCTTATATGCGCAGTACAAATTAGGATTGGATGCGCGTAACACGGGATTTGTATTGACCTATGTGGGTATCCTGGTCGTCTTCGTGCAGGGATTTCTTGTTGGCTGGTTGGCAGCTCGCTATAACGAGTATCGCTTAATTTTCCTGGCTACTATTTTAATGATGATCGTCTTATTTGCCTGGGCGTTAGTGCCCAACCTCATGGCCCTGCTGATCGTCCTAGCGCCCTTGGCGGTTGCTGCGGGGATATTGAACACCTTGCTGAATAGTGCCCTGAGCAAAGCAGTTTACCCGGAGGAAGTCGGCGGCACATTGGGTTTATCCGCCTCATTGGAAAGCCTGACTCGGGTGATTTCTCCAACAGCTGGAGGTATCTTAATCGGTAGTTTGGGGACATGGGCTCCAGGAGTGGTCGGCGGCTTGATCATGCTCGGGACCGTGAGTTACGCCTGGCGCAGGTTGATCGTCAAGCCCGATCCGCCATTACCGCAGCGGGTCAATGATGATGAACTGGAGACTCCTTCAGTAGTGTAACCCCTCTACCTGGTTATATTTAATTATTCTCTACGATCTCCACATATACTTGGCTGGTCACCATGAGACCCAGCACAACAGACTCTTTTGTCCCACCTATTTCCACGCTGAGATTGTTATCAAAAGGAGAATAATTCACCACTTTGAGGTGAGAATCCGGTTTTATCCCCATCTCGCTCAAATAGCGCAATAGTTCTGGATCAGTGTCTCGTACCCGCTTCACGACAACTTTCTGAGTTGGTCGCACCTGGCTGAGAGTTTCCTCGTTTGATTCGGGCAGGCGCAGGTCACGGGTGGGGATCGGATCTCCGTGCGGATCATGAAGGGGATTGCCAAGGCTAATGGCGATGCGCTCCTCGAGTTCCTCGGAGATCACATGCTCAAGGCGATCGGCTTCATCGTGCACCTCGTCCCAACTGTAACCTAGAGTCTGGTGCAGGAACATCTCCAGCAGGCGATGATGGCGGATGATCTCTAAAGCCACTTCTTCCCCTACATCAGTTAATTTTACACCCCGGTGCTTGCGGTAATCCAATAATGGCGGCTCGGTAGCAGATAGTTTTTGGATCATGTTCGTCACAGAAGCTGGCGTGACGTTCATGCGTTCAGCGATCTGGTTGGTTGAAGCGCGATCATTGGAGGAGGTCAGATCATAGATCGTCTTCAGGTAATCTTCGATCACTCGAGTCAGGTTTTCGCGCATATTTACTCGCCTAAAATAATTTTTGATCTCGACTAAATTTCTGCGCTCCTATTCTAACCCGGTATTTGATTTTGTGCTACCCAGAGCAATCAATTGTCACAGAGATTAATACTTACCTCTGGATTAACCGACAGGCCATTGAATTTACTTCTATTGATTGAATTTGTTGTTTAAACCATGCCTCTTATCAAGATGTTGAAATCGTGCTCATAAGCTTTCAAGATCTAGGAAATTGACACTTGATATAATCATTCATGGTGATTTTTATTTGGATCAGGTACAATAAATCATTGCTGGGCTAATCCTGTTTCTGTTAGCATCGGCGTTCATTCAGGCTTAGGAAAGCGACTATGAGAAACACATCATTCTGGAACGACACCGCTCCATTAACTTTGAGCATCTACGCAATCGTGATTTTCGTTTTGCTGTGGGTGGGATTTGCCCTCGCACTGGTCGTGAATCAGGATTGGTTGGACTTGCTCTGGAGCTGGGTGCGATCGCTGCCTTTGGTGGTGGAGATCATCGTTTGGGTGTTATTTCTCCCTATCATGGTCGGGCTGTGGATCTGGGAATCGTCCTGGCCAGCGCTCGTACGCCTGCTGGGATTTGCCGGTATTGTTGCCTGGACTCTCGTTGCCGTGTCCGGTTTGCGCAAAGCGATGCAGTAGATATAATTTCGCGGGTCATGCGAAGGACTAGATAGAGTATGCTTCACCCAAAACCTGGCGGCAGAGGAGGATTCTCTCCCACCCCACGCAACTTCGCAATTTGAACCGCTTCAAGAGTAAGCGATAAAAAACGGGATGAAGCTTCGAGAGCGGCAAAACGTCGGTGGCAAATTTGTTCGACCCATCCTACCCATTTTGGGATCACTTTTGGGTGATAGTTGGTGTCATCAAGGAAAGACGCTTGAAAAATGTGAAAGGAGAAAATCGTGAATAAATTATGGCTATTAATCTGCTTGAGTCTCGCTGCGTTCTTGATTGTGGCGTGCGGCGGCGGAACAACGGAGACAGTGAGCTACGATATTGAGATGAATGAATATACGTTTGTTCCAGAAAGCCTGACGTTCAAAGTCGGTCAGGAGGTTACCCTTAATCTGACCAACACCGGTCAGCTGCAGCACGAGATCATGTTTGGTCGGGAAGTGATGACTATGGAAAACCGTCCGGCTGGTTACATGGTCGATATGTTCGAGGCTGGAGGAGTGGAACCAGAAGTGACCCAGGTCGGTGAGCCGGAACACGAACATGAGGAAATGGTGCATGAGGGCTTCATGGTTGCAATACCAGTAGATGGCACAGGTACCATGAAGTTCACCGTCACCGAAGGTATGCTTGGTGAATGGGAAATGGGCTGTTTCGAGCAGGAGGGTGTCCACTATGATGCGGGCATGAAGGGCAGCGTCACCGTAACCAATTAATATTTTCAGGTCTTTACTTTAAGATATATTTTTAGTCAATCACTGGTGCGAGGCATCGCGGAGATGCCTCGCACATCTTATCTTGCACTTGTTGTATAATCCGGTTGGTTTACCCGTATGGTGATATCGAATGTCAATTAATTTTCAAAGAGGGGCATCTCTCCTGGTTGGATTCCTATTTGGCGTGCTGCTGCTTGCTGGCTGTTCTTTTGGTGACGGCGAGACTCCGATC
The DNA here is from genome assembly GCA_041556275.1 of Anaerolineales bacterium. Classification (GTDB taxonomy): domain Bacteria; phylum Chloroflexota; class Anaerolineae; order Anaerolineales; family UBA4823; genus PFL25. The sequence goes on along the minus strand of JBFFIU010000237.1, from coordinate 2,469 downwards.
CCTAATCCCACGGGCGATGAGGTCCCTATTGCTTCACCTGAAGTCACGCCAACCCAAACTACGATTCCAACACCAACCGTGCCGCCCCGTGTTCTGAATATCTGCTTGGGGTCGGAACCGGAGACGCTCTACCTCTACGGTGGATCATCCCTTTCGCAGAGCCATATCTTCGAAGCGATCTACGATGGGCCCATCGATGTGGTTGGTTACAACTACCACCCTGTCATCCTTGAGAAGCTTCCCGACCTCGCTGATGGTGATGCCAGCCTCGATCCCGTGCCCGTTCAAACTGGGGATTGGATGGTGAACGATGCCGGTCAACTGGTGCAGCTCGACTTGGGTGAGATCGTGCGACCATTTGGCTGTTCGGATTCAAGCTGCGCAGTGGTATATGGTGGAGAGCCGTTGGAGATGGCGCAGCTTTCGGCGACCTTCACGCTCAAAGAGGGCATTAAATGGTCGGACAGCGTCCCGCTTACGGCTGCTGATTCAGCTTTCAGCTACCAGATCGCCAGCGAATGCCAGGCGGATTTTGGTCCCTGCGGTGGTCTTGGTCTGGTGTCGGAAGGAGGATTGGATACGCTCTTGCATACAGCCAGCTACAGTGCCCAGGATGAGCGTTCTGTCCGCTGGGTAGGGGTGCCCGGTTTCCTCGATCCTGCTTACCAGACCAATTTCTTCATCCCATTACCTGAGCACCAGCTCTCGAAGTATGAAATTGAGGATTTATTCACTGCCCAGGAGGCTGCCCAACGGCCTCTCGGATGGGGCCCATATGTGATCAATGACTGGGTGCCAGGGGGACACATCAGCCTGCACAAAAACCCGCTTTATTTCCGTATGGGTGAAGTTGAGCCACAATTCGACCAGCTGATCTTCCATTTAGTCGGTGTGGATAGTGAGGTGAATCTGGCAGCTTTGGCGGATGGAACCTGTGATGTGCTCGATCAGGAAGCCAGTCTGAGCTTTTTGGAGGCTGGGCTCGAATCTCTCAAGCAGCTGGACGAGAATGGCGAATTGCAGGTTCACATTTCCACCAGCCCAGCCTGGGAGCACGCCGACTTCGGCATCCGGCCGGTCTCCTATGATGATGGCTACCAACCTGGCGAAGATCGCCCGGATTTCTTCGCCGATGTAAGAACCCGCCAGGCCTTTGCCATGTGCATGGATAGAAATAAGATCATCCAATCAGTTTTGTTTGGAGAATCGACTGTACAAAATTCCTACCTGCCGGTTGACCATCCCCTTTACAATCCAGATTTATCTGGCTATGAGTTCGATCCAGTAGCCGCTGCCCAGCTGCTGGACCAGGTCGGCTGGGTAGATCTTGACGGTGATCCAGCCACTCCGAGGGTGGCGCGCGGCATCCAAGGCATATTTGATGGCACACCCTTGGTGCTCACCTTTACCACCTCAAATGCTCCGCAGCGCCAGAGGTCAAGCCAGATCTTGGCCGAATCTTTGGCTCAGTGCGGCATTCAGGTTGAGCTGCAGTATGGGGAAGCGAGCGAAGTGTTTGCCCCAGGTCCGGAGGGGCCCGTTTTCGGTCGTCGCTTTGACCTGACCCAGTTTGCCTGGGATAGTGGTGTTCATCCGCATTGCGAACTGTGGACCACCGAGCAGATCCCCGGCGATCCAATTCTCGAAGACGAAAATGGGGTCTTCAGATTCCCGTATGGTTGGGGTGGGGCAAACCAGACTGGTTTCTCGAGCCTGGATTACGACCGGGCCTGCCGCATGGCTGAGGAGACCTTGCCCGGCCAGCCAGGTTTCCTCGAGAATCAGCACAACGCTCAGGCTATATTTGCCGAACAGCTGCCGGTCGTCCCGCTCTACCAGCGACTCAAACTGGCTCTTACTCGAACGGACATGTGTGGTTTCGAGCTTGACCCTTCGGCATTCAGCGAGATGTGGAATATTGAGGCTTTCGATTTTGGTCCGAACTGCCCAATAGGGGATTAGTTGTCTATTTGGATTGCTTACTGGGTTTGATCTATGAGCAAAACATGTAATAATGAAAGGAGAAGATGGTTCTCTTTTTATTGCGTATAGATAAGTCTTAGTGTGAGCTCAAACAACGATGTCAACATTAGATTTATCCGCTCAGCAGTTGGCTCTGATCGAAAATCCCCTCGATCGAAAAATCTTCCTGGAAGGTCCAGCTGGCGCGGGCAAGACCACGGTCGGCGTTGAGCGCCTGCTGTACCTGATGGCGCAGGGGGTGCGCGCCGACTCGATCCTGGTTTTCCTGCCGCAGCGCAACCTGGGGTTCCCTTATACCGCTGCCCTACGCGATCCTGGTTTGGTCGCTGGTGGTGTAGTGGATGTGCTCACCCTGGGTGGCTTGGCGCAGAAGATGGTCGAGCTCTTCTGGCCGCTGGTCGCAGGTGAGGCTGGTTTTGCCCACCCGGATCGGTCTCCCGTTTTCCTGAACCTGGAGACTGCACAGTACTACATGGCGGGCATCGT
>JBFFIU010000236.1:0-5821 GCA_041556275.1 Anaerolineales bacterium | reverse complement strand
TGCCACACCGCCGGTCTTGATCACCGCGCCTTGCGGAGCCAGATTTCCGAATAAAATCGCCAGGCCTCCTACCTGATCATGTGGGTTCTCCAGAGGGCGAATAACCTCGTGATCGCTGATTTTCGCGCCAGCGATCGATTCGCCAAGTTTTATGCCGGTCACGGTTGGGCGATCCATGTGTAATGTGTTTCCTGAGCGCGCGATCTCGTTCAAGATCGCTGGTATGCCGCCAGCCCGGTGCACATCTTCCATGTGCCATCTCCCGGATGGGCTGACCTTACACAGGTACGGTACCCGATCTGCTACCGCGTTGATCCGCTCCAGGGGGTATTCAATTCCGGCTTCATGCGCCAGCGCCAGCGTGTGCAGAACGGTATTCGTACTGCCTCCCATAGCCATATCCAGGGCAAAAGCGTCATCGATCACCTGTGCGTTGACTATCTGGCGGGGAGTCAGGTCGCGCTCAACCAGGGTCAAGATCTGCTTTGCTGCCTGGTCGGCCAGGGCATTTCGTTCCTGGCTCAAAGCCAGCGCGGAACCGTTGAAGGGCAGCGCCAGACCCAAGACCTCCAGCAAACAATTCATCGAGTTGGCGGTAAAAAGCCCCGAACACGAACCACAAGATGGGCAGGCATAATCCTCCAGGACTTTAAGCCGTTCAGAGTCGATCTTGCCGGCTTTATAAGCTCCCACACCTTCAAATACTGAAACCAGATCTACCACCTCCCCTGCGGGAGTTTTGCCGGCGGCCATTGGACCTCCGGAGATAAAGATCGCCGGGATATCCACCCGCAGTGCAGCCATGATCATCCCAGGCACGATTTTGTCGCAGTTGGGTATGCAAACCATCCCATCGAACTGGTGGGCCTGAATCATGGTCTCAACACTGTCGGCGATCAACTCTCTTGATGGCAGGCTGAACTTCATGCCCTCGTGGCCCATTGCGATACCATCATCCACACCGATTGTGTTGAACTCAAATGGCACTCCGCCCGCAGCTCGCACAGCTTGCTTGATTCGCTGACCGAATTCCTGCAGGTGAATATGGCCGGGGACGATATCCACATACGAGTTGACAATGGCGATGAAGGGTTTGGAAAAATCCTCATCTTTCAACCCAGTCGCTTTTAGAAGCGCCCGGTGTGGGGCTCGCTCAAATCCTTTTTTTATCTGGTCTGACCGCATATCTTTCACCTAATAAAGAAAAAGGACTGTCCGTTTGGGCAGTCCTGGGTGAGTGATGGGGATAAATCTGTGCTTCGCCTACTCTCTGATAAAGACACTGGCTGCCCTAAGGGGTAATGGGTTCTCAATCCCAATAATGAGAACCAATATAATGGCAACCAGAATAAGAGCGAGCGCTGAAAATATCATTTTTAGTAAATTTCCTTGCTAAGTTTGCGTAGTTTACACATTTTTTTTATCCTTGTCTATTGGAAAACTTAACAAAAATCAACCCGTATTTTTGTGAACTTTGACCAAATGAGGTTCTGCTCCGCTCCTGGTCGGGGGAAAGTACATGGTTTTAGTGTGGATGCAGACAATTAGGGTTGAATATCCGATGATTTGAGATATTTTTCCTTTGGCTTTGGCCGCATAAAGCGCTCCATATTGCTCAAAGGACTGGTTGCGGATCAGCTCAACCAGGTATCCCCCTTGTTCCTCCCCGCATGCGGTAGATGTGTAGTGCAAGTTCGACAGCCAACCGGGTTTCAGGTTTATCCAGATCTAATCCTGCGATCTCGGAGATCCGCTCCAGGCGGTAAATCAATGTATTTCGGTGGATGAAGAGTGCATCCGCGGCCTGGGTTATGCTTCCGTTATGTTCGAAGAAGACTTCCAGAGTCTGAAGAAGTTCCAAGCCACCCTCATAAGCCAGCAAGGGACCCAAGATTTCCTCCTGAAAGGCGACCAGTTCCGGATTGTGTTCGAATTGAAATAGCAATCGGTAAACGGAGAGATCAGGAAAATAAAGCAATTTGCGTTCGTGGAAGCGGCGGGCCATTTCAAGAGCTTGTCCAGCCTGGCTGAAAGAATCCCTCCAGGCGGTCAGATCGGGAGCTGGTTTTCCCACACCACAACGGATTTGTGCTTCAGGGTATTCCGAGTAGCCCTGATCGACAACTGCCTGACCAAATTCAAGAGCGAGTTCTGGTCTTGGCGCACCAGGAGGTACCTCGCAAAAACAGACGATCTCCATGCCCATCGGGCTGATAATTGCTTTTATATCCAGGCGGCTGATCTCTCCATTAACGATGGTTTCCAAACGCCGGCGGGATGGGGGTGAAGCTGAATCCCAGGAAAAGCGCAGGGCAGCGTGCTCCTGGCTCAGATCCAGGCCAACTGCCTGGGCCCACAAATGGGAATCACGAGGGGATAGATTTTCTTGAAGTAAGACGGTCAGCAGGTCTCCCTTAATCCGTTTCTCAGCCTCGCGGATGGCTTTGGCGCGGGACATTTCTAGTGCACAAACGCGCGCCCCCTGTTCTGCCACCAGGTGATCGAGCATATCCAGCTCGCCGACTACTCCCATCATCGACAGATACCCGCGCGCGACTTCACCCACCGTGATGGGTAACACCAGGCGAGTCAATCCACCCGGAATGTCTTGGGTGATGATCACCGATTGGCTCCCAGCTTTTTTTCGATCCTTGAGCGATTCTGGAAGTGAGTTCAGCGAGACAAGCTGCTTGAGGATATCTTCCCAAATCATTGCCAGTGCCGAAGAGGTGCACTCTTCCAGGATACGTCCGCGCTTGTCCTGGACGAGAAGCCCTTTGCCAGAAATATCGGCCATGGCTTTTACCAAACCCCTTAGACCCTTACCTTCAGCTTCAAGTTGGGAGAGCTGGGCATATATCCGCGCCCTGCGTTCATGCAACGCCGCACTTTGGTTGATTAAAATTGTCAGCAGCAACCTTTGGGCTTGTTTCAGGTCATGTTCACCCGCAACCACCGCCACGGGCAGGTTTTCCGGAAGGGTGATATCCGCACGTAGATTCTCACCAAGTAAGAGCACTGCGGAGACTTTTTTCTCTTGTGCTTCAGCTAGTTTTTCATCGCTCGCTTCGTCAGTTCGGAGCAGCACTACCTCGCCGACATCGACTTCGTTCAACGATATCTCGAACCATTTAACCTGATCATCTTGCGCCGGCTCCGCTGAAAGCCAAGTGAAAGGCTGCGAAAATGCCAGGCGGGACAGTTCTTTAAGGCTGGATAGTTGGCCGTTCATAACCTTTATTGAGAAAATACCTGAAAACTACTTGAGGTGGGAAATGGCGTGATGTCTTCTAAAATCTTTAGATCATGGACCCAAATTATAGCATGCCAGTTGCATCCTACTGTTAAGTTGGATTTCACATTTTTACACACCGGTGAGAATTTATGCCTAGATAGCAGAGCTGTGGAGCAAGTGGTTATATTAAATGGAAATATCCTCGCACATTGTGTACGATCGAACATGCTTTCGAACGAATTCCTACATTGAACAGTAAACTATCTAACTGATTGACCATGCTTAAACACTCGTAATTAGACAGGGGCGAGCTGAATGTTCATCCAGGCCATGAATTTGTTTATTGTCTAAAGGGCGAGATAGATTATTACGTCGATGAACAAAAGTATCATTTGGAAATGGGTGATAGCCTACTGCTTGAGGCTTCAAACCCCCATTGCTGGAAGAATGTATCAAATAGTCCTGCAATTATTTTGTTGATCTTTCAAGCTACTTTGAGTCATCACCTCGCACGACAGAGTCACCTGGACGCAGAAAGGTGATAGCGAGAATGAAATTATTTATTGATTTTCCTTGAGTACATCCAGTTGGTCAGGTTAAACGAAAACTTCCGGAGTCAATTATCCCGGAAGTTTATAAGCTTGAGATCCTAGATATAGATTTAATTTATGCAGCCAGGGCGGGGCGGAACTTATAGCCATAAACCAGCATGCCGCGCTCGTCGCCATCGCTGCGCAGGCGGCGGGTGACCATCTCCACCGGGGTGCCGATCTGCACCTCGGCCTCGCTCGTGTCGGTCAGCTGGGCGGTCACCAGGGGACCTTCTTCCAGCTTGACCAGCGCAACGGTGTAAGGCGCCTGCTCTTCAAACCCGGCGGGGGCATCGTAGACGGTGGTGTAGGAATAAACCTCTCCACGACCGCTGAAAGTGTACAGGGTCTTGGCTTCATCCCCGCATTCCGGGCAGACATCGCGCGGGGGGAATATCTTGGCTTCACAGTGCGGGCAGACTTCGCCGACTAATTGATAACGCTGGTGTTTTAATCTCCAGTGGCGGGGTATTTCCATGTTAATAACTCCTAGAACCGATAGTTTTCGTGAAAATCCAGCCTAAGTTTAGCCATACTAAACTATCAGGAACTATCAACTTGCGCAATTAACACCCTTGTAAGGTGTGAATCCACAAGATTCCCGATAAAACATGCCTCCGCAGACGATGATATTGTGATCAGAGAGGGATGTCTAAACAAAGTACCAGACCCGCTTTTATACTTGAGTGAAAACCTAGAGAAGAGCATGGCGTTCATCATGCATGTGAGGAGAGAAATTTTTCTAAATAAATATTTAAGTGGGGCGAAGGAATAGAAGGTACAATCGATTTGTTAATTTTTAGGGTAACTTGCTTAGCTCTGGTAAAGGATTTATCGGGATGGTTGTGAAGCGACATTTTATCTTTCTTCTAATTATTTTCTTGCTGATCTCTGCAGGCTGCAACGTCGCTGGAGAAGGCAGAATGACCACGCTCCAATCAGCCGGACTCACTCCAATTGCCACAGCAACGGTGACCCCATCCACGACTTCGATCAACGCGACTGCAATTGTCTTACCGACGATCATCAACCCGGTCTTGCCCCAAGGATTTAAGACCCCAACACAGACGATCTCACCAACCAGCACGATCCCTCCAGCCCCGACGGAAATAGAAATCGGCAGTGAGATCACCATCAATTACCTGCGAGAGTTGGAGATCGCCGGCAGTGAGATCACTTTTGAGGAAAAGCTGTCTGACCGCTCCAATTATCATCAACACCTGGTTAGCTATATCTCGGAAGGTAACAAGATCTATGGCCTGTTGACCATCCCCTTCGAAGAACACCCGGAAGGCGGGTTCAAGGCGATCATTTTCAATCATGGGTATATACCACCAACAGCTTACAGAACCACAGAACGTTACACCGCCTATGTGGATTACCTGGCAAGAAGCGGTTTTGTGGTCTTTAAGATCGATTACCGAGGACATGGGGAGTCGCAGGGGGAACCGTCCGGATCGTACTTCTCACCCGGCTACACCATCGACTCGATCGCCGCGCTGAAAAGCTTACAGATGCTGGATATAATCGACCCCCAAGGGATCGGGATGTGGGGTCACAGCATGGCTGGCAACCTGGTCTTACGGGCAATGCTAATAGAACAGGACATCAAAGCAGGGGTGATCTGGGCCGGGGCGGTCTATAGTTATGATGATTTTGCAAAATACGGGATCAACGACAATACGTACAGGCCACCAGCGACCCCTGAAAGTCAGGAAACCCCTGACCGCAGAAGAAGATCGCGGGAGATATTCGATACGTACGGCTGGCCAGACACCCAGGTAGATTACTGGAAGGCCGTGTCCCTGACGGAAAATATTGAATTTCTCAAGAGCCCTTTGCAGCTCCACCATGCACAGGATGACACTGTAGTGAATATCGGCTACTCGCTCGACCTGGCTGGTGTATTACAGGAGAATGGCAAGGAATACGAGTTTTACAGCTATGAAGGCGGGGGACACAACCTGATCTCACCATATTTCGACCAAGCAATACT
>JBFFIU010000235.1:0-5841 GCA_041556275.1 Anaerolineales bacterium | reverse complement strand
TCCCCTGCTAACCGTGCCAGCAGCCTGTCTTGAGAATCTAGAGCCTGGATCAAGGTAGGGATGGCTTGTTCATCTGGCTGGCAGCGCAGGGCCAATGCCCCGCAATACCGCACTGCTGGATCGGGATCGATCAATGCCTGCAAGAGCAGTGCTGGTACTTCCGGATCGTCGATCTCCGCCAGTGCGCGTGTAGCCCACCAGCGAGTATCGGGGTTGGCTTCTGCCGTCAGCTCTTTCAAGAGCGGTAAACTTTTTGCTCCCTCGGCTGCCAGCTCCAACGCGGCAGCCTCTGCCCTGGTATCCGACCCAGAAGTGAATTCTGCAATCAAGGCAGCTTTGTCAGTTGTCGGCATACGCCCTAATCTGGCGGTGGAATGGGCAGCTCTTCTTTGGAAGTCTCCCGCCACTTATCCCCCTCATCTATGAGCATCACCGGGATATCATCCCGGATGGGATATTTACGATCGCAATCCTGGCAGATCAACCAGGTTTCCTTGTAGTATTCTAGCAAACCATCCTTCTCCCTAACGCAGTTTGGACAGCGTAGTATGTCGAGTAGTTCCTGACTGACCATGGTGTTCTCCTCTTGGTTGCGCTTCTAGTTCGGTGTCAATTACCCGTTATTATCCTTATCCTTCTTCTTCTTCTCCTCGTCCGGGGGCATATCCTTTGTGCCCGGGCCGTATTGGTAAACATCTCGCCAGGGCATGTAGTGCGTGGTGTAATTGTCTTCAAGTATTGTATCCCCATTACGGCTTACGGTGCGCGTTATGGTGACATCTGCCCCTTTGACTGCCCAATCCACTTGTTTGACTGTTCCTTTAGCTAGCTCCGGATTTTCTTCATAGACCGGATCGGGGGGCTCGACCACATTTTTCAACCCCGAGGAGTGCCATTCTACTTCTCGACCATCTGAAGTTGAATAGAACTTCCAGGTCAGCGTGCGCGCCCCCTGGTTGACGTAGGTTTCCATCAACAGCCAGTTGGATGTATCGTTGGTGAATTTGAAATCCACCAGGGGTGTGTACACCGTGGCATCTAAACCAGCCAGGCTGGTGTTGTAGCCCCCATCAGCCTTGAGTTCGTAATACCCGACCCGGTAAGCGTGTGGGTAGCGTTCCTCAACCGGGAATCCACCGAAGAAAACCGTGCGGAATAAAGTTGTGCTCACTTGACAAACCCCGCCGCCCACCCCTTGGATGGTGCGGTTGCCGAAGATGATCAGAGCTTCAGCATAGCCGTTATCGAGACTAACATCCCCCAGCGCATCTCCCATGGAGAAGGTAGCCCCTGGCGGTACCAGCAGTCCATGGAACTGTCCCGCCGCGGTCGTGATATTTTGAATCCTTTCGGAGCTCGAACCGTAAAAATATGAGGTATGTGAGCTGACCAGCTCGGTTATCCCCAATTGCTCTCCGGTAGCATCATCCGGCACCTCAGGCTGTATCGTTTCGATGTCGAGAGAGATTTTATGTTCTCCGGCCAGCAGGCTCTGGTTGATTTTTTCAATCGTGCCATCGACGTTCAATGAACGGCCGATCACTGCTGGTTGGATATTTTCCAGCTGGCGGGTGTCATCGTTGAACATGAAGCGCCCGTTTTGGCGATAGCGCAAGAGCTGTGGGGAGATACCTTCCAGAAAGGTGCGTAAGCTTTCAGCTTGCAACCCGACCTGGTACTGATCTCCCTCGGGACTCGTCACGCGGTCGATCGTGATCATTTGCGCCAGGGCATCCGGCTCGAATTTCCAAGGTCCCGGGTCGTTCTTTTCTTTCTGTGGCACCCGCAGGGTCAGCGGCTCGCTCAAAATTTGGCGCGCCAGCTGCGCCTGTTCTTCTACATCTAATATGACCGGCGCATCATCCAGGATGGTCAGCTCGACCTCGCCATCGCGCATGGTCTCGAGCTGTGCTCTGACGTCTTCCAGGGTGGCGGGCACGTCTAAATGCCTGCCGATCCGTCCTTCGCGCACCATTACTTCGCTGCCTTCCACAGTCAGCGAGGCTTCAACTTTTTGAATATCGGTCTGGGCGGCGATCCCTATCAGATATACCTGGGCTGCTTTCTCATCGAAGACATATTGTGGGGCCAGGGAGACGCCCTGATACCATGCCTCGAATTGGTTGACTAGACGCTTGACTGGACCACCGCTGCGGCCGTAATAATAGGCCTCCGAGACAGTCGCCTGAGGGTTGAGGTAAAAGCCAACTTCTGAGGGAGAGGCTAACCATATTTTATCGCCATCGCGCAGCAAGATTTTGCCCTGGGATGGGAAACTCAGGCTCTTTTCGAGATGGGATACGGCCTGATCAGGCTCCATTCCGGAGAGGTCGATGCCTGCTACCGTTACCCCCGCGTATACCTGCCCGGAATAATTAACGTTATAACCGACCCAGAACCCAAACAGGAGTAAAGCGAAAATCAATAACCCACCTGCGAGCGCGATCAATATCTGCGGAATCAGGTTGGTTGGATTTGATAGTGTTGAGGACTTGGCTGAAATGTTTCCCATATGATGATCTTAACGCTAAATAGGAGTTACCGGTTCCCAAACGAATTAGGGGATTAATTGTACCAAAAAGACCTGACGTATAATTGCTCCGCCACCGAATCTAATCAAACCGTTAAGAAGGAGCAATTGATCTTGGATATTTACCCCGGCATGAGTTATTTTCCATTTTGGCCAATTGGGCGATGTCAAATTTGGTCTTGTTTGTTTTTCAGTCGCTCCTGGCTGATCTCGAGCGTGGCTAGACTCGTATAGACCGAACGTACGATTGAGCTTCTGGAGCGCATTCGAGTATAATTTCACTACAAATATGGAACCCCACTTCTCTTTTAATCGTCTCCTTTGTGTGGAGAATTTTGTATGTTCTTTGATCACGCTCGCTCTTTAATGCGAGAAAAACGACGATTTAATCACCGGTTGCTGTTCCTGCTGGTTGTTGTCCTCATTTTTGCCACCTTGGCCTGTTCGCTGCCAAGTGTGGCGACAGAGTCACCCACACCAACGACTGTATTGCCGACCGCTGCACAGCCATCCCCTACCACACCGCCTCTCCCAACGGCTACGCCACAACCCCTTCCACCGGTTTTTGTTGAGAGCGACCCCGCACCGAATTCTGAGGTGGGGCTCGATGGATCGATTACTGTTTTTTTCAACCAACCAATGGATCGTCATTCAGTGGAAGCATCTTTCTCGGGGTTATCGGGTCAGTTCGATTGGATTGATGACTCAACCTTGATCTTCTCGCCGAGTGCGCCTCTTGCACCCGCTCAGCGTATCAATCTTAAATTCGATACTCAGGCCCAGGCGGGTAATGGTTTGCCGCTCGTCGAACCGGTGGACCTGGCTTACTATGCTGTGGGTGATTTACAGCTTACACAGGGTCTTCCTGAAGATGGATCGACAGAAGTTGATCCTTCTTCGCCAGTCATCGCGACCTTCAATCGGCCGGTTATATCGTTGGGTGCTGAAGCGACAGACCTCCCGATGGCTTTCTCCTTGGAGCCGGAAGCTGCAGGGCGTGGAGAATGGTTAAACACCAGTACTTATGTCTTCTATCCGGAACCGTCCCTAGCTGGAGGGCAGGAATATACCGTCCAGGTCAGGGATGACTTGACGGGGTTAGGGGGCAGCCCGCTGCGAAGTCTCGCCGCCTGGTCCTTTACAACTGCCGCTCCGAATTTGGTTTCTGTCGAACCTGGTGATGGCGCCAGGGATATCAGCCTGGATGCGGATGTTCAGCTGACCTTCAACCAGCCATTTGATCCGGATAGTGTTGTTGAAAACGTACTTTTGATCAACTCGCAAGGGGAAACTGTGAAAGGTGATTTCACCTGGAATGAAGGTGCCACCGAGTTTACTTTTACTCCAAGTGGTTTACTCAAACGCGACCGTGAATACTCGCTTTCAATCGATGAGGACACCTTATCTGGCGGTGGCACCCCACTAGGCTCGGGGCAGGTATCTGAATTTGAAACCATCCCAGAACTCGCTGTGATCAGGAGCGATCCCATCCAGAATGGTCTTAAGGACGTCTACAGTGGCGTTGCTGTGTATTTTAATGCGCCCATCAAATCCAAAGACGTGCTGAATTTTATTGCCATCAGGCCTGTGGTCTCCAACTTAGACGCTTTCATTGATGAAGAGAATCGTATTTTATGGCTTACTGGCTTTTTCGAACCTGATACGGAATACCGTCTGCTTATCTCTCCCAACCTTCCCGATGAGTGGAATGGGCGTCTTGGTCAGGAATTCACCCTCGATTTTAAGACCAGGTCTCTGGATCCAGGTCTGGTTGTCTCCGTGGGTTCAGACGTTGTATTTTTGACTCCTGAGCAATCCAGTATTACCGTTCAAGCCACCAACCTGAGCGAAATATCTTATTCGTTTGGCCCTGTAACTTTAGAAGAATTTCAAGATTTGATCGCCCCGGGAGGGTATGAAATGCGGGAAACGTTCCGTCCTGAGCGGGAGCGAAACACTTTATTGCCTTTAGAAATTCCACCAAACCAAAGCACGCCTGTTGAGATTCCGCTCACCATCGATGGCGGTCCGCTCGCACCTGGATTTTATGCATTGCGCTTCAACCTCGAACAAGACTTTATTTACTCCGGCCCTTATCTCCTGGTCGTCAGCGATTTCAATACGACATTTAAATTGAGCGCCACGGATGTACTGGTTTGGGCGGTGAATCTCGGGGATGGCGCTTCTGCCGTTGATGTACCCGTTTCGGTTTACACCGAGAAGGGTGATCTTCTGGCCCAGGGTCGCACAGATGAGCAGGGTGTCTTAAGAGTCGACGTCCCCGTGCGGGATTTTGAAGACATCTATGGAGTCAGTTACGCCATTCTCGGGGAGCCGGGTCAAGAGACTTTCTCTGCTGCCCTTTCTAGTTGGAGTCAAGGCCTGGATGGCGGCAGTTTTGGCTACAGGACCGACTACTCCCCGCCTCATCTGGAGGCTTATATACATACTGACCGACCCATATATCGCCCGGGCCAAACAGTCCATTTCAGGGTTATCCTGCGTGAAGCTTACAACGGCAGGTACACCATCGCTGACCGATCTGAGCTACGCCTGGATGTCGTTAATGACTTCGGCGAGCAGATCGCTGCATTGAATTTACCCCTTTCTACTTACGGCACTGCGCACGGCTTGTATACCTTGCCGGAGGATATTGAACCGGGGCTCTTTCGGTTGACCAGCGAAGAAGCTAACTTCAGCAGTGTGACCTTCCAGGTGGCTGAGTTCCGAGTACCGGAAATTGATTTGAATGTCTCCTTTCCTTCCGAACAGGTTTTGGCTGGAGAGACGATCAATGCCGCCGTGCAAGCACGTTTCTTCTTCGATGCACCTGCCGGAAACGTGCCGGTGTCCTGGACCCTGTTCCGCACGCCTGCTAAATTCAACCTGCCGGGATATCAGGTGGGCAAATTGGACACCCGCTGGTTATCTGCCCTACCCAGATTTTTTGGTCCCGGTTTCCTTGAGCAGATCTCTGAAGGTGAAGGTCAGACCGACTCCAATGGAAAACTGGAGATCGAGCTGCCCATCCCCTTGGCGGATGAGCGTTACCGTTATACCTTGGAGGCGACTACCACGGATGAGAGTGAGCTTCCGGTCAGCGCGCAGTCTGATGTGCTTGGAAACCCTGCACCTATCTTCATTGGAGTCAGACCGGATGCCTGGTCAACCAGAGCTGGCGCTGAGACTGGTTTCGACATCCTGGTTGTGGATTGGGAAGGAGAACCTGCCGGAAGTCACCCATTACGAGCGGAATTTCAGCAGGTCGTTTGGCAGCGTATCGAACCGGAATCTGAAGTTTTCCGCGGCTT
>JBFFIU010000234.1:0-5845 GCA_041556275.1 Anaerolineales bacterium | reverse complement strand
GCTCGCTATTTGAATGTATAATGTGCTGAAAGAGAGATTATGCCTGTAGAAAATTGCTGGTCACCCTGCGAGGACACAAACCAAACTGGGTAATACCATGACGAAAATACACCTCATCCAAACGGGCAGCGTAAAAATCAAGACTTCGCAACGGCGCAGAGAAGATGGTGGAGGGCTTGGCAAGATTCTCTTAGGTCAAACCTGGACGGAATGGCTCCCGATCAATGCCTGGGTGATCGAGCATGCAGAAGGCACGATCGTCGTCGATACTGGAGAGACTGCCCGGACATCGGAATCTGGTTATTTTCCCCGCTGGCAGCCATACTTCAGATTGGCAGTACGCATGAATGTCTCCCCTGAAGAAGAAATTGGCCCTCAAATGAGAGCGTCCGGCATGAAGCCCGATGCGGTATCGAAGGTCATTCTGACTCACCTGCACACCGACCATGCTGGGGGGATCAATCATTTTCCGAACAGCGAGTTCCTTGTTTCCCGGAATGAATACCAAAATGCCCAGGGATTTGCTGGATTGCTGCAGGGATACCTGCCACACCGCTGGCCGGAATGGTTCACTCCGATTCCTATTCAATTCGAGTCCAGGGCATTTGGCCCTTTCGAAGAAAGCTACGCTTTAACGGATGCTGGAGATGTGGTCATTGTCCCAACACCTGGACATACACCCAACCATGTCTCTGTGATTGTGAAGATAGACGGCGTCAGTTACTTTCTGGCAGGGGACACGAGCTATTCGCAAGATCTGCTCCGTGAAAGACACCTGGACGGCGTGAGTCCAAACGCGGAGGTTGCCGTGCAGACGATGGACAAGATTTTGCAATATGCACAGGCAGAACCGACGATATATTTGCCATGCCATGATCCGCTTTCCAGGGATCGGCTTATGCATAAGCGATTGCTAAAAACTGAGGGCTAACTGCTCGTAGGAGCCCTTGCGCCCCAAGCTGCGCCTGGGATGCAATTTGCCTCAGGATAAATAAACCGGGGATCCAATCCCAAAGGCAAAAGAAATTGAACGGGCTAAATTCTGGAAATGACTCAGAGATAGGCAGCCCCGGTCACTCAGCTCTGGGCCGCTGGGCAGCTCATGAGCAAAAGGAGTAGTAGATGTACCAGGAAGAGCGGACTATGAAGAAATACAGCGAAATAAATCAACGTCTCATCACGGCAGATATGTTAGCGTATCTGCCGGAACCGGTACAGCGCTACTTGAATTACACCGGAGTGATCGGCTATCCGTGGATCGACACAGTGCGCCTCAAGCAGGTCGGGAAATTCCGACAGGGAGCAGACCGACCTTGGATGCCATTGACGGCTGAGGAGATTTACACGATATATCCGCCGGGCCTGATTTGGAATGCCCGCTTCAAGATCGCTGGTCTGCCGGTCTTGCGCGCCAAAGATAGATACGAATACGGACACGGTCACATGTACGGAAAGTTGGCAGGCTTATTCACCGTGTTTGATGTCCGGGGAGAGGAGATAGATCAGGCCACCAAGATCCGCTTCTTGAATGAGATCATGTGGTTCCCCACCGCTTTCCTGGGTGAAAACATCACCTGGGAGGAGGTTGACGCCCACTCTGCCCAGGTCACATTCAGAGATCGCGGAAAAAGCGTCTCCGGTTTGATGATCTTTGACGATACGGGTCGCCTGACAAACTTCACCACAATGCGCTATCGTGAAATCGATGGCGACTTCTTACTCGATCCCTGGTCGACGCCTATTCTGGATTATGGAAAGCGGTCCGGGCTGAACCTGCCTGTGCGCGGCCAGGCGGTTTGGAACCTGCCCTCCGGAGACCTGCCGTATGCTGATCTGGAGATCACTGAGGTCGAATACAATTTCGCAACCTGACCACTCACCTGATCTGAACCTTCGGCAAGAGAAAATAAAGTAATTGCGAGAATCGAGAAACATCCATATGACCAACGCGAGGACTGTGAATAGTATAGAGCAACCTTACAAGCCCAGCTGGATTGATCGATTCATTAATTGGGTTGAGAGGCTGCCGATACCGTGGTGGGTCTTTTATTTAAGTGTCGGTTTTGTTCTGATATTGATTCAGATTCTCTTCCTGTGGTTGGATGGTGGCTTGCAGGCCAGGGTGCTCCTGCCGATCATCATCTTCAACGGTTTGGCAACTCCTTTCGTCCTGGCGCTGATTCACCTTTTTGACGATCAAGCTGTGACTGCCTTGAATTCCATGAGCCCCACGTTGGAAATGACTGAACAAGAATTCGACCAGTTCCAATACAAGCTCGCGAACATGCCCGTTGGACCTCCGTTGATCGCTGGTGTGATCATGGTGGTGGTTGCGATCCTCCTGGATCGATTTGCAATCGCCCCGATCAGATACGCGGCGCTTGAGCAGCTGCCCGTTTTTGGGATCATCTTTCACATCCTTGATAAGAGCTCCGCCTTCTTGTTTGGTGTAATTCTCTACCACACCATCAGGCAGCTGCGCCTGGTCAATACCATCAATTTGCATCACGTTCGCATCCGTCTGTTCAATTTAGGACCTGCACAAGCTTTTTCGAGACTCACTGCATCAACGGCAGTGGGTTTGGTGATCGGCATGTATGTATGGTTGCTGCTTAATCCAGAGCTGCTGACGAATCCGATCAGCTTTGGATTTGTGGGATCAATTACTGTCCTGGCTGTGGTAGCTTTCGTCTGGCCGCTATGGGGCGTTCACAGGCTCATGGAAGGGGAGAAAGAGAAGACGCTTCACAATATCAATCTCCAATTCGAGGATGTCTTTGCGAATTTCAACCAGCGAATCCGTGATGAAGATTACTCTGCAATCGAGAAATTGAATTGGACGATTTCCAGCCTGGAGATCCAGCACAAGAGAATTATAGCTATCCCCACGTGGCCGTGGAAGCCTGAAACCGCTCGATTTGCACTCACAGCGATAGCGCTGCCCCTAATACTGAGAGTTCTTCAATTCCTTGTTGAAGGAGCATTTTATTGATGCAGGGATTCGGAAAGCGAAGACATAGTTGATGAACGTCATTTAGCGGTGTTGAAAGATTCTGTAGAGAATAAATGAAGCTGCGCTTCTTTTTCCTGTGCGGAATGATCGCCCCAGTATTATTCGTAGTAACCGCTATTCTCGGCGGCGCGCTGAGACCAGGTTACAGCCACATCAGGGATACAGTGAGCGAGCTTTTCTCCCCTGGATCACCCAACAAAGCGCTGCTCGACGCCTTCCATACCATTTTTGCCCTGCTCTTGATCTCCTTCGGTATTGGGCTGCTGCTGTTTGTCCTGAGGAGCAGGCGTAAAATGCTGCTCGGCAGCCTGGGGGCAGCCTCCTACATTGCCATGGGCGGCGTTAGCGTTCTTACCGCAACAACATTTCACCAAGACCCATGGGGAACCCCTGCCACGTTTGCCGGCCGGATGCACATCAACCTTTCCGGTGTCGTTGGGCTGCTCTCCATCGCCTCATTCTTGCTGTTAGGGTTTTGGTTTCAGCGCGTCAAGTTATTTCCAGGCTTCTGGGCATTTTCGTTGATTATTGTTGGTTTAGCCGTTTTGTCAGCGGTCATATTCTTCCTGACGGTGGATAGTCCTGTCATGGGATTGACCGAGCGGATCACTGCCCTGGTCGGTTTTACCTGGACTTTTGTCCTTGCTCGCTGGCTTTACCTTAATGATCCATCTACACAGACACCAATAACAGCTGAATAAATCTCCCTATACCATCACCAAACGATCTCTTTAACTATCTCAGGGTAATCCCACTGAAGATGTCGCACAAGGTTTCAGGGTGATACCATGAAAACGTTCTCGTGTAGCAACAGAAGTTTGCTACACTAGCGGCATCGACAATCGCTAGGTTATGAAGAGAGGATGTTCCGATGTATCAGCCTTGCTTTTGGTCGATCCCTCTCTCAAACTAAATCCTACTTAACATAACCCCTATTGAGTTCACTTGGTACGCGAATGGGCCGAGAAATCGGCCCTTGTTTTTTAATCAGGATTCTGTTAATTTGATCTTAGTGGACATAATCTAACCGCGCAGAGCTTATGTTCACAGGGTTTGATGAATTTTGTTGAACCCATTTGCGATCGAAAAAAGCTCGCTCACTAAATCTTCTCCGTGGTTAGCGCCATTACTGCAATCTACTGCCTGGTCAAGCTGAATAAAAAAAGCCTGGAAAATATTTGCTTTGCAGCTCGTTCACCATTGAATTCTCGGATAGAAATCGTTTTAGAAACACGATCAGCAGTACAATAAGATAATCACCCACAGTTGGATCAAGTCCAAGGAGAAGAGTATCATAATGGATTACAAAATCGATTTAGAGATTTATGAAGGGGATGGCGGAGAACATCGCACTGATGGAACACACCCGGATTTCGCCACAGAAGGCATTTGTGCCTGGATGTATGGCAGTTATCAGGTGGGTGATAAATTTCGTTATCCAGAAGATCTTGGCGAATTATGTCCGTGGCTGGTGGATAGTTTGACAGGCGTGATCCGAGCTCTTGAGAATGGGGGGACGCTGCCTTGGAAATACCGGGGGACTCCTTATGAAAAAGTCATCGATCCAAAGGGTGTGACGACAGAATATGTGCGCTGTCTCGATCCCACGGCATCTGGGATTGTGATCAAGGTGACAAGAACTGTCTTGCCAGAAGAGTGAAAATCATTCTCAGCGGACTTGTGGATCCTAAAAGCATATGAAGCAAAATATCATCCATGTTGCCCTGGTGGTACGAGACTACGACGAAGCGATCGAGTTCTTCTGCCGCAAGCTGCATTTCAAACTGCTCGAAGACACCTACCAGCCGGAACAGGACAAGCGTTGGGTCGTAGTCGCGCCACCGGGCTCAAATGGAACCAATCTCTTGTTGGCGCAAGCCTCAACGCCCGAGCAGGAAGCCTACATCGGCAACCAAACCGGCGGGAGGGTGTTCCTCTTCTTGAGCACGGATGATTTCTGGCGAGATTACAACGAGATGCTTACGGCAGGCATCAAGTTCGTCAGGGAGCCTAAAGAGGCTGAGTATGGGACGGTAGCCGTATTCGAAGACCTGTATGGCAACCGATGGGACCTGATCGAGCTGGCTGAAGGTGAGATCGATAAATCGACAAAGGAGTTAGAAGATGAATATCCACCTGGTTGACGGCACCTACGAGCTGTTCCGGGGTTTCTACGGTCCGCCACCGAAGAAGTCTCCCGATGGCCGCGAGGTCGGCGCCACGATCGGTCTACTCAGGAGCATGCTGGCGCTGATTTCCGACTCGGAAGTCACCCACATCGCCTGCGCCTTCGATCACGTGATCGAATCATTCCGCAACGAATTGTACCCGGGATACAAGACCGGCGCAGGCATCGACCCAGACCTGCTGGCTCAGTTCTCACTGGCCGAGGAGGCGGTCAGTGCGCTGGGGATAGTCATCTGGCCGATGGTGGAGTTCGAGGCCGATGACGCCATCGCTACGGCTGCGGTGCGCTTCAAAGATCAACCCGGCGTCGACCAGGTGGTGATCTGCTCCCCCGACAAGGATCTGACACAGCTGGTCTCAGGTGATCATGTCGTGTGCTGGGACCGCCGCCGGGACATCACCTACAACGAGACCGCAGTAGTTGAAAAGTACGGAGTCCCACCAGCCTCCATCCCAGATTGGCTGGCATTGGTGGGGGACTCGGCGGACGGCATTCCCGGCATCCCGACCTGGGGCGCCAAATCGGCGGCGGAACTGCTCTCCAAATACCAACACATCGAAGCCATCCCAGACGATATAACTGAGTGGAGTATATCCGCTGGTCGCGCCCGCCGGCTGGCTGAGAACCTCGCCGCTCACAGGGAG
>JBFFIU010000233.1:0-5847 GCA_041556275.1 Anaerolineales bacterium | reverse complement strand
GCGATGACAGAGAAGGAATCAAAGCAAGAGATTCCTGCAAAGTCTCGGCGTTCTCTAAAACATCCCCGCAGAAGGAGAAGGGGATGATCACTATCTTTGGCGCTTTTGAATGGCTTAATTATTTTGACGATAAAAAAACCTACTTGAGTCCTTCATCTCAATATCTATGGGAGAAAATATGGCGTAACCTGAAGCGCGGGGCAATGGCAAAACGAGATGAGATCCTTACTGACCTGGTATATATTTGTGATCCTTCAAACCAATTAAATGTGTCTGCTGAAGCGTGTCTAAAATGTGGGATTGCATATTTCAGTTTTGAAGAAATTAATGAATCGATTAATTTTTTACAGGAGGCGATCCATGGATATCAAACACACCGGCATAACCTCACCGTAGCCCGTTGGGCATTGGGTTATGTATTGCTAGTGAAGAAAGATAAACGCGATGATGCAATATTTCATTGGAAAAGTTGTGTAAAGATCTATCGTGATCTTCAGCGGGCTCATCGCTTTGAAAAAGATAGGGTTGAATGGTATCAAAAGATAATACCTGAGATGGATTATTCCTTGAAGGAAGCTGCCACTTATCAAATAATATAAATCAAGAAGAAAATTTATTCCGCACTGAAGATTTATTTCATGAATATTCAAAACCCATTTTATTCTCCAAGAGAGCCCGTCCTGGTCATCGGTGGGGCCGGCGTGGACCTGGTTGGACGGTTGGATGATGAGCTGCGGCCGGGTTTAACCAGCCCAGCCAAAATCCGCACCTCCTATGGTGGCGTAGCCCGCAACGTGGCGGAAAACTTAGCCCGACTCGGCCAACCGGTGAGTATAATCACGGCTGTGGGTGATGATCAGAACGGCGAGCTGCTGCTCAACCAAGCCCGCCAGGCTGGAGTAGATGTCTCTGCGGTAGTGTGCACACCTGAACATCCAACCGGCACTTACCTGGGGATAGTCGATAAGAAAGGTGCGTTGCAGTTCGCCATAGACGATAATAACGCAACCAATGAAATTACCCCACAATATTTACGCGATAACTACCCACTCTTTAAGAGTTCTGCGCTGGTTTTCATTGATGCAAACCTGCCAAAGAAAACGTTGCAAACGATATTTTCGTTGGCCAAGCGAGCTCGCCTGCCGGTTTGTGCCGATCCAACATCAGCACGATTGACGGATCGGCTGCTGCCATATTTGAACCGGCTGCACATTGTCACTCCAAACAGCATCGAAGCGGAGATCCTGTGTGATAGATCTTTTGAATATGATCAACCCCAGCAGGCTCTCGAAGCGGCAAAATGCCTGGTCGGTCAAGGAGTTGATATCGCACTGATCACGCTGGCGGAATTCGGAGTCGTTTATGCCAGCTCTGAGACCAGCGGACATATCCCAGCTATGCAAACGAATATCGTTGATCCAACTGGCGCGGGGGGTGCGCTGACTGCCACTGTTATCTATTCTTTGTTGCATGGTATCCCGCTGGATGACGCTGTTCGCTTGGGGGTAACTGCAGCGTCCTTGACGCTGCGTCACCGGGGAACAGTGATCCAGGACTTATCCCTTGAAATGCTTTACGATCAATTGGTGATTTGATCATCTCATCTTAAGTGTTGCATTTCCACTTAAATCTATCATGAACCCCAACTTGAAAAGATACCTTAAGATCTCGAAAGATATAGTTCAGGCACAGGTCCAAGGGGAGCCAATTGTGGCACTGGAATCCACAGTCATAACACATGGATTGCCTTATCCAAAGAACATCAAGCTGGCGCAGGATATGGAAGCTGAAGTTCGCCGAGGAGGCGCAGTGCCAGCCTCAATAGCAGTTCTCGATGGCAAGATCCATGTCGGATTAAATATCGAGCAGCTCGAATACCTGGCCACTGCTTCTGGTGTACGTAAAGCAAGTCCGCGTGATTTTTCACGCATGTTAATCAAGGGAGAAAGTGGGGGGACGACCGTCGCAGGAACGATATTTATTGCTCACAAGATCGATATCAAAGTGTTTGCCACAGGAGGAATTGGTGGTGTTCATCGCCAACCATCAAGCGATGTCTCAGCCGATCTACCTCAATTAGCTCAAACGCCGATTATTGTAGTGTGTGCTGGAGCAAAAGCGATTCTTGACTTACCCGCGACTCTGGAATACCTCGAAACACATGGAGTGCCGGTGATTGGATACCAGACGAACGAATTTCCAGCCTTCTATTCAGCTATTAGCAACTTACCAACAAGTGTCAGGGCTGACTCTCCGGAAGAGATCATTCAAATTGCAGGCACACATTGGGGACTGGGGATGAGCAGCTCAGTCCTGGTTGCCCAACCGCCGCCTACTGAGGTAGCCTTACCAGAAAATGAGATGAGAGAAGTAATCGAGCAAGCATTAGATGACGCCACGAGGGAAGGACTCCAGGGTCAAGATGTCACACCATTTTTACTTAAGCGGGTGAGTGAACTGACCGGAAATGCTAGCTTACAGGCAAATCTGGGACTACTGCTGAACAATGCCTATCTGGCGGCACAGATCGCGCACATAATGGGACAAAATCGGGATATAAAATCTATTTGACAACAACAATCAAATTATCATTTCCCTCCCCCGGTCTTGATCACAAGGAAGAGTTGGAAGAACTGGGGTTCACCCTGGCTTATCCTTTTGATTCCCCCGGTTTTTCAGACAATTCTATGTGCACCATTTTTGCAATCGTCTTGACTCGTAGTATTACTACTATTAATTTAAATCTTGTTGTGATGGATTTTTCATTCGGCAAAATAAATTTGTCGATAGGTAACCTGCGCCTCAGGTGAGACCAAACCTACATTCTGTTCTAAGTCACTTAGATGGTCTTCGATTAGATCTGAATTGATGCCAGGTGGAACATAAACAGCATATATCACATTCCGTGTTCTATCTGTGATCTGCGTACGTTGATCCTGTCCATAAATAATGCTGCAAAAGACTCCCTGTGGATCGGCCATAACCATGTCACCGGTTTTACAGGAAACGATTTTGCCTCTCAATTGGGTATAGACTTCATTTCCGGAAGATGAATCTAATCTGATCGGGTCATTGATTTGATCTAAGTCATGACCTGCGGTTAAAAGCAAGCTCTCTAATTCTGCCATGAACATGGCTTCGACCAATGCCGGTGCTTCGGGTAACTTTTTCCCCTTGACGACGATCGATTCGAGCTGCAAGAGTAAGTGGTAGGTCTTTTTAAATCGCTTGTAGTAAGCTGCATAGGCCTGCATCACGGGCAATTGGAGAATTGCCGATCTATTCATGCCCTTATAACGTTCTTGAAGTTGAGATTCCAGGATCTTTTTCTTCCGGGAAAGCTGAGGTGTGGTGTCTGGGACACGGACGTCTCCAACGACTAAAATGCCCATAGAAGCGCCGGGATGTATCGATCGCCATCTCTGTGTCAATTCAATCATGGATCTGATATCCTTCCACGGGTTTCATCATTTGAAGAGGTAATTACAACGATCTATCTTACGGCGTTGGAGTGATCGTCGGGTTTGGGGTAATTGTTGGTGTTGGTGTGGTGGGAATAGCAGTCGGCCAGCGAGTAATGGTTGGTGTGGGAGTGACTGGTGTGGCAGTGGGCCAACGAGTCTTGGTTGGTGAAGGTGTGGGAACTGGTAAACTGGTTTTGGTCGCTGTTGGCGGGAGAGGCGTTGGGGAAGGACCAAAAGTTGCGGTTGGGGTAATTGTTGGCGTCAGGGTACGTGTCGGCGTTAATGTTCTGGTAGGTGTTGGGGTACGGGTGATAGTTGCGGTTGGAGACCTCGTTGGTGTGCGGGACGGGGTGGCACTTGGCGGAGGTGTTGGCGCTTCACCTTCTACCGTAAACCTTCCTGACACCTTCCAATCTGTGCCTACGAATATCTGCACTTCATACTCACCAGGCAACCATTCCCAGGGTTCGGGATCCCAATCGGTGAAACCGAAGCCACCAGAGCCACCGTCCCATGGTTCAGACTCGAAGAAGACAAGCTCTTCACCGCGGTACCAGAGAGCGGACCATTGAGATCCGTCAATCATGCCGTCATAACTGAATAAGGCGAAGGTATGCCCGACAGGATTTTGAAAGATATCTCCGGGATCAAGAGGTTGGTAAGTGTCCGGATCGATGCCCTGTGTAAAGATCAGCTGGCTGAATATGGCGTCTGGATTTGGCGTTACTATACTTTCAATTTGACCTTCAACGGCCAGTGGCAGCTGAGGGGTAGGGGTGATTGTAGGCGTATCCGTGACAGAGGGAGTTAATGTAATCGTTGGAGATAGCGTGATGGTAGGGGTGATAGTGATGGTTGGAGTTAGCGTGATGGTAGGTGTTCGAGAAGGAGTAGGTGTGGGAGGGAAGAAGCTATAAGCCACTGGTTCAGCGAATCGATTTACAAGCAAGGCTGTAATGCCCATGATGATACCAAACACGATCAACCGCCAACCTCGTACCATGCGATCCCGCCGCATACGGAAGAATCTCAATTTACGTGCACTACGGATCGATCGGATACCGAGCCAAATGCTGAGCACCAATCCAATTATGGCAAGTATGATTGCGACCTGGACGGCAGCGTGTATGTCTAATGAAAGGGATTCTAAATCAAATGGTAGATTCACAGCTATTGAGGGGATTCGGTTGCTACCTGGTTATATAACGATCCAATGCCTTCAATTTCCACCTGAACATGATCTCCGTCGATAAGGAGACCAACTCCAGAAGGTGTACCAGTCAAGATCAGGTCACCAGGTTCTAAGGTCATTACTGAAGAGGTGAAGGCGATCAACTGCCGAACATTAAAAACCATGTCTCTAGTGGAAGCCATCTGTCGCATTTCATCGTTTACGTGACAGGTTATGAGCGCATCCGCAGGATCGAATTCAGTTTCGATCCAGGGTCCGATTGGGCAAAATGTGTCAAAGCCTTTCCCGCGAGTCCATTGGCCATCCTGGAATTGAAGATCGCGGGCTGTGATATCATTCGCCACAGTGTAACCAAGAATGTATTCTCGAGATTCCTCAGGAGGAATCCAGCGCCCAGATTGTCCTATCACGACTGCCAGCTCTGCTTCGTGTTCAACCTGTTTTGATTGGGGAGGCAAGATAATCGTGTCTCCATGAGCGATCAGAGTGGAAGGGGGTTTGAGGAATATTAAAGGCACTTCAGGGACTTCTGCATCATGTTCATGGGCATGAGCAAGATAGTTTCGTCCAACACAGATAATTTTAGTCGGTTCGCACGGGGGAAGCAGCTTCACCTCATCCAAAGATAAAGTGGCCTCTGCCCGACTGAATTGAGAAAAGGGTGAACCTTCAAGTTTACCAACTCTTTCTTCGAGAATCCATCCGAAAGAAGGTAAATTAGACGCGGTTTGATAGCGGACAATTCGCATAAGATTCTCCTGAAAGGCAAGAATGGGGTCAATCGTTAGTGTACTGGATGTCGGCGGTTAAATCTGCGATAGCCTGTTCTGCACCTGAAAACCGATCAGCGAAACGCCAGCGCAAAGCTTGGCACAAGGCATAAATGATCGATTCAATGGATATTATACCGATACCCAAAGAGGGATTCGAACGAGCTGCAAGAACAACATCCGCTGCACGGGCTGAATTCAAAGAAGCTGATCCCAAGATCGCTGCTGTGGGTAAACCTTTTTGTTGAGCAGCATCTAAAGCACCAGCAATATAAGGCGACTGACCAGAAACTTCCACTGCAATCAGCAAGTCCTGCAGAGTAGATGTATGAACGGTGCGGGCAAGATCAGCGACACCAGACCTGGCAATATAAATCGGGAAGCCACCCTGCTCAAGGAAATGGACAAAATTGTATGCTGC
>JBFFIU010000232.1:0-5864 GCA_041556275.1 Anaerolineales bacterium | reverse complement strand
TCTCATTTTCTCGGATGGAATCGAGGGCATTGGTTGTGAAACATAAATACCAGGAACGAACCATTATCCTCGCTAAACCGCAAACTTTCATGAATCTGTCCGGACAGGCTGTCGGAGGATTAGTGAAATTTTACAAAATTCCGCTCGATAACCTGTTAATCGTTTACGATGAAGTTGATCTGCCGTTAGGTGTTATTCGCTTGCGCCCCTCAGGAGGTTCCGCGGGTCAAAAAGGAATGGAATCAATCATAAAACGGCTCAATTCTCAAGAATTCCCCCGCATGAGAATGGGCATCGGACGACCGCCCGGGCGTATGAATGCTGGGTCGTACGTGCTGAAAGATTTCTCCAACCAGGAGGCAGAGTTTCTCCCAGAATTCCTGGATCGAGGCGTTGAAGCTGTCTTGACTTTTATTATGCAAGGTTTAGATACAGCCATGAACCGGTTTAATGGTCCGGGATTTGACGATTCGGATTGAATAGATTTGAAATCACAATTCTTAGCAAACAAATTCGACACACATGGGAAATCTAATGCTTCGTGAACATCTTGTCCAACCTATAATTGATTGCGCGCGCGATTTAATTACCAACCTTCAGGATATTGATGTTCAAATAAACGGCACAGATCAGCGCGCTTCAGCACCCAGTCTGAATGAGTTCCCCCAATTTGGATTACGTCGTTCTGCTCGCCTTCCAATTCTTGCTGCGATTTACAATGAGATCAAACGCCCTATCTTGTTATTGTCAGATAGAACAGACCATGCTTT
Organism: Anaerolineales bacterium; assembly: GCA_041556275.1. Taxonomy (GTDB): domain Bacteria; phylum Chloroflexota; class Anaerolineae; order Anaerolineales; family UBA4823; genus PFL25. Next base: position 5,094 of record JBFFIU010000232.1, on the reverse strand, counting down.
CACTATTGCGGATGAGCTATCTCTCCTGGCACCCAACATGAATCAATTATTTTTCCCAGAGCCCGGCCCCTTGTTCTATGAAAACGCGCCCTGGGGAGAGAGAACGCGTCGCGATCGCTTAATAGCCTTAACAACTCTGGTATCGCATCATATTCCTGGCGCTCAAACTCCACCATCCCCACCATTGGTCATCGCTCCAGCCCGGGCAATTATGGCGCGCACTATTCCCCGGCAGGAATTTCTCAGATCTCTGCGCACAATTAAACCAGGGCAATCGGTTCTATTGAACGAGCTGCTCCACGACCTCATCATCCGCGGTTATGAACCGGTCAATACAGTGATTTCACCAAGCCAGATTGCTCATCGGGGAGGTATCTTGGATATCTGGCCTCCCGCCGAATCAAATCCTGTGCGATTAGATTTTTTTGGCGATGAAATTGACGAGATGCGTTATTTTGATCCAGCAACGCAACGCTCTTTAGAAAAGATCAACAAGATTCTGATATCTCCTGCCCGTGAATTCATTCTACCTGTTGATCATCCCAGACCGGAAGACAATCGATCGGACGAATTAAGTGAGTTTGATATTCCTGTCTTATACCCATATTCTGCCAGTATTCTTGACTACTTACCACGTGGATCTATTGTATTTATTGATGATTTGGAGAATTTTAAAAATACGATTCTAGAGATCGAAGAGCAGGCTGTTCAATTACGCGCTGATCACATCGCTGAGGGAAACTTTGAAGGGGATTTTCCACTTCCCTACCTGACTCTTACAGAAATTCAGGATTCTCTTTCATTTCATGGCACATATGAATTAGGACCCTCTGGATCTTCGGATAGCACTTATATCGCAAGCAAATTCTCTTCAGGACCCAGGTTTGGCGGTCAATTGAAACCATTGTTGGATTATCTCTCCCAACAATACCTAGCTGGGGATCGCATTGTGATAGTTTCTCGCCAGGCCGCACGCCTGAAGGAGCTCTGGCTCGAACGCTCTGTGCAAAGTGATCAGCATACTTTCGAACCTGTGTTTGTCGAAGGAAGTCTGACAGAAGGTTGGATACTTTCTCAACCTGATTGTCCAGCGCTAGCATTGTTAACAGACGGCGAGATATTTGGCTGGCGTCGTCCAGAACCACGCCAAAAGCACCGGGCTCTTGCAGCCGCCCCAGAAGATCCTTATACAGATTTGAATGTAGGAGATTTTGTCGTCCACATTGACCATGGTGTTGGGCAATTTCTCGGTTTAGTTGATCGAACCGTCGATGGCGTTGAACGTGACTACTTGGTAGTTGAATATGCTGAAGGCGATCAACTCTTCGTTCCAGTTCATCAGGCCGACCGCATTACGCGCTATATTGGTTCTGATAATCGCAAACCTTCCCGCAGCAGGTTAGGTGGTGTTGAGTGGCGCAATGTAAAGAAACGGGTTACTGAAGCTGTTATCGAGGTTGCCGAAGACCTGTTAGGTTTGTATTCCCAGCGACAAATCATCACTGGCTATGCATTCTCCGAAGATACTCCTTGGCAACAAGAGCTTGAAGCCAGCTTTCCTTACATCGAGACGGAAGATCAGATAAGAGTTTTGAATGAAGTAAAACAAGACATGGAAAGCTCCCAACCAATGGATAGATTGATTTGCGGCGATGTGGGTTATGGAAAAACTGAGGTGGCATTAAGGGCTGCCTTCAAGTCAGTCATGGATGGAAAGCAGGTCGCAATGCTGGTTCCCACGACGGTGCTCGCACAACAGCACTTCTATACATTCAAGGAGCGTCTAGCAGCTTTTCCAGTTGAAGTTGAGATGCTTTCCCGGTTTAGGACTCATCAGCAGCAGCGGGATATTCTCATACGATTGGCGCTTGGAAATCTGGATATCATCATCGGTACACACCGTCTAATACAAGCTGATATCGAATTCAAAGATCTTGGTCTTTTGATCATTGATGAAGAACAGCGTTTTGGAGTCTCGCATAAGGAATATCTCAAACAATTACGTACCGAGATTGATGTGCTTACCCTTACAGCAACACCAATTCCCCGCACACTCTATATGGCCCTGACCGGAGTGCGAGACATCTCCACAATTAACACTCCACCTGATGAACGCCTGCCGATCATCACTCATGTAGGTTCTTACTCCAAACGTCTGGTGCGTCAGGCAATTCTGAGGGAATTAGAACGAGGCGGACAGGTATTCTTTGTGCATAACCGGGTACAAACGATTCCAGCTATGCTTAGCCACCTCAATCGCGTCGTCCCTGAAGCACGGATAGCCATCGCCCACGGACAGATGGATGAAAAAACCCTATCCAAGAGAATGGAGCAGTTCACTTCTGGCGAGATCGATGTTCTATTGAGTACCTCTATAATAGAATCTGGTCTTGATATCCCCAATGCGAATACGTTAATTGTTGACCGGGCTGACACATTTGGTCTTTCCCAACTTTACCAGCTTAGAGGAAGAGTTGGTCGAGGAGCTCAACGGGCATATGCTTATTTCTTCAAGCATCGCCGAAAAAAGCCAACATATGAGGGATACCAGCGTTTAGAGACCATCGCTGAGAACATCCAACTGGGTGCTGGATTCTCAATTGCCATGCGGGATTTGGAGATTCGCGGTGCAGGGGATATCTTAGGAACACGACAGCATGGGCATATTGCAGCGGTTGGTTTCCATCTCTATACTCGCTTGCTGGCCGAATCAGTAACCCGGATACGTAAAGACCATGGATTACCTCCAGAACCTGGCGTTCTCGCATTAGATTCTCTTCGCCCTATGGTCAGCATTGATTTACCGATCAATGCAAGTATCCCACCAGATTATGTCTCCGATAAGAATATGCGTCTCCGACTTTATCGCCGCATGGCTGATTTGCGATCTGTAGCAGAGATTGAAGCGATGGACGCAGAATTCACAGATCGATTTGGAATTCCTTCTAAACCGGTCCGTAATTTATTGTATCAATTCAAAATCAAGCTTCTGGCTGAGCAGGCAGACATTGCTAATATTGGCGTTGAAAATAATCAGATCGTCCTGCGCTTCAGGGATAAAGCTCCTCCATCCAACCTGCCTGATTTAAAACCAGTGGCAAGAATAGGTAAAACTGCTCTTTGGATGCTTTACAAATCACAACCCAACTGGTCAGAAGAATTGCAAAACCTGCTAATGACCTTAATCAAGTATCGGGATGAGTATCCAAAAAATTTATCGAACTCTAATTGACTTTCTTTTGACTTTTATTCCCTCGCCAAGTATAATTATTCGTCGCGGATGTTTCCCTACCAACATCCCGATATTCCATTCTAGCGAGTGTTCCGCCTAATTTTGGCGATATTGTTAGAAAATCTTACTGTGGAGTGTGCGCTATGGAAACAAATGATGTAGCGACCCCTGAAAACGCGGAGATCAGTCAATTATCGGATCTTAAACGCAAAATGAGTCTGACCGGCTCTGTGAAGAAAACTACTTTAGCCGGTGCAGTCATTGACGTCGGGATAGAAACTCCTGGTGTCATACACATCTCACAATTACAGAAGGAACCGGTTAATCGGGTAGAAGATGTGATCCAGGTCGGCCAAACTGTGGATGTCTGGGTTCGGCGGGTCGAGCCGAAGAGGGGTAGACTCGAATTGACGATGATCGAACCGTTAGATCTTGAATGGCGTGAGATCGAAAAAGGTATGGTTGTAAAGGGCAAGATAACCAGGATCGAGAAATTTGGTGTTTTCGTCGATATTGGCGCTGAACGACCTGGTCTTGTGCATATCAGCGAGATCACTCATGTATATATTAAGGACCCCAAAGAATTTGTCCATGAAGATGAGGAAGTTGAAGTAAAGGTTCTTGAAGTTAATCGACGAAGAAAACAAATCAAGTTGAGCATGAAGGCCCTTGAAGATAAACCTATTCCGGTAGAAAAACCAGCTCCCAAGAAAAAAGCAAAATCAGCTCCGCCGAAGGAATCCGAAGAGCAAGAAGAACCAGTACCAACTGCCATGGAATTGGCTTTACGCCAAGCAATGGAACGATCCAATACTCAACCGATTGAGGATGATACGGCAACAAAAAACAAGCCCACCGATTCAGATCCCGAATTAGATCAAATCCTTACTCGTACTCTTGAGCACAAAGTAAAAACAGCCTCTAAATAAACATCTTGGAGGATTGAATCAAACGGAGCTGTCTTGTTTTACAGGCAGCTCCGTCATCTTTGATCAATATCCCTATCTAAATCTTATTGATTATTTTTCTCCCCATCTATACTCATCTCTTTCACTTTCTACAGCCTCTATTTTACTTCTCTGATCTGAATTCGAATTCGAATCCGATTTCCATGACCAATTAAATAGCTTGTCCCGCCAGCTTCTACTTTCGGGTATTCCTCCTGAGCGCTCCGCTTCACTCCCATAATATGAAGCATAGTACCGATTTCCAGTGTAATAACCAACTCCTTTTGGAGGTATCCTATTGAGCGCAACGCCCACGAGCTTAGCATGAGAGCGTTCAATTTGTTCCATCATGGCATTGATTGCTGGTTCGTGGGTGTACCCAGCCCGGATCACCACCAGGACACCATCGACTCTTGCACCAATCACAGGTGCATCTGCCACAATAAAAGGAGGACCGTCGATAATGATCATATCAGCGTTTCGCTTTAAGGATTCTAGGATTTGTTCCATTTTTTTGGAACCTAAAAGTTCTGCAGGATTGGGAGGCGGATTGCCGGCTGTGACCACAGAAACAGAGCCCCCGGGCCATTCCTTTATCACATCTTCGATATTAAGACTCCCACGAAACACATCGCTTAATCCATAATTATTGGGTAATCCAAAGAAATTGTGTACGTTTGGACGCCTTAAGTCTGCATCCACGATGACTACATTTTTCTCCGCCTGGGACATCACAACTGCCAGGTTAGCTGCTACAGATGTCTTGCCATCTTCCTTATCCGCGCTGCTTACAAAAAGCGTTTTTAAAGGTTGGTCTACGCCGGCGAATTCAAGATTTGCCCGCAACGAACGAATTTCCTCAACCCCTGGGTGACGCGGATTCTCGGCTACATAAAGTGCACCCACGTTCTCAAC
>JBFFIU010000231.1:0-5878 GCA_041556275.1 Anaerolineales bacterium | reverse complement strand
TGGACCTCCACAACCATGCGGCGTGGAGAAGGTCTTGTGCAAATTAAAATGACAGAGATCAAAACCTGCCTCTTTTGCACGAGTGATCCCTAATATCCCGTTGGCATTGGCCTGGTCATACGCGCACAATCCGCCCGCATCGTGCACCGTCCTGACGAAATCCTCAATGCGTGGATTGAAGATCCCAGTATCTTCCGGATTGGTAATCAATAACCCGGCCGTCCGTTCCGACACCGCGGCTTTCAGCGCCTCCAAAGAGGGATAGCCATCCTCATCAGGATAGAGCGTGATCACCTTATATCCGGCTGTCTTGGCGCAGGCTGCGTTTGACGGGTGGGAGAAGATCGTTGTGATCATCTCATCCCTCTTCTCAGATTCACCTCTACTCTCATGGTAAGCACGCATCATGGACACATTGGCGTAAATCGCGGCTGAACCAGCTGCCGGTTGAAATGTGAAGCGATCCATGCCGGATATCTCTTTAAGAAATCCTTCCAATCGGTAGATAACTTCCAGGATCCCCTGCACAGTTGCCTCATCCTGATATGGATGCAGTTCGATCATTTTTGGTGACCGTGCAAATTTTTCATTCACCTTTGGGCTGTATTTCATCGTGCAAGTCCCTTGTCCGATATCTGTGTTGAGATCGACTCCCAGGTTTTCTTGTGAAAGACGGCTGTAATGCCGTAACACGTGCAATTGGGACATCTCCGGCAGATTAGGAGGTGTTGTTCTACGCATATTCTTCGGCAGTTTCGCAGCTGCATCTCCAACCTGCGCCTGAATTTCTTTTTCCACTTCTGGAACCAGAATGCCTCGCTGCCCTGGTTGGGAGAGTTCGAAGATGATCGCTTCATCCCACCTGGCCTGGTGGAATCGTCTTACAGTCGGTTTCTTGCCAATCTTGGCACTCATTTTGTCACCTCCTCCAAAGTATCTACCAGTCGGTCGATATCTGCCTTCGCGTGTACTTCGGTCACACAATAGAGGCAGCTTTGACCCAGCTCTGGAAACTCAAGGCTGATATCTTTCCCTCCAAAAATACCCCTTGCTAGTAAATCCTGGTTGACCTCTCCAACTGTCTTACTCGTGCCATCAAAATTCACCACGAATTCTTTGAAGTGGTGGGACCTGAAGAATAAAACCCCGATCCCATCGATTTGAGCGATCTCCTCCATCGCATACCTCATCCGCTGCATAATTCCTTCCCCGATCTCCCGCATTCCCTGTGGTCCCATTAACGCCAGGTAAACTCCGGCCGTGATACCCCAGAGAGCGGAAGCGGTCCCAACCCACTCCACACCTCCTTCTCGTTTCGCAAATGAAGTCCGCTCGTATGCCACATCGCCAAATCCGTATTCTCCCTCAACAATAGTGGGCGCCACACCAAATAGGCGCGAAGGGTATTCCATCACAAATGACTCCTCATCCCTTGTGGCAATGAATCCAGCCTGTCCTCCCCCAAATTGCATGTGCATCCCCAAAGGTTGGATGTCTCCACACACAATATCTGCGCCATATTCACTTGGCGGGTTGAGTACTCCCAACGAGATCGGGTCAACACTCACCACGCACAAAGCACCGCTTTGGTGGGCAATTTTAACGATCTGTTCTGCTTGAGTATCAATGCTACCCAAATACGAGGGAACCTCAAAATAAACTGCGGCAATCTCATCGCCGATCTTTTCCTTCAGCATCTCTAGATCAAGCATGCCAGTTTCCATTCCATAATCCACCAAATCGATCTCGATTTCTGGTTTCAAGTAATCCTTGAATTTCGAAAGTTTATTCGAGCTTGTCGTTCGGCTGATTAATACCCGCTTGCGACCCGTGATGCGTGCCGCCATTCTAAGCGATGTTGCTGATGCCTGAAAACCATCATATGTGGGCACGTTAACCACATCCATGTTGAGCAGCTCACCCATCATGCTCTGGTATTCAAAAAGGGCTTGAAACCGTCCATGATCATCGTAGGGTTCCCCGGCATAAGCCGTCAGAAACTCGCCTCGAGCATTGATCTCATCACAAACAGCCGGGACGTGATGTTGGTAACATCCCGCTCCCAGGAAGCTCAAATTCTCCTTCGCAGTCTGATTCTTCGCCAATAATCCTTCGACATGCCGGACCAGTTGATTTTCCGAGAGCAGCGGCTCTGGCAATTCAAGATACCCCTTCAGGCGCAGTTTCTCAGGGATGTCTTCGTAAAACTCCTCGATGCTGGCTGCACCAACCTCCCGCAGCATCTCCTTCTTGACTGCTGGCTCAGAGTTGGGGATATAGGGATAGACAATCGGATTTTCTTCAGACATAAGCCACTCCTCAAATTGGATTGCGATACTCCCCTGATGATTTTCATGCAGAAATGTGGATTAAATCATATGTACACTCATTGCTGATCAACAATTTAGTCGATCAATAAAAGATAACTTTATGGTTATTAGCCTGGATTCTGTGAAAGGAATAATCCAGACCTTCATTTACTTGGAATCTGAATTTCAATAATTTCGCTGTGTTCATAGATATCGCCAAAATGGTCAAGATGCATCATGATATCCTGTTGTGAATCCGTCTCAACAATATGCAATGCTTTTCCATCATTCACTCTATGCGGAAAAATCTGCCAACCAGCGGGTGATCCCCCAATTTCTGCCAGGCGCCGAAAAAACTCCTCAGCCTGTCCCTGCTTCGGTCCACCGACGAAATAGAAAATTTTCATTGCAACTGATCTCCTTTAGATTTATTCAAATTGATTCTACCAGTTGTATATAACCTTAATATTCAAATAGAGTTCGAATGAATTTAGACGATATCAATTCAGCAAGCGGTATAACATGCATTCGTCTAAATGCTATTCAATTCTGCACCTCCTCCAAAAAAATTTTTCAACCACACTTGCATAAATATGCCATAATATGACATATATCCGATCTAAACTACGAAAGAGAATGAGCCATGACCACACCTGCCACCCGCCTGATTACCCTGATCATGCTGCTACAACGCCGACCCAATCAAAAAGCCGCCGAGCTGGCCGAGAAGCTTGGCGTCTCGGTGCGCACGTTGCATCGCTATTTTGGTATGTTGGAAGAGATGGGCATCCCCGTCTACGCTGAACGTGGCCCGCATGGTGGATTTTCGCTCGTTAGGGGCTACAAATTGCCACCCATGTTCTTAACTCCTGAAGAAGCCGTCGCAGTTTACCTGGGCACCAGTCTGGTCAGTGAAATGTGGGGCCAGCTCTACCAGGAAGCCGCCCAGAGGGGGCTTTGGCTACTGCAGCCCAGTATGAAAATGTCCCATAAATTGGGATTAATGGTGTAACGTACAATTACACTGTCCATATAAAGTTAACCTGACCTGTAAGTTACTTGAATTCTAGAAGAAGATCAATTTAATTTGTCATTCTGAATGAGCGAAGCCCGAGTCCTGAACATGTGATGGGGAGTGAAGAATCCCTTAAACTATTTTTTGCAGCGGTCTCATGAATACTTCGGCTCTAAAAAAATGCCTTGACATGACAATTTATCGAGTAGTTTAAATAACTGCACATAGCGTGATTCAAGTTTTTCTTAAATCCTCAAAAAATACATGAAAAATCACAAAGGAGACAATAATGAAAAAGCTCGATCTAAAAAAGGACTTAAAAGCTTACTACCTGCCCTCGGCTAAGAAAGTCGAAATCGTTGACGTGCCGCGCTTTAAATTTGTGATGATCGATGGGGCCATCGAACCCGGCCTAGCCCCGGGTACTTCTCCCCTATTCCAGGAGAATGTGGAAGCCATGTATGGCGCCGCGTATACATTAAAGTTCATGCTCAAGAAACGAGAAAACGATCCGGTCGATTATCCCGTAATGGCTTTGGAGGGTTTGTGGGATGTCCTTGACGGGAAGTTTGACATCAACATTAAGGACAATTGGATTTACAAGCTGATGATCCTGGTGCCAGATCTGATCACCCAGGATATATTCGCCGAAGCTCTATCCCAGCTGCGAGAGAAAAAAGGTGATCAACCCGGATTCGCTCGTTTACGTTTAGATACTTTTGAAGAAGGTCTTTGTGTGCAAACAATGCACATCGGTCCTTATGCGACGGAACCGGAAACAATTGAGAGGATGGAGGCCTTCATGCAGGAGCATGGCTATCGCGATCTCTTGGGTCAGGGAGGTAAACATCACGAGATCTACCTGGGTGACCCACGCAGAGCCGCTCCGGAAAAGCTCAAGACGGTATTGCGCCACCCGGTTGAAAAAATCAAACCATGAGCTGATGTTCATAATCATCAGCTCTAAGGATAACCAACCTGCCATTGCATTTAACGCCGCTACTGTCGAGCGTAAATCAATACTTGCCAGAAAATAGACCGGCGATGGAAGTGGAGTTCCAGCCCCTGGTTTCTGACAATTCGATCAACATCATCTGTATGGTGTATATATATTCGAAAAGGAGATTTGGTCAGCCTGATAAAGAAATTTGCCACTGGAAGTAAAAGCCGAAATAACCAGCGATCACGTGGAAAAACCATGCCGTATAGCTTACCCGCTCTCGCCGCTGAGAGCTCGACTAACGCAGGCATATTGTCGTAACAGCACACCACCCGGTCCAGAGTAACGATATCTGCCATTGGGACTACAGGTGCCAAACTGACGAAATCTCCATGCATAAATGAAATCTGATTTTCAATGTTGCGATGTTGGGATTCTTTTCGTGCAGCATCCAAGTATGCCGTGGAGGCTTCTACATGTGTCGCCTGACTTGCTCCTGCAGCAAGTAATTCATGCTGGATAGCACCCAGGCCGCCACCTATATCAAGCAGAGTCATCTCGTTTACCCCTGCAGTTATGAGGGCATCGATCAGTTCACGGGTTGTTTTTGCCACCCCTGCTTTCCGATAGCGGGTTAATTGTTTTCTGACTCTCTGCGTGTTGAATTCACGTTCAATCCCAGCGCATTGATCTCAAGTCATTCTTACACCTCAGACAATTATTAAGACTTATCTCGTCTGAATTATAGCCTTTTCTCATCTTGCGTCAATAGTCGACCCAAACCAAAAGGATCATTAACAAAAATTTTCGGGAATTGAAGATACAATTACGTAATTAGTCTGAATTACCAGTTCTTGAATTGAGAATACTATTTAATGCTGAGGTAAGGCGGCTGCTATGTACGTGGATATACAGTGTAGTGAGCTATGTACTCCTAAATGCCGCCTCTACAATTGGAGCGAGATAATTTGAGCCAAAAAATTCCCTTAGGTGCTTCTGAAATTATGATCCCCAAGATGGGCACCGGAGCTTGGGCGTGGGGGGATAACTATTGGGGCAATGTAGAGCATGACAGCCTTGAGGATTACCAGGGTGTTTTCGACAAGAGTCTTGAGGCAGGAGTCAATTTCTTCGATACAGCAGAATCCTATGGAAAAGGCCAGTCGGAAAAATTCCTAGGTCTTTTTAATCGCCATTTGGACCAAGATATAGTTATTGCAACCAAATTCATGCCATACCCTTGGCGGATATCCAAGCAGGATCTGATTTATGCGCTTAAATCAAGCCTGAAGCGCCTTAAAGTCGACCAGATTGACCTTTATCAAATGCACTGGCCGATCCCTCCGATGCCGATAAAGACCTGGATGGATGCCATGGCACATGCTTACCAGCAGGGATTGATACGTGGTATTGGCGTGTCTAACTACAGTCGGCGGCAAATGCTCAAGGCGCACAAAAGGCTCGCTGAATATGATCTCACACTGGCCGCGAATCAGGTGAATTACAGCCTTCTCAACCGTAAAGTTGAAATGAATGGTTTGCTGGACGTGTGCAAAGAGCTGAATATAAGCTTGATTGCGTACAGTCCCCTTGCACAAGGTTTGTTAACTGGGA
>JBFFIU010000230.1:0-5885 GCA_041556275.1 Anaerolineales bacterium | reverse complement strand
TGAGCGGCTTACCGTAAAGAATGCGGTCATTGGCAAATTGAATGGCCGCCTCAAGGCAAGCTGTGTGAAGTCCCAGTGCGCAGCCGACCATGCCGGCGCGGCCGGTTTCGCTGATGGCCGTCATCGAGACGCGCATGCCCTTACCTTCTGGTCCAAGTAAATTCTCGGCTGGGACTTCACAATCTTTCATCTCTATCTCACCGGTATTACATCCGCGCATACCTACCTTGTTTTCTTCATGGGTTGCCTCGAAACCATCCATTCCCTTTTCAAGGATGAATGTGGAGTATGCCTCGCGATTGTCCTCGTCGTTCGCAAGTACAACCTGGATATCGGCAATGTGGGAGTTGGTGATGAAGCACTTTCTACCATTGAGAACATAATGGCCGTTTTGTTTTTTGTAGGAAGTGTGGCAGCCCCTAGGGTCAGATCCACCTGATGGTTCAGTGACTGCCACAGTGGCGAAGCGCTCTCCGGAGGCTAATCCGGGCAAGTATTTTGTCTTCTGATCCTTCGTTCCGAACAGGATGATGGGATCAATTCCGAGTCCACCCACCTGCATCATCATCGCTGTGGCGACTGACACACGTGCTATCTCCTCTAGGGCGATCATTCTGATGGTATAACCCAAACCCAGGCCGTCATATTCCTCGGGGATGGTGATAGCCATCATTTCAGCTTCACCCAATTCTTTGATTACGGGCTCCCATCCGCTGCCTGTTTCCTCCATTTCGGGCACATGGGGAGCTAGCTTGGTTTCGGCAAACTCTCTCGCTGCTTTTCGAAATAGATCTTGTTCTTCGGTGAATGTAAAGTCGATCATTTTTGTGCCTCCTGAACCCTCACAAGGATTTTTTATAAATTGTTCCGACTTATGAGCTGTATCGATTGACTGATGTAAGAGCGCATCTGCTGTTTTTACCAGATTAGAGATCTCTGATATGCTTTATGTAAATGCAGGTTGCGGTATCAGTTTTGTTTAATCATCCATAATTCCTCTCCATACCTTTTTCCGGTTATCGATAAATGGAAGGGGGGTGATGGTTGATTCAACTTCCTGTTCGCCCAAATCGATCACAAGCTGTGTTCCCAATTCGGAACACTCAATACCAATTATCGCCATCGCGATATTCTTATCCAAATCTGGAGAATAGACAGCACTTGTGATTTTTCCAACAGGTTGACCATTACACGTGATCGGCCAAGGCTGTGCTGATTGTGACAGCGGTTCTGCGTGAATTTCTAATCCCACTAATTTGCGTTTTATGCCAGCCGCTTTAATCTTCTTCAGCGCCTCCTTTCCAATGAATTCAACTTCTTGATCGATGTCGACAAACTTTTCTAAACCAACTTCGTACGGGTTTGTATCTTCAGTGATATCTTCCCAATAATTTAACAGTCCACTCTCAACTCTTTCAATGGGTGATGGAGTAGAGGGTTTGATATCATACTGTTTTCCAGCTTCCATTATGATTTCCCACAGCTGGTCTCCAAAACTTCCATCTCGGAGATAAAGTTCATAGCCTCCTTGCTTACTCCATCCTGAGCGGGCAAGAACCAGGGGAATGCCTTCCAATTCAGTTTCCCGGAACCTGAAGTATCTTAATTTTCGAACCCAATCTCCAAACAAATCGGCCACAACATCAAAGGATTTTGGTCCCTGCACAGCCAGAGGGGAGACATCAGGTTCTTTGATCGTTACCTGCATTTGCAAGCCAGCCGCGAATCCTCTTACCCAAAGCCAGACATCCCGGTCAGCAACTGATAACCAGAAGTGGTTTTCTCCTAATCGAGAGGCAACAGGATCATTGAGAATGCCGCCCTGCTCTGTAGTGAGAGCGATATATTTACATTGGCCGACCTCAAAGTTGGTTAAATTTCGGGGGGTTAAATGCTGTAGAAATTTGAAGGCGTCTGGACCTGTTATTTCAACCTGCCTTTGGCAGCCCACATCCCATAAAGTCACCCCTTTCTTTATGTGCCAGTAATCGCTCACCAGATCCTCATAGACCAACGGCAGATACATGTTATTGTATGTTGTATACGCTCTACAACCGAAACGTTCCGTAGCCTCAAAATAAGGAGATTTGCGGATTCGAAAGCTATATAACTTCGGTCTCTTACTCTTAGATTTTGGTTTTTCTTGTTTCATGTTTCCTCAAATGATTTGCGCCCGACAATAGGCTTTGCTGAATTGGATCTAGTTCACCAATGCCTGATATACGCAAGTTCTGAATTCATTGCGGATCGGGTACGTCTGGGAGGGCAGATATTGACTCATCAAGATCGCGATCATATCTTCCCGGGGATCGATCCAAAAGAAGGTTTCTGCATACCCGCCCCAGCTGTAATCGCCTATCGAACCCATCACACCGGTTTGCGCCATATCGAGCATTACGCCAAATCCCAAGCCGAATCCCATGCCAAGCATAGGTTCCTTACCTTCATAGGCGATTGGTAGAAGCCCCATTGGTAAGTGGTTGCAGGTCATTAACTTAACGGTTTTAGGTCCTAGCAGTCTCACGTCATTTATCTCGCCTTTATTTAACATACATTGGGCGAATTTAAGGTAATCGGCGATGGTGGATACCAGTCCGGATCCTCCAGATTGCGCTGCCACTGGCGGAAGGTATTCGCTGGAAGCAGGCAAATCGAGCACCCCTAAATCGTTTTCTGGTGTTTTTCCGTAAAGGGTGCAAAAACGACTCAGCTTGGATGGATCAATATGGAAGGCTGTGTCCACCATCCCCAATGGATCAAATATTCTTTCCTGCATGAAATCTGCCAGAGGCTTGCCAGACAGCACCTCTACCAGGTATCCGGCCACATCGGTGGCAACACTGTAATGCCACTTTTCGCCCGGATGGTATATGAGCGGAAGGCTAGCAACACGTTCAATCATCTCTGCATTGGTGATGTTTGGATTGAAAAGATCGGCTTCATCGTACAACTTGTCCACTGGGGAGTGTGATTCTGCATGATCTCCGTAGCTCAGTCCCGCCGTATGGCGCAACAAATCCTGAACCGTCATCGGGCGGGTCGGAGTCTCCAATGCGCCACCCTCGCCCCAGACTTTCAATTCCTTAAATGAAGGTATGTAAATGCTGACCGCATCGGTTAGGTTGAACAGTGCATCTTCGTACAACATCATCAACGCCATTGAGGTAATTGGCTTGGTCATCGAATAGATGCGGAAGATCGAATCCAGCGACATGGGAGTTTTTGATTCCAAGTTTTGATGTCCGAAAGTTTCAATATGTACGATCTGATCCCTCCGTGCAACGCAAGTCGCCACCCCAGCCAATTTTCCGCTCTCCACATAGCGGTTCATGAGGTTATTGATACGCAACAACCGTGTTGAAGAGAAACCCAGCGCTTCAGGAGCAGATTGTTCCATAAATTCGGATACCAAATGTGATCAGTGATTACTCACAACTCTATTATGTCCCGATCACCAATCCGCCATCAATGCGGATCACTTCCCCAGAAATATAGCTCGCTTCATCAGAAGCCAAGAACAGATAGAGTTTGGCAACTTCCTCAGGTTTGCCCAATCTTCTGAGAGGAGTCCTCTGCTCAAAAGCAGCTAACGTCTTTTCAGGCATGGAGCGCAGCATTTCGGTCAATATCATTCCAGGAGCGATTGCATTGACCCGGATGTTATAACGACCAAGTTCGCGTGCCCAAACTTTTGTCATGCCCACTACACCTGCTTTGGAAGCAACATAGTTGGTCTGGCCAAAGTTGCCATCTATGCCAACAACTGAAGAAGCATTGACAATTGAGCCTGAACCCTGGCGGATCATGTGGGGGGCAACCGCTTGGGAGCAGTTAAACACACCTTTCAAATTTACGGAAATAACCGAATCGAACGATTCTTCAGTCATCTGTTTGACCAATTCCCCATCTTTAACTTTCACGAAAAGCGCATCTCTGAGTATGCCGGCGTTGTTGATTAAGATGTCAATTCTGCCGAATTGCTTCGCAACATCGTCAACCCAATTTTGAACAGATCCCCGGTCGGAGACATCAACATTGTAGAACGCGCAACCAAGTTCTTCTGCTGTTTGCAATCCGGCCTTTTCATTGATATCACCTATGCAGACTTTGGCACCTTGCTCAACAAAAACTTTTGCTATTGATTTGCCGATCCCTGCTGCGCCGCCGGTGATTAATGCAACTTTTTCTTTTAGTCTCATTGTTTACCCTTGTTTATCATCACCAGGATAATGCCTGGGATAATAAAGAATGAATTCGCGATGAATATTTCATTAGTGAAAATAATTCCTTAATAACCATTTTTGGCATCAATTAGTGCGAAATTATGTAGGGATAAAGTAATTGCTCTTTGTGATCAACCACTGGGGAATATGCAATAGCCTCAGAACTCATTTGATCTTTTGTGGTTCTTGCACATCCTCATCAATGCCCATAATTGCTTTGGCATACTCCGCATACTCTTCGAATGGTGTGCTGAAACGAACAACTAACCTGGCGCCATCTGGGGAACCGCCGCCATGCATGCACCCGGGTACACCGCCTCCAATCGTCAACCACTCAGATAATCGCGCAGCTTTATACCGGGCATCAGCAGAAGCGGAGCCTGCTTTATAGTATTTTTGCAAAAGCTCGCCATACTGAGGGTTGGTGAAGTCTTGGTAAGAAGGCATACAACCAGTCTCTACAATACCTCCTCCGATCTCTTGGGTCAGCCGTTTGGTCTCATACGGCAAAGTAGCTACCATAACTTTATTGGTATGTGCAGTGATTGGGTCAGCGAAAAACGAGCCTGAAGCGTGTTTAGAGCCCATTGCGCAGGCACCAGCTCCCAGTCCATAGGTGATTTGGTTGTTAATCGACATATCTACCAATTTATTCGTGAAGGTCTTTGCTGATAACCCATTAGCGCGAGCCATCAACACAGAAGCGCCAACCATCACATCACCTTGACCGGAGACACAGGCGCCGATACAAGCCCTGTAATTCGCAGTGAAGTACTGGATAAATTTGGCGGTATATTTCGCCTCTCCACACATGAATACTCGCTCATTGGGGACGAATACTTCTTCGAACAGCAGCAATCCTTGGGTAATGCCCGTATTCGGCACCTCAGCTTCGGAAGTTTCTTCCAGATCTCTGCGATCGCTTGGGCGAGTGGCTTCGATGATCGTCAGCCCATCGATATCGCGCGGTACGACGCAAGCAAGTGCAAAGTCACTGTCCTCTTCCTTATAGACCCCGCCAGGCAATAAGAAGATCTCTTGCGATGCCGCGGTTCCACAGATCATCAGCTTTGCCCCGTGGATGATGATCCCATCTTCTCTGACTTCCTTAATGCGTAAATGTACATCGGGATCTGCCTGTTGGGATGGTTTGAGACTGCGATCGCCTTTTGCATCCGTCAGCGCCCCGGCGACAGTTAGCCCTTCCTCCTGGGCGTGGAGTATCCAGTTTTTTAACCGTTCCTGGTAGTCCGTACCAAATTCTTTGTCGATCTCCTTGGTCACAGCCCAAAGTGTATTCTGGGCGTTCCAGCCGACACAGACAGCCCCTGAGCACGTGCCCGTGCGGCGGTAGTTTTGACGCTTCAACTTCATATTGGTGATTAATTCATCGCTGCTCTGCATCATCGAGTTCCAGCGATGAATTACCTCGCCGGTAAAGATCGAGGTGGTTGTGTACAGATCGGCCCATTCGGGATCGTGAGAGGCGTCAAAACTGCGGCAATGACTTTCTACTGTGCGTTTGGTGACGGGATGCGTGGTGACATCCTCGATCAATTCTCCAAATTTGTAAATATTGGGCTTGAGTTCGCGCAATGCCCTTAAATAGTCCTGCCTGGTTTTCAGCCCCATAACATCGCCCTCGCTTCTACAATTCCTGTA
>JBFFIU010000229.1:0-5904 GCA_041556275.1 Anaerolineales bacterium | reverse complement strand
GGATGGTAGTAAGGTTGGGTAGCCCATTCGATCATCCAATGAAATACTTCCAACTGGCTGAATTCTCTCAATCGAGGAGAGATAAACTCAGCCCGCAAATAATCGACAAATGACTGTTGATCTGGACCTGCACCAATCGTAAGAAGTGGGTGGAACTGCGAGTCAAGCAAGTTCCACTCGACCTCCAAACCAGATAAGCCACCCCCGGGGTTCGATTTGATGGAGGACTCTCGCGCCAATAGATATTTTTCAGAAAATTCGAATAAGTTATCCATTATTCTATTGGTTAAACATTATGCAATTCATTCAATCCTTGCAATAACCTTTCTGCCGCGCCAAGCGTTCGTTCGGGGGGTGTGGCATAAGAAAACCGGATCCATTCGCCTCCGTAGGGTGAGAAAAACGCTCCCGGTACAATGGCAACTCCATGTTCCTCTGCCAGGTATTGACCTAATGGCTCACTATCTTTCCACTCGCTCGCCTCAAGCCAATCACCGACATGAATGAAAGCGTAATATCCTTTGCCGAGAATGTATTTGAATCCTTCTCGATCGAGAAAGTCTTTCAGCACTAGGCGACTGGCGTTGGTTGGCTCCACGATGGAACGACTCGCCTCCCGATAACCCATTTGATATGCTGCCATTGCAACCCCCAGCGAGTAGAAAGATGGCATGACACTGTGCGAGGCGTAAGCCACGATGAACTTGATCACTTCCTCTGAGGCGATCAGATGGCAGCTGCGGATATTTGAGGCACCCAGACTCTTGGTGAGACCGTCCAGAAACATCACCCTCTTTCGCTCCTCAGGATCAAAATATCCCAGGAATGAATTCAAATCCATCGGTTCTTCATCGGTGACAAAATGGTACATCCAATCAAACAAGACGAAGGCCACGCCTGCTTTCAGGGCAGCTTTTGCCAGCTCAGCTTGTCTTTGCGGGGTGATCGTCAAACCAGTTGGATTATCGGGGCAGGTGATCACCAATCCAGCAATTTTTCTTCCGCTCCGTGCAGCGAAATCCACACAAGCTTGAATACTGCTCTCTGTATAAACCCAGCCTTCATCTGGTTGACCCGGTGCCCACATCACATTCGCCCCGAGACCATACGGTCCCCAGTTGTAAGATATCCAGGGTACACGCGAGACGATCACGACGTCTCCTTCACGTCCATGACCGAGGGATAACATAGCCCGGTAGGCTTTTATCAAGGCATCTCGCCCGCCAGCCGTGCCTGCAACGTTTGCTGGTCCTATCCCTGAGTCGGACTCCAACCCCCAATAATCTTCGATCACCGAACGGCGAAATTCTTTCGTTCCAAAAGGCATCCCATATGCTGTGCCATGAGTGAATTGCAACTCGGCTGCCCTTTCAAGAATCGCGGTCGGCGTTCCGGGCAAGCTCGCCCCACCATCACCTTGGGAAGCATCATACGTAGGGCTGTCAGGATTATTTTGGTTGTATACAACCAGGGATTTGTTGATCAGAAACATTCTCGATGGAGGAATCGGTGTAAGGTGACCAAGATAGTCGCTCACAGGCACCAATGATTTCTCTGGGACCGCATAGGTTGGAATGTCAACTGAAAATTTGGCCTTCATGGGAAACTCCTTTTTAGAATTTAATGAAAAAAGCCCCGCTCAAATCGGGGCGATGGGATTTTGAGACGATGAATTCAATCAATATGGATAAGAACTCCGCGTTTCACTACCACGCCCGTTGTCCATCCTGAATTAGCGTCAGTAGTAGCAATTCTGGAATAAGAGATTGAGTAAAGCATCATCAAAATAAATATATCATCAGGATAATAACCAGTCAAGAATATGGGTCACGAAATAAATTCACTAGCGATGGCGGTCGAGTATATAATTAGCCAAATCTTCCAGGGCTACGTTTTCGGGGGTCATGGGCAGTTCCTGAAGCGCATCTAATCCCTGTGCAACAAAGCGATCCGCTTCCTGCACCGATTTTTCGATCGCTCCACAGGATTGGATCTGAGTTATCAGGTGGTCGAATCGGTCATTATTGATTACTTCACCGCGCAGAACCAATGCCAAATCCAAATCCTCTGGATGCAACTTGTAATAATGGATTGTAGGCAGTGTGATCAAACCCTGGCGGAGATCATTAGCGACCGGTTTTCCGACTGCAACTTGATCTCCAGTGAAATCCAACACATCATCGATGATTTGAAAAGCCATTCCAATTCCATAGCCAAAGCGCTGTGCGGCGTCATAAGTCTCTTCCTGAATTGGACTGAGCAATGATGGAGCCGTTGTGGCCAGAACGAATAAAGAGGCTGTTTTTGCATAGATGCGCTCATAATATTCTTTGTGAAGATCTTCCCCATGTTTCGAGAACATCTGGGTGATCTCCCCGTTCACAATGGTAGATAACGTCTCTGCAAAGATACGCATCAATTCAACTTCATCCGTCTCCGATGCCAAAACAGCTGCGCACGCAAAAACAAAATCTCCTGTAAGCACAGTAGCTCCTGGAGTCCATTGGGCATTCAAAGTAGGATTTCCACGTCGAAGGAGCGCGCCATCAATGAGATCATCATGGATGAGAGTCGCGGTATGCAACAACTCAATTGCTGCAGCTAAAGAAATTAACTTATCCCGGTCTGCTCCAAGCATATCACCAGTCAGCAAAGTCACTGCTGGCCTTATTCGTTTCCCACCAGATGAAATAATGTGGTCGAGGGCGGATTTCAAATCTGGGTGGTGCCCATTCGTCACACTGTACATCCGTTCTTCAACCTGGCGGATGCCGTTTTGAACTGGAGTATAAAAAGGTGCTGTCGTCAATAGGTTGTTCACCATTTGAAAAGCCGTGAGGCGTTGGTCGATGTGATTTCAGTGATTGTACTATAAGGTTCTTGATGAAGTTCAGCGATCCTTTCAGCCACCAAGCGAACATTAGCGGGTTCATTTCTTTTTCCACGATTCGGGTGGGGTGAAAGAAAGGGAGAGTCTGTTTCAATTAAAACACTCTCGAGTGGTAATCTTATCACCAATTCCCTAAGATCATCTGCATTGAGGAATGTTATTGGACCTGTAATTCCGATCAGAAAATTCATCGAGATGGCCTCATTTGCATCATGATCCTCACCGGAGAAGGAATGCAGCACACCCGGTCGTGAAGCAAGACCAGGTTTCGTGTCTGACAAGCCGAGCTGCCAATCCTTGAGAACATCTATCACGTCCGCCATTGATTGACGGGAATGGATGATCACAGGTAATTCTAGTGCAGAAGCTAAATCTAGTTGTTCAAGGAAGATGTGTTTCTGAAGGTCCCTTGGAGCTCGATCCCGATAATAATCAAGACCAATTTCACCGATAGCCTTAACCTTAGGATGATGCGATAATTTTTTCAGGTGAGTCAAGGTTTCACTATTCCAGGAAAGTGCATCATTCGGATGAACCCCTATAGCCGCATACACCTGAGAATAATTTTCTGAGAGCTGGATAGCTGCCTGGCTGGATTCGAGATTAATTCCTGGATTGAGAATACGCCCAACTCCAGCATCGGCAGCGCGTTTGATTACGGTCTCGCGATCTTCATCAAATCTGTTAAAGTCAAGATGACAATGAGTGTCTACTAACACTTATTTCAGACCTGCGATGCTAAGACCGTCATTAAGTATCGCTTGAACCTGATCTTGTGAAGTCGTCTCAGTGTAAACCCGGATAATGGGTTCAGTACCAGAAAATCTGATCAGCAGCCAGCCATTATCTCCCAGATTAAACTTAAAACCATCCTCCGTATTGAGCCCAGTGACTTCAAATCCGCCGATTGTTTTCGGATTTGCTGCTAGAATTTTATCCCGCCGGGCTTGCGGATCACCCGTAAAACGAGTATCAATCCGGTCATAATAATGAGGACCTACTTTCTTGAAGAGCAAATCGATCAATTGCGTTGGTTTGCACTGCAGCTTGACCATCAAATCCAAAATATATAATCCAGCCAAGATGCCGTCACGTTCTGGGACATGATCACCAAATGCGTAACCACCTGATTCCTCTCCTCCGATCATTGCTTTATGCTCAAGCATGGCTGGGGCGACAAATTTAAATCCAACACCGGTTTCGATGACTGGAACATCATAAATTTTCCCCAATTTTGTGAGCATGTCGGTTGTGGAAAGTGTCTTGACGATGGTGCCCCGTTCTCCCCGTACCTCCAGGAAATAATATGCCAGAAGACCAAATACCCTTAATTGATCGATGAAACCACCGTTCTCATCTCCAAGACCCAGTCGATCGGCATCACCATCGGTGACAATTAATACATCCGCTTTATTGTCAGTCGTAGCTTTTAATCCGGCATCCACATTGGGTGGGATAGGTTCAGGACGGGTCATCTCCGGAAATATTGGATTACGGTGATCATGGATCTCGATAACACTCGTGGTTCCCCCACCTAATAATTCAGTGAACCACCCCGCGCCATTTCCCCACATCGGATCGACCAGTATTGTCAATCCAGCAGATCTTATTGAATCCAGGTCAACTAAATTCAGGATTTGTTCGATGTAAGCTGGATTCGGATTAAATGGAAGAATTGTGCCAGCCGATAAAGCTTCTGAAAATTCAACTCGCTTGACCTTATCGATAGTATCAGGGATCAGGTTTTCTATCTCACCCAAACCCTTTGGGGCTATTGCTCCACCAAAACGGTTGCGTACTTTGAAACCATTATCTGCTGGTGGATTATGCGAGGCGGTGATATTAATCGCTCCGACTGCATGTTTATCAACTACGGAATATGAGATCACAGGGGTTGGTGTTGCGTCCTCCGTCAGGTAAACTCGAATTCCGTTTGCAGCCATTACTTCAGCGCATACTTCAGCAAATCTCTCCGATTGGAAGCGCTTATCGTAGCCAATGACTACCCACTCGTCTTTGTATTTTTTTGAGATCAAGTATTCCGCAAAACCTTGTGCACACCGGCGGACATTTTCGAAAGTATAATCTTCAGCGATCACTGCACGCCAGCCATCCGTACCAAAACGGATTTTCATAGATATAAGTCCTCCAATAAGTGATATTAATAACAAAGGTTATTATAACAAGGATACTCAGGAGAAAGAAAATTCTATTGGTTCATTTCTTGCAATGGAGATTATGATCCAATTTATCACTTCTTGGAAAGTGATTGAACAATTGATCGATCGGAGACATGCTATAATTTTGCTTGTTCAGCAGAAAAACAAACGAGAAATCGAATGCAAAGTACCCGACATACATTCCTTGACTTTGCCTCAACCACACCGGTCGATCCACGAGTGATTGATGAGATGGAGCCTTATTTCAATCAGATGTATGGTAATCCATCTTCAATTCACAGGTTTGGTCAGCAAGCGGAGAGCGCCTTAGAGCACTCACGCATGCGAGTGGCAAAGATATTGGGCTCAAAACCTGAAGAAATCATTTTTACTTCCTGTGGTTCGGAAAGCGATAATCTGGCATTAAGAGGGGTCGCATTTACCGAAAGAAATTCAAGGAATGCAACACACATATTAATCAGCCCAGTTGAACATCCCGCAGTCACCAATACCGCTCATCAATTGCGAGATTTGCACGGTTTCGAAATAGAGGTTCTTCCAGTCGATCAATTCGGGATGGTCAACCCAGAAGATGTCGCAGCTTCAATCAGGTCAAATACTGCTATTGTCTCAGTGATATATGGGAACAACGAAATTGGTACTATCAATCCGATCGCTGAGATTGGAAAGATCTGTCAAGAACGTGGCGTTCGATTCCACACAGATGCAGTCCAAGCCGCGGCGCACCTAAATGTAGAAGTCGATGCACTTAATGTTGATCTGATGAGCATAGGAGCCCATAAATTTTATGGTCCAAAGGGGGTTGGAGCTCTCTATGTGAGAGAGGGGACAAAG
>JBFFIU010000228.1:0-5946 GCA_041556275.1 Anaerolineales bacterium | reverse complement strand
CCCCTAACAACTTTCAACAAAAGGGAATTACAAATCCCCTTTGAGCGTTTTTTGTTCTGGGAGCGATACCGTGTTAGCTTTCAACGAACGGGGTTTGTAAACCCCCTGCGAGCTTTTATTTTCTGCGAGCGATAATGATGTGAGCGATCACCATCGTGCTTCTGATGATTGGTTTGTGATCAATTGTCTAGCTGGTGCTTAAGGTAATAATACACAACTCGCCCGCATCGTTTGCGAGCGAGTTGTGTGTTGATCTAGGTGCTATTCGTCATTTTGAGCATGACGGTAGATGAAACCCTCGGGTCGAGTCACCTCAAAGGTCTCGTCCATGACAAGCTCATAAGTCGTGGCTCCGACCACGCGTCCCGTGTGCTCCAGTTCGTAGCGGTCGATGGTGTCAATCGTGTCGGCTGGAGTATGGTAATACTCGTGCGGTCCCATCGTCTGGAACATGACCGCCGGTACGCCTGCATTGATAAAGGGGACATGGTCGCTACCGCCGCCAGGGGCATAGTCCATTGCCTCCACGAGCACTTCGTCTGCATTGGCCTGTATCTGGGTGAAAAGATCGCTAAAGACTGTGCCGCCGAAGACATTCAAGCCGGTGCGGTTACCCACGCCTACCATGTCCATTTGCAGCACAGCTACAGTATTCTCGAGCGGAAACTTGGGATCGTCCTCCACATAATAATAGGAGCCGACCAAGCCAGCTTCCTCTGCACCCCAGGCAGCGAAGAGAACGGTCCGCTCGGGGGCGAAGTTGCCACTGGACATGATCTTGGCGATCTCCATCATCACCGCGGTGCCCGAGGCGTCATCGTCGGCTCCGGGGTAAACCTCACCCGTCGGCGCAACACCCTCGTGGTCATAGTGGGCAGAGACGATGACCACCTCATCGCCGATCTCAGGGTCAGTGCCCGGGATAACCCCCAACACGTTCTGGCTCGGGGCGTCCGCGTCAAAGACAGCGGTGACCACCATGTTCATGGACTGACCGGTAGGCCCGCTGAATGGCGTCAGCGTGGCGTCAATGATGGTTTGGCGAGCCTCCAGATCGGGGACCAACATCTCACCGATGGAGCGATGAGCGAAAACGGATCCCATTTCGGCTGCATAGTGGAAATCGTACAAAGTACCCGCCCCCGGAGCAGGACCGTGGTTGTAATCGCTGACCAGGATCATGCCCTTAGCCCCATGCAGATACGCGTTGTAGGCCTTGTAGCCGAACCACCAGAGACCCCCAACCGAGTAGCCCGGGCTAACCGTATTGGGGCAGTAGTTATACCAATTGTCATCTTCTTGTGGTCCATGTCGCAGCACCAGCACGATCTTGTCGGTCACGTCTATGCCGGCGTAGTCGTCGTAGCCCGACACCGGAGCAGGGCAGCCAGGATAATCCGCAGGATTGTATGCAGGAATGCTCATGCCGTACCCGGCAAATACTACCTCAGCCGTGACGTTGGTGCTACCTGAATAAGTAAAGATGGTGTAGTCACTTCCGTATTCATAGGTTGGGCCGCTAGGCACCGATAAATCGACAGGCGCTGTAGCGTACCACGAGGAGACGGTGAAGTTTTGGAAATAACTGCCGTCATCCCCTGCCGGCACCAACCCCCAATTCGAGAATTTTTTGGCTATGTATTCCGCAGCCAGCTGTTCTCCTTCTGTTCCCGCAAGACGCCCCTGCAGCTCATCCGACGCCAGGTAACGGGTGAACTGCCATATACGCTGTCCGTTGATCTGAGTGATGAGTTGTTTCGCTCCAACAATGGGATCAAGTCCCTGGGCTTGCACCAGGCTGATGCTTAAGCCAAGCAAGATTATCACAACGATTGATACGAACAACTTTCTTGAGTAATTCATCGCATTATCCTCCAATTATCTAAGCTGTAGTATCCATCTTCAGCTCGATAGCGTGATTGGCTGAAGTTTTTTTAGAAGTTGTCAAGAAAATAGTCAACTCCCCTCATCTATCATTCGTGTTTTTATTAACGCAGACATCACACCTAAAATTCTAACCTTACGTAGAGAAATAGCAGATTTACTTTCCTTACATAGCACCTCCTCTCCTGGAATCAAATTAAGCTAACCTGTTGTTAACGGATGTTGTCGCAAGCT
Source organism: Anaerolineales bacterium (assembly GCA_041556275.1). Taxonomy (GTDB): domain Bacteria; phylum Chloroflexota; class Anaerolineae; order Anaerolineales; family UBA4823; genus PFL25. Next base: position 3,828 of record JBFFIU010000228.1, on the reverse strand, counting down.
GATTTGGTTTTCAGGATTTTAGTTCTGCCTGAGTTCACCCGTGATGTAAGCCGGGATGATTAAATTTTTACGCCTTCACATTGTACAATAATTAACTACCAAAATCAACAATTTGTTGTGCGGCGTGGGGTGAAATTCAATTGGGGGGGTGAGTTTTTTACAGATAGGATTAATTTCGCAGAATTCTGCTTTTATTTTTTACCTTATTGCTTGATAATTATTAACTGCATACACTAGTTGGCAGAATTTATTACTTTTTTCCCCCAGAACTGAAGTGAGTCTATTAATTGAGAGCTGCGTAAGGGTTGTTTAATCTGTGGTCAATAAACCCCACCAATCTCACCTCCGCATGGTACTGACCAAATTCTTGCTCCGAATCCAGAGGAGAGATCTATCCGGCGGAAATATTAAAATATGCAAGCCTGCATCACATACGGCATCAGTTTGGTGAACATGAAATTATGAACTTTCGAGGACTAGCAAAAGAAGACCAATCTTCAAAAAACACCCAAAAATTCAAATTGGGCAATGATGACAAAGAAAGTTGGATTTTGATATAATCATTTGTCAAGATATTTAAACGAAAAGATCATCCAACTTTATTTGTTCCAAGACTATGTTTTGTGTTGGTCTCAAAGATATTTATCTCAGCGGCAAATAATGTCTAAAAATTTATTCGATCAGAAAAGGCAGAGTTGAAATTGATCATTGAGTTGTTTGCTTATCAAACAGATAGGGCGCAAGGTGGTAAATTAAATCAAAGTTTATTGAGGGAATTACTATTTTGAGAGTTGAAGAAACCATAAGCAACCACTACGGTCAGAAGAATCTGGAGACGATAATCCTCGCTGCTCTTGAAAACGCCGGCAAGGACATCAATGCTCTGACAAGGGACGACATTGCATCGTTCGATGAATTTCACTTTGGTGGGCGTACAGAAACCAGAACACTTGCTAGACTAGCTAAACTGGAAAAGGGTATGCATGTTCTGGATGTTGGAAGTGGTGTCGGAGGTGCAGCGCGAACCCTGGCGAGAGAATTTGCCTGCCATGTTACCGGTCTTGACCTGACCGAGGAGTACGTTCGCGCTGCTGAAATGTTGACCAACCATGTTGGTCTTGGCGATAAAGTTTCTTTCCAGCAAGGAAGTGCATTAGAGATGCCCTTTGAAGATAGTTTCTTCGATGCGGTTTGGCTTCAACATGTGTCGATGAACATTGAGAATAAAAGAAAGTTGTATGGTGAGATTACGCGGGTTATTCGTCCTGGGGGATGTTTGGCAATTCACGAAATTATGGAGGGACCTGCATCGAATGTTCATTACCCAGTCTTCTGGGCGAGCAATGAGTCGATAAGCTTTCTGGAGAAACCAGATATTATCCGTGAGATGTTGATAGAAAGCTGGTATACAGAGCTCGAATGGAATGATGTCACTCAAAGAGCAATGGAGTTAACCCGAAAACGCCATGATGAAACAGCGAAGGCTGGACCTGCACCTCTGGGGCTAGACGTAATCGTTCCTAAGGACGTGCCTCAAAAGGTTGCAAACTCTCTAAAAAACTTGGAAGAAGGACGAATCGTGGTTATCCAGGCTGTTTTTGAGCGCATAGCATAGTGCTCCGTTTGGGTGTTGTTTGAAATATCCGATGCTTAATTGTATATCTCGGAAGCATCCAATAGTATTTAACAGCAAGTTTAGACCCCACGGATGCGGTTCTAAAAAGCGATAGAATCACAGCCTAATCTTAAGTTGGCCTAAGAATATTCCCTTCTGGAATTTATTTCATATTGATTATGGTTTGACGGTAATTTGTATTCTTGCGTGTCTGTTTGAGGAACTATGAGGACCGATCAATTTGCTGATAACGGGGATTACGAATCCCCTGCGAGCGATATATGGCCAGCTTTCGATAAATAGGGATTATAAATCCCCTGCGAGCGATGATATTTTTGCTGCAGCAGATTGTAATCCCTGACAACTTTCAACAAAAGGGTATTACAAATCCCCTTTGAGCGTTTTTATTCTGGGAGCGATTCCGGGTTAGCTTTCAACGAACGGGGTTTGCAAATCCCCTGTGAATGAAAAAACAAAAAATCAAATTGGGCAATGATGACAAAGAAGGTGGGGTTGTTGATATAATCACTTTTCCTGATGGTCTAAACGAAAAGCTCCTTCAACCCTCTTCATAGCAGGATTTTGTTTGTGTTGTTCCTATAGTGATTATCTGAGCAGCAGATAATGGAGCAAGACCGATTCGAGTAGAAAGTGCAACTTTGAAATTGATCATAGAGATGTTTGCTTATCACACAGCCAGGTTACCTGAAGGGTGCTCGCAGACCCACATTCCGGAAGAAGGCTAAAGGAGGCAAACATGAACCGTGTGCTCGCATACTTCAGCATCATCACAACGCTATTCTTCCTAGCCGCGGTTTTCATCCTTCTCTTCCTGGCACCCGAGGTCGATCCAATGCATTCCGGCATTAGCTTCTATGCTCTCACCAAGTACGCGCCAGTCATCGCCCTTGCTCTCGCGCTAGTCGGCCTAGCAGGCATCTCCCAAGGAATTGCACTGTGGTCACTGACCCCCACGGTTGGTGGCCGCATCGGGATCGTCCTGCTCGTCGCCTGGGGTTGCGCCTCGATCCTAGCCGGCGCCTATCCAGTGGACGCTCCAGACTCAGCGCCCACGCGCTCCGGATCCATTCACAACATGGCAGGCTTGAACTTCCTTCTGATCTTTCCAGCAGCATTCTTAATAGAGGCAACCCGATCCTCTATTGCACGCTCGGGATGGCGTACGAGCAGCTACTGGCTCGCCTCGCTCCTGCTCATTACCGCCATCCTGCTCTTCATATTCAACGGTCCCCTTTCTACTCTCGGGATCGGCGGCCTTGTTCAAAGGCTGTATTGGCTCGTACTCGCGTCGTGGATCCTGCTCAAAGCGCAACAGGTTCGTCACGCCGGGGTCATTTCGACCACAATGTAGTTATTCGGCGACCTAATATCCAAGCAAGATTAAAAAGGACAATATGCAGAGACTAATCTTAACATCGCTTATCGTGGCACTTTTTAGCGGCCTAGCAATCGGGGTACAATCTTCGCTCATTAGTGCAGCTGGGAAAAATACGGGGGCAATGCTAACCGGTTTGCTGGTCAACACCTTTGCGGGGATAGCTGCAGGTCTACTTTTACTTGTAGTTTATAGTCGACAAGGAAATACTGCCTTCTCTGCTATCCAAGCTCCAACGTTAGGAGTCATCGTGGCTGCGGGGCTACTCGGGATTGGCATTATTGCGGGTATTGCTTATGCGCTGCCCAAGGTCGGTGTCGCAGCGGGCCTATCGATGATTATCACCGGCCAAATGACGATGGGTGTTTTGGTAGATACCTTTGGCTTAGCGGATGGTCAATCTATCCCGCTGAGTTGGGTTCGTATTGGCGGTCTTGTTCTATTAGCGTTGGGAACATGGTTTATTGTGCCTAAAGGATGATCCAACTTGGTCGTAAAAACCCAAGCCTTGCTGCGCAATAAGGCATGCACTTGACCAGGGGGAGTCTAGGCGAAAACCCGGAATGCTCTGACGGGTTACTCTACTGGTGAAGGTGTCTAATGTCCCATCCCGGGCAAGTAACGCATTGCTGATTACGGGGATTGCAAATCCCCTTTGAGCGTTTTTATTCTGGGAGAAATATCGTGTTAGCTTTCAACAAACGGGGATTGTAAATTCCCTGTGAGCAATACACAGCCAGTTTACAACAATGTCCCATCCCGGGCAAGTAATGCATTGCTGATTACGGGGATTGCAAATCCCCTACGAGCAATACAT
>JBFFIU010000227.1:0-5991 GCA_041556275.1 Anaerolineales bacterium | reverse complement strand
TCGCTGCCAAGCATCCAAAAAGCTGGCCAGAAACCCGTACCAGGGTGGACTTTAATTCGTGCTTCTATGCGTCCATATTGAAAAGATTGAAGACCTTGAGTTAACAACCTGGCAGAGGTGTAATACTTCTCCTCGTACTTTTCCTGCCGGGCCTCAATAACCAGCAAACCATTTTCGACCCGGGCGTTTTCAGGACGATCGGTATAATACTGCGCTTCCCCATTCCCCCAACCCCAGCCGCCGATATCAAATGTCCAATTCGACCTATTGATCTCATCTCCATCGAATTCATCTTGCCAGACTAATTCCCAACCTTGCTCATCAGCCACTGGGATCTGCGGGGGCGGTGGTAGAGGAGTTGATGTTGGAATGCTTGTCTCGGTTGGTACCTCTGTCGGCAAATCAGTTGGTTCATCAATTAATGTCTCAGATGATGGTGTGCTTGTTTGGGTGATTATTGGATCTGCCTGCTCTTCAACCTGGCACCCAGCAAATAGAAATGCTATTAAGATCACGATGAAAAGTAATTGAGTCTTCATTACTGAGAATTCCTGGACATTAAATCGTGCAGCATACAATAATCGTTATTTGCAATAATTGCCATAACTGTTCTTGGATATGGTTATTTTGATCAAAAATTCATTTCACAGTTTTTGCCCAGGTGGAGCCAATTGTGATGTGATACCGCCGTCCACGTAAATAATCTGCCCCGTGATATAGCTCGCCTCCGGAGAAGCAAGAAAAACAACCACAGAGCTGATTTCGGATATAAAACCAAATCGCTGCAATGGGATGCGAGCAGACATTTCGCGAACAGCAGGATCATCAGAGGGGGGCGTTCGTTTCGTTCGAATCGCACCCGGTGCAATGGCGTTGACGCGGATGTTATACTCGGCCAGATCGATCGCCATCGCCCTAGTCAGCGTGTCCACCGCTCCTTTGGTGACATCGTAAGGAAAACCGATCCAATGGGCGCGAAGCCCACCCACCGATGAGATATTAATTATGTTGCCGCCATCCGCCTGACTCATCAATTTTGCTGCTTGAGTTGAGCAGAGGTACGGTCCACGAACATTGGTTGCCAGCTGGAGATCCAAAACATCTTCGTGCTCGTCCAAAAGTCGAAACCGATCAAGATTAGCTGCATTATTGATCAAGAGATCAACACCAGCAAATTTCTCAATAGTTTGCTCAAATAGTTTATTTATAACCTCCGCTTGACTCAAATCTCCCAGGAAGGCGTAGACCGTCGTGTCCAATCTCTGCAGCGAGTCCATCGTGATACCAAGAGACTCTTCGTCCTTATCCGCGATGACGACGCGCATGCCCTCGCGCGCCAAGCGAAGGACAATTCCACGACCGATACCCTTTGCTCCGCCAGTGATAACCGCTACCTGCCCTTTCAACTCTGGATAACGCGGGGTTAATCTTTCAAACTGCTCTTCAATCTCCATTTAAACCTTCAAAAGTCAAGATTGATTACTAGAAATCCGGACGTACTTTTATTAATTCTTATGGACGAGAAGGACTTCCATCTGGAAGGCGAGTTTGCGTCCATTCTTCAACGATCTCCTGGCATGGATATTTTGCCGCCAGCTGCTGATCAATGTCGATTCCCAAACCAGGTTGGTCATTCGGATAAAGATAGCCATCACGAACTCTCGGCAATCCAGGAAACATCTCGTACTCCAGCTCCGACGGACAATACCATTCCTGAATACCGAAATTTGGCGCCCAGAGATCAAGATGAAGGTTTGCCGCATGTCCAACCGGAGATGTATCGCTCGGACCATGCCACGCAGTTCGAACTCCATACATATTGGCGAAGATTGCTACATTGCGGGCAGGGGTTATCCCGCCCATCTGGCTGACATGCATGCGTATAAAATCTATTAGGCGTTCTGAAATCAAGTGCTGCCATTCCTGGGGATTGTTGAAGAGCTCACCCATCGCAAGTGGGGTAGCGCATTGCTGCCTGATGGTCTTAAACCAGCCAATGTCTTCCGGAGCCAATGCATCCTCCAGAAAAAACAACCTGTACGGCTCAACATCCTTAGCAAACTGCACTGCATCAATTGGATGAAGACGTTCATGAATATCGTGGAGCAACTCGGTTGAATTTCCTAGTTGAACCCGGACGTGCTCGATCATCTCCAGCATGTTCCGGCTGTAAGCTCGCGGATCGTAATAATTTCCTTTCGGCGCATTTTCTGGCTTTGGATGATCTATATTTTTACCGCCATACCCACCCATTTGGATGCGAATATAGTGGAAACCCTCGTCGATTAACCGGCGGACATTGTCCTCAACTTCCAAAGCATCATCACCATCGGCGTGCACATACACCGCCGCTCCTTGACGGGTTTTCCCACCAAGAAGTTGGTACAAGGGCATTCCCGCAATTTTGCCCTTGATGTCCCATAATGCTTGATCGATTCCGGAGATGGCATTGTTCAGCACCGGGCCATTGCGCCAGTAACCATGCACCATGCTCATCTGCCAGATCTCCTCAATATTGTCGACTTCCCGACCGATGAGAAAGGGTTTTAAGTGCTTTTCGATGGCTGATTGAACAGCATAAATACGCTGCGTGAATGTGGCGCACCCCAAACCGTATAAACCCGGTTCGGTAGTGATTATCTTTACAATGAGTAGGCGCGATTGATCGGGTTGGATCAAGATCGTTTTAATGTCTTCAATTTTGATTGTGGATGACATCTTCAACACCAAAGTAAATCAACCCGCGGGATTGATAAGGATGAACTGATTGGCGAAGCGTTAACGATGAGGTGATTTGGAAGACACAGTGAAATCTAATAGTCATATTGAAGATCATGAGAAGCGACCTCACCCACCCAAGCGCGTATAAAAATAACCTTCCCGTGGCACATTCTGGCAAATATTAGATCAACGCAAAGCCTTCGCCCTCATCTCAATCTTTTGCGAACTACCAAGGGGACCTTGGAAGTATCAGATTGGGGCAACAATCGACTGACTGCAAGCCAAGCGATAAAACTGAGAATTTACTCCTGCGAGATCACTCCCGATTTCACTAGCCCTTCACGGCTCCTGCCGTCAGGCCAGAGATCATGTGCCTCTGAAGGAACAGGAATAATATGAGCATGGGAACCGTTATCATCATCACCGCAGCTGCCAAAGTGGGCCAGTCGCTGCCGTAGACGCCTTGAAAGACGATCAGACCGCGGGTAATTGGGAAGTATTCCTCGCTCGTCAGATAAATGGTCGGCAGAATCAGCTCGTTCCAAATGCCGATGGCGTGCAGCACGATCACCGTGGCAATCGCCGGTCTAGAAAGCGGTATGATGATCTGCCATACAAATCGGAAGTAACCGCAGCCATCCATCGCTGCAGACTCATCCAATTCTCTTGGCAAAGTCCGTATGTATCCAACGAGGATGATGATCCCGATGGGATTTATCAAAAAGAATAAGATGAACCCGACTGGATTGTTGTATAGGCCTAAAAATAGTATCAACTGGAATTGAGGGATCAAAGCCGCTGGCAGGAAAAGGGCAATGACAAACAAAGTGTAAAGGAGTTTGTGTCCACGTACGAGGCCACGGGCGAGCGGGAAGGCCACAAAAATCGCCGTGATGATGTAAAGCGTCGTCGACACCGCGGTGTAAATCACCGAATTGAGCAGCAGTCTCGGGAAGCTGGCCTTTTCCCATGCCTCGACAAAATTGTCGAAGTTAAGCGAAGTTGCCAGAGAAGTGGCGTTCTTAAAGAATTCTGGTGTTGTCTTTAAAGAGGTATTAATCAGCATAAACAGTGGACCCAGATAGATGATGGCAAATATCAATAAAACCAGGTATGAAAGAATGCGCCACCAGTTGATTTTGCGTTTCCTGCTGGGTTTCTCCACGATCTCAGTCGCTGCTGCTTGAAGTTCTGTAGGTGTGATTGTGCTCATCCCAGTAGCCTCCGTTCTCTACGCTGCACCAGAAATTGGGTTGACAGGCCCAGAACCAACACGATAACAAAAAGGACCATAGAAGCGGCAGCCGCATATCCTTGCCGGAAACTGGCCCCAGCACCTCCGGAAGTTTGGCCAAAGCCTTCGGCGTAGACCAGATAACCCATGACCTGGGTCCCAGCCTTATACCCTGTCAGCACCAGGAAGAGCTGCCAGGCCTGGAGGGAGCCAATAATGTTCAGGATTAGGTTGGTGTTTACCACCGGGGTGATCAGAGGCCAGGTGACATTGCGGAAGATCTCCCAGGTATTGGCGCCATCAATCTCGGCCACTTCGTACAGTTCTTCGGGAACCGTCTGCAAACCGGCCAGGAAGATCACCATGGTGATCCCCATGTTGGCCCAAATCTGAACCACAATGACCCAGGCAAAAGATTCTCGGGGTGGACCGCCTAGAAACCCTAGGTTCAAACCTAAGAAATCATTCGTTATTGTTGCTACAGGACCGCCCAATGGATAGAGGAAAAGAGTCCAAATCAGGCCCTGGATAGTGACACCCAAGATCACAGGCATGAAGAAGAGCACGCGAAAGTATCTGGTTCCCTTTAACCCTTGGTTCAGCAGCAAGGCTATCAGCAAACCAAGCGTGAATTGGATGGTCGTCACGAAGAACATGAAGATCAGGGTGCGCGTAATCGCGGCCAGGTTGTCGCGTGATGCCAGGCCTCGTAAGAGAAATTCATCATAATTCTCAAACCCGATCCAGTTGATGGGAATACCTGGGATGCCGCTGACATCTGTTAATGAGAAAACGCTGGTGGCCAGCGAAGGACCAAGGGCAATGATGAAGTAGGCAAGCAACCCGGGCAGAAGGAAAAGAAAAGGGAGCCATCTTTTCCAGCTTGTGCCAAAAAGATACTGATTCATCGCATCTACCCTCCAAGAAATTAGAGAGGTAGACTTCTCGCCCATTAGGGACGAGAAGCCTACACGAAAACTAGATTTTACTTACTCAAGGGTATCGAGTCCGGCCTGGAGATCCGCTTGGGACTGTTGTGCTAAAGCAGCGGCATCATCCCATTCGCCGAAGGGTTGGAACCACGAAGCCCCTTGACCGCCGTTGGCCCATTGGCCTGCACCCTTGGGTTCGGACCAGAACTGCTCAAAACCAACAAGGAAGTTCTCGAGATAGGGGGCAACTTCCTGACCTACCTGCGTATCGAGGGTCGCACCCGGCTGGGTGGGTATGAACCCGACCGCATTGACAAACTCCTGGTAGTTATCCGGCTCGGAGAATTCTGACAGGTAGAGCAGCGCCGCTTCTTCATTGGGCGTGTTGGCGGCAATCGCCCAACCCATATCGTATTTGCCAAAGAGATACTGGTTGTCTTCGGCATTATCACTGCCTGGGAAGGGGATGTAGCCCCATTCGAAATCCGGTTCGGCGTCTTCTATCGCCCCAGCGTACCAGACACCATTGGGGAACATGGCTACTGCGCCAGAGGCGAAGCGACCAGGAGCCGCATCACCGGCAATGCCGCTGGTGCCCGGCTCGAGCATTTCCTGGGCATAGACCTTGTATTTCTCCCACAATTCCAGGGTCTCTGGGTCGTCCCACTTAAGCTCTCCAGTCCAAAGTCCTTCGACCAGAGCTGCCTGATCAGGGTACAAGGCCCCGAGCAGCCCGTAAGCGCCGACGAAAATGGGCCAGCCATCGGCCCCACCGTTCGTCATGCATTCAATCTCATTTTCCTTGAAGGTCTCGCAGGCGACGACCAATTCGTCCCAGGTCGTGGGGACTTCAACGCCATACTCTGCAAAGAGGTCTTTGTTGTAGTAGGTGCCGCTGTAAGAAACACGACCGAGATTGACCTGGTACACCTTGCCGTCGACTGTCCCGGCATCCCTGATTGTTGCTTCGTCGTAATTGTCAATAAAGGGCTGACCGGTCAGGTCCATCAAGAGACCAGCCTGAACGAGTTGCTGCCAGGCTTGTGGCTCGACCTCGGACATGTAGGGCTGGGCGGCATTGGCAAAGCCAAACATGGCGATAAC